>JAAYBJ010000185.1 GCA_012730105.1 Candidatus Hydrogenedentota bacterium
GGTGGCGCGAAGCGCCGGGGGATGTATACGCAGGATGTATTCCTGGCACGTGTGTAAGCGGAACTGGTTTTACAGCGCTTTTGATGCGGATACCGTTTCCGTCATCCCTCCGGGATGGCGGACACAAGGACTGTACCAAGCGGGCTACCCAGGGAAGTGAGACTGAAATGTCTGTATTATTCAGGGTAGACCGTACGCATTTGACGCGGATATACCTGATAGGACTATGATCTTACAGCGTTTCAAAATATGCACCCCTCATGTTTTTTCTCGTTTGATAGCCTAAGGAGACAAAAAAAAGAATGAAAGCATCAATGGATCGAAGAACATTTATGAAACAGGTGACAATCGCGGGAATCGGCGCGCCGCTTATTCTCCCGCGTTTGAGTTTCGCCAAACCGGCCTCCGGAAAGCTGCAGCACGCGGCGATCGGCGTGGGCGGACAGGGCGCCTATGATTTGGACTGCATCAACAAGAGCGGCAAGGTGCAGGTGTACGCTCTGTGCGACATTGATGAACAAACTCTGCAGAAGGCGGCGCAACAGTATCCGGGCGCACGGCTCTACCGGGACTGGCGCGAGATGTTTGAAAAGGAGGAGGGCAACATCGACTCGGTCAATGTTTCCACGCCGGATCACACCCACGCCCCCGCCGCCATGACCGCCATCCGGAAGAATATCCACGTTTTCTGTGAGAAACCGCTGACCCATGAGGTCTACGAAGCGCGGCGACTGACCCTGGCCGCGCGAAAACGGGGCCTGGCCACGCAGATGGGTATCCAGATCCATTCCCATGACTACTACCGCACCGCGGTGAAGTGGCTGCAGGATGGGGCCATCGGCCAGGTGAAGGAGTGGCATTCCTGGAGTGCCGCAGTGTACACCACGGAGGACAAGAAACGGCCGGAGGGCGAAGACCCGGTGCCCGCCCATGTAGATTGGGACCTCTGGCTGGGCGTCGCCCCGGAACGCCCCTACAAGCAGGACATTTATCACCCCTTCAAGTGGCGGTGCTGGCGTGACTTCGGCGGCGGCGCCACGGGCGACTTCGGCTGCCATATTTTCGACCCGGTTTTCACCGCCCTGCATATCGGCGCGCCCCTGACCATCATGAGCAAGACGGAGTGCGTCAGCGACGAAGTGCATCCCGCCTGGACCATCACTCATTATGTGTTCCCGGGCACGCCCCTGACAGCGGGCCGGGAGATTAACGCCACCTGGATGGATGGCGGCAAGAAACCCGATACGGCCCTGTCGTCCCACCTGCCCGAAGGCCACGAATTACCGCCGAGCGGTTCCATGCTCATCGGCGAAGAGGGCACGCTGATCATTCCCCACGTGGGGCCGCCGCACCTCTACCCTGAAGAGAAATTCAAAGACTATCCCAAGCCCGAACTTGAACCTTTGGACCATTATCATGACTTTGTCGAGGCGGCCCTCGGCAACGGTACTGCGGGGGCTAATTTTAATTTCTCGGGTCCCCTGACCGAGGCCGTGCTTCTTGGCAACGTCGCGAACCGCTTCCCGGGAAAGACGCTCCAGTGGAATTCCCATCGGTTGAAATTCGACAACAGCAGCGACGCCACCGCGCTTATCCGCCGGCGGTACCGCAAAGGCTGGCGCGTGCGCGGGCTGTGACAGAAAACCCGCGCCAAATAATATATCTTCGGGAAGCAGGGACTGACACAAACGCGTAAAGCGATTTCGCCCCGGCGGACAAGCCGGCTCTATTCCCGCTTTCACTATATTTCTTCGTTTCTGGGGAAGCCCTGAAAATCCTATAGGGCTGCCCCGGGATTTTTAATAACATCCCGCGAATCAGGTACGGCAAGGAGTAGCGTGTTGTATTTACTTTGGAGGATTCCGAAAAGAATAACGGAGGCCTCCATGTTATTGGTCGCGATGACGGCGCTTCTTGCGGCGCCTGTGGGCGGGGCCAGCTATAGCGGCGGCACCGGGGTGGAGAGCGATCCCTATCAGATCGCGAACGCGGAAGACTGGACAGCGTTCACCGGGGCCACGGAAGACTGGGACAAACATTTCGTTCTTACTGCCGATATTGATTTCACGGATGCACGCCTGGAACCCGCGTGTGGTACCGCGCCTTTTGACGGTGTATTGGACGGGAGCGGCCGCGTGCTGCGCAATGCCTGCGTCCTTTCAGATAACACCCGCAACGCAGGCCTGTTTGGCATAGTAGGGCCCCAAGGCAAAATCCGGGATCTCAGCCTGGAGTCGGTAACCATCTCGGGTGACGCGGCTGTCGGCGGTCTGGCTGCAGTTAATTGCGGCGCCATTACCTCCTGCCATGTTTTTGGGCGCATACAGGGTGGGGCCTACGGCCGGCAGGTCGGCGGTCTGGTTGGATGTAACGAAGGCGGCGTCATTACCTCCTGCCATAGCGCGGGCGAAGTGGCGGGTGAGATATATTGCAATCACGTTGGCGGCCTGGCCGGCTATAACGTCGGTGTCATTACTGATTCTCACACCGAATCAGACGTCAGCGGCGGCGAAGGCAGCCTCAATATCGGTGGTCTGATCGGCTGCAATGACGGCGGCGCCGTTATTGCGTCCTATTCCACGGGTGATGTGAACGGCGGGTGGTGCATTGGCGGCCTTATTGGTGCGAACCAACTGGGAACGATTACCGCGTGTTATGCCACAGGCGCCGTCAAAAGCGCCTATAATAATATCGGCGGCCTGGTCGGCCTCAACCGGGATGCAATCAGCGCCTGCTACGCGACGGGTTCGGTAGAGGGAATTCGCTATGTTGGTGGTTTAGTCGGGCGGAATGACGATGGCGCCGTCACAGCGTGTTTCTGGAACTTGGAAACCAGTGGCCGGGACAAGAGCGCTGGCGGGCGGGGATTATTGAGCGCCCAAATGGGGCGGGTGCTCTTTTTTCAGAATAGCGGCTGGAACGGCTACCCGTGGGTCATGCGAGAAGGTGCGCCGCCCCGCCTAACCTGGGAAGGCATGGAATGGCCTCCCATTCCGAAACCGAAGCCCCGCCCCGGTCGTCAGTGAGTGTCGATATCACGAAGCAACTGTTTTTTCACGTTGGCAATGTCAGCGCCTTCATAAAAGCGGAGCCATCCGCGTACCGACACCCGTTTTCCCGGTGCCGCGTCCGGCAACACAGGATCTGAATGGACACAGGGACATTTTTCATTGCCCCAGGCGCGTCCGCAATGCTCAAAGGCCAGGAGCAGGTAACGGTCCGCATCACGCGCCTTGACCACGGTCAGGGGCGCTTCGTATTCCTTGCGTTCCTGGTTCTGTTCTTCAAACCCCGGCGCGGCCTTCAGCATCACGCAGATTTGGGTGCGCAGACCGGTCAGGGCGGCATCAGTCCCGTTTTCCAGGAAAAGTTCCATGGCCACACCGTTCGGCTCGGACGTTACGCAAGCGCCGAACACAATCCCGTTCGGCAGGCGCCACTCGGAACGCAGGCAATTCTCGTCGATGATCCAGTCCCGGTTGTCGATGACGGTGTTTTGCCCGTTCCAGATGGTGGGGATGTGGGTGTGGGCCAGGAAAGTCAGGCCGAGGTTGCTGAAAATGGCTTCCGGAATGTCAAGCACCATATAGCCACCTTTTTCCCAGGGAGGGAATATGGATACCTTGGTGCCGCGCAGCGGGTCAATCGCCCCCTCAAGAAAACCGATGCGCGGATGGCGGCCGCCAGGATAGGGCAGGACCTTAACGCACGCGGGGCGCCCGGCAAAGGCGGATTCGTCCCGCAATAGGCCGAGACGTTCCTCCAGTATCGGTTTGGGAAGACGGACGACCTCCACGACTTCATCCAGCGTATACTGATGGTCGCATGCCATATTCTTGATCCAGAAATCGAGGTTCTGCACGGTCTGTTCCCGTTCCACAGGCCAGTAGAGTTCCTTATCCGACGGGGCCGGGAATTGAACCCGGGTCATGGGATCGTTCTCCACGGTTTTCTCCGGCAGAAACGGCAGCAGGTCCCGCATGGCGATGACGTGGAAACCGCCTTCCTTCAGGTAGGCCATGTATTCGCGAAACCGTTCTTCGGGGGTGTGCACCCAGGGGTGTTCCAGGTCGGGCACGCCATGAAACTGCACGATGGCGGCGCAACCTTCCACGGCGCGGTCCACAACCTTCTTGAAATGATCCAGCGTCCAGTCCGGGTAGGCGTCCCCCGCGGAAGGAATCAGGAGGGGATGGTGCAGAAGCGGATTGAAGAGTGGCCCGAGTTCCAAACTACCATACGGCGCTTCTGGCTGCATGCCACGCCGCGCCAATTTATAACCCGCCCCGGCCAGCACCGCGAGGCCGTCCGGACCGAAGGCATTGCCCGTCCAGCCGAAGGTGATCGGCTTGGGCACGCCGACCCGGGCCAGTTCATTCTCCACCAGCGCCAGTTCCCCGGCCAAGCGCGCGGCCTTGCCGGGCGTGTTGATCCCGGCATGCGTCCAGGTGTGGTTGCCGATTTCAAAACCCATCTGGTGCAGTTCCGCGACTTCTTCCCAGGACAGGAAATGTTCCGTATCGTTCATCCATGCGTGGGAAATGAAGAAGGTTGCGCCGAAGCCGTACGCTTTGAGCAGGGGCGCCGCGACCTCCAGATGGGACCGTACCGCATCGTCAAAGGTCAGCACCACCGTTCTTGGGGGCACAAGTTGAGAAGCCGCTGCGCCGAAGGCGGCCAGCAAAAGCATGGCGACAAGTATTTTCTTCATGGAGATGTATCCTTTCTTCATCTCTTTGACGAGTCAGAATAATTTAAACTTGTCAAAGCCGTTTTTCTGCGGGTTGTCATCGACATTTTTAATCGCGTCTTTTATGTCTGGCGCAAGGCTCCCTGCGGTCGTATACATAGCCAGAATGTTCTCGACGGGGGTTCCTACTTGAATGGCGTGGGTGGGGCCCAGAAAGAGACCGCCCTTGGGGAATAGTGCAAGTCGGCGCTGCACTTCGCTTACGACATCGCCGACGCTTCCAAAGGGCAGGACGGTCTGCACGCACATGGAACCGCAGAAAGTCAGGTTGTTTCCGAAATGGGCGTGCAGATAGGCAATGTCCATTTCAGGCGTAGTCGGCTGCACAACGTCCTGAATGTCCAGCCCCAGTTCTATGAGACGGGGAAGAAATTCCACGACGCACCCGCACATGTGCATCATGGTTTTCGCCCCGTGCAGGTGAGCGAGATCAAAAATGGCCTTGTACCTGGGCGCGAAAAGCCGGTCAAAGGTATCCATCGAGATCATGGGCCCATTCTGGTTTCCCAGGTCCTCTCCCACGTGGATGATGTCAATTAATCCGCCGGCGGCGTTAAGAACACGTTCGTGCAGTTCATAGTAGAACTGGAACCGTGCGTCGAGCAGCGCCATAAACGCCGGGTTCTCCGTAAGCAGGTCCTCATAAACCTGCTGCAGCCCCCGCATGCGGCCGATGGTATTCATGAAGTCCATATCCCCGGCCGATCCGAAACAGACGCAATATTCTTTCCGTAACGCTTCGCACTGGGACTTAATGGTGGAAAAATCAAACCAGTCCGCAGTGGGGAAATGGGACCGGTCAAGGTCCTCCGCCCGGTCTATGCCGGCATAGGGCAGGTAGACGGCCTCGGAATAAGTGCCTCCGGGGTATTCCTTGCTGCCGTAACGCTCCCCCCACATCCCTTCAATACTGCCGTCGGTAAATTCGCGCAGTTCAGGGCCGCGATAAATCGGTTGAACATAACGAAAATCGTCCCCGATGACCCGCAGGAGCTGTTCATGATTGCTCAGCCCGAAATAGTCCATCAGCATTCGGTTCACCTCGGGGGTGCCCTCGTGCTTGACCGGAATTCGGTCGTAGCCGCTGCGGTTTAGTGAGGCCAGCACGCGCTGTCTTGAATTCATCCTGATCATGCTCCTCTTTTGCGCACCGTAATCCGTGGTTGAACATGCAGTCGCGGGTAAACTCCGTCGGGAGTGCCAGAAATAATACCTTTAAAATAGTACTTTGAAAGGTCGTTTCAAAAGAAATCTTTTCGCGCCTGCAGGCATTATACTTTTTTCTACGGTAAACCGGGTTGTATCCGGTGCTGCAAGTGCCCGAACTTGCCGAACGGACCCCGGATCGCCGGATAAGAAATGCAACGATCAGTCCAAGTTGGCAAATGGCATTAATGTAATGATGGGAAAGAGATCCATCTGAATATCCGGACGACACCGATCGGGTGAAATAAAGAAAGTGCGAGAACAGGTCTGCATCAGAGAACTTCGCTTTTCATTTAAA
This sequence comes from Candidatus Hydrogenedentota bacterium, assembly GCA_012730105.1. GTDB lineage: Bacteria > Hydrogenedentota > Hydrogenedentia > Hydrogenedentales > CAITNO01 > JAAYBJ01. The sequence continues at coordinate 6,255 of JAAYBJ010000185.1, forward strand.
ACAACTTCACCAGTTGTCATTCCGGTTTTTTCGCGACCTAAGCCTTGCATCAAAGATCGCTTCCAGATAACGCGAAAAAGACCGGAATCCAGATTATAGCCACGCGAGAAAGGGGTCTTCATTCCCGCAGAGAACAACCCACGCGGCTTCTGCCGACGGCTTCTGAAGATTGATTCCGGTCTTTTTGCGGCATGGTCGTACCCTTCGCTACGGGTCCATTCTTCACCACAAAAAACCGGAATGACGCGTTGTTTCGGAGATAGCACAAATTAACCAGGATGTTACTCTCCCCTTTGCCGTCGGTATGATCTCTTTGTAGATAGGCGCCTGAGTCGCCAAGGTCCCCCGGATACAGACCATTTTATCCGGCGATCCGGAACGGACAATACAGGTGGTTGTGGCGGCACCATGCCATGTAGAATATACGGCATGACAACTCCCTGGTGGCACAAGACAACCATCTATCAAATCTACCCGCGTTCCTTCTATGACGCGAACGGCGATGGTATCGGCGACCTGCGCGGAATTATCCAGAAACTGGAGTACATTCAGGATCTCGGTTTCGAGACCATCTGGATCTCGCCCTTTTACCCGAGCCCGCTCGCCGACCATGGATATGACATCACGGACTACGACGGGGTGGCGGCGGAATATGGGACCATGGAGGACCTGGATGAATTGCTTGAGGAAGCGCACCGGCGCGGGCTGAAAGTGCTGTTGGACATGGTGCTCAGCCACACTTCGGATCAGCACCCTTGGTTTCTGGAATCGCGACAATCCCAAAACAACCCCAAATCGGACTGGTATATCTGGCGGGAGGGTTCGGAGCGACGGCCGCCTAACAATTGGGTCGCGTATCCGGGCGGCGGTGCCTGGCACTATGGGAAAGAACGGGGCCAGTGGTACCTGGCTTCCTTTCTTCCCTTTCAGCCGGATCTGAACTGGCGCAACCCGGAGGTGAAAGCGGCCATGTTCGACATGGTCCGGCGCTGGCTGCGGCGGGGGGTGGACGGATTCCGGCTCGACCTCTTCAGCGCGCTGATGAAGGACGCGCAATTTCGTAACAATCCTTTCAAACCCGGCCTGTATGACGGCGGCCGGCCCGGCCTGTATAACCCCTGCATGCAACACAACCACCCGGACATTTTCCCCTTCTGCAAAGAGTTGCGCAACGTAATGCGCGAATTCGGCGAACCGGAGCGCATCCTTCTGGGCGAGGTGATCGGCGACAAGGCGGACGTCCGACAACTGCTGGGCGGGGAAACGAATGACGGCCTCAACCTGGGCTTCCTGTTCGACATGATCTTCCTGCTGCCGTGGCAGCGCCGGGCAAAATGGTTCCATCATCTTGTGACCGAATTCGAAAGAGACTTCCCCCCGCCCTTCCAGCCCACCTATGTCTACGGCAACCACGACATGCGCCGCCTTATGAGCCGCATCGGCAATGATATGGAACTTGCGAAGATGCTGGCGGTCTTCCAACTCACCGCGCGAGGTGTGCCCACGGTATACATGGGCGAGGAAATCGGAATGACCGACCTGTTCATCCCGAAATCACATGCCCAGGATCCCGTGTCGAAACTCTGGGACAAGGTGCCGGACACGGTGCGCAACTGGCTGCCGATCAATCTAAACCGCGACATGAACCGCACGCCCATGCAGTGGACCGCCGGGGAAAACGCGGGCTTCTGCCCCCCGGACGCCAAGCCCTGGCTGCCTGTCAATGAGGCAAACAAGGGGGAGCGTAATGTGGAAAGCCAGTCCGCCGATCCCCGTTCCCTGCTCAACCTCTACCGGGCGCTGCTGAAACTGCGCCGTGAATTGCCCGCCCTGCATGAAGGCACACTCACCCTTCTGGACGATATCCCGGCACAGATGTTCGGCTATAGCCGCAATCATGGTACCCAGTCCATCACAACCCTTTTCAATTTCGGTAAAAGGGACGCCCACCTGCCCCTGCACGGTGCCGGCGCGTTATTGCTTAGCACCTCCGAACATGCCCGTGTCGCACCACAGGCCGTCATCCTGCCCGGGCGGTCGGCACTACTGGTACGGCTGAATCCGGCACAGGGATCTTGACCGCATGCGGGTTGGCTATTGTTTGTCCGCACCTATTGCGCCCCCGGGAATTCGGACAAACGCTTCCAGTCCTCTTCGCCAAAAGACTTGGTCCGCCGGAAATAATACAGGACCACAATCACGGTCCACACCGCATAAGCGGCGACAATAATGGGCTTTTCATAGATCACCACGGCCCCAAAACCCAGGGAGGCCAGCAGGATGATAATCGCACACCCATAGAGCACCGCGGGCGGAAACTGGATATAGGCACGGGCATAGTACTCGGGAAAATGCTTGTACATGCGGATCGCGGCAACACCCAGTACGGTGGAGATGGCCAGGATGCCTATGGCGGCCATATACCCGTAGAAATCCGTGTCGAGCGGGCATAGCAACAGCGCGCCCACGAGCAGAAAATAGGCGGTGACGGCATTTCTCGGCGCGCCCGTGCGCGGGTCGATACGCGCCAGTCCCGAGGGAAGCAGTCCGTCCCGGGCAAGGGCGAAGACCTCACGGGGCAGGGTCAGGGCGGCCGCGTTCAGCGCCGCGCACCCGGCGGTCAGTGCGCCCAGTCCGATGAAGTGGACCAGCGCCGGGGGCAGAAACAGGGAGGCCGATTCGCGCAGGGGCGCTTTCATGGCCGCATAGCGTGCAGCGTCCCAGGGGATGGTTGTGACGAATACGGTGCCCACCAGAATGTAAATGACTGCAACAATGATCCCTCCGATAAGCAGGGCCTTGGGAATCGTGCGCCGCGCATCCCGTATTTCCTCGCCCATTTCGGCGATGATTTGAAAGCCGAGGCAGACGGCGTAGCACAGCAGCACGCTCATCAGGAATCCGCCGGTTCCCTGCACCGGTTCCAGGGTCATGGACAGGCCGCCATGGAAGGCGCCGGCAATGCCGTAAAGCAGCAGGGCTGACAGGAATTGCAGGGCGAGCACCAGCTGCAGCGACATGGCCAGCTGCACGCCGAAACAGTAAATACCGTAAAACAGGGCGAGGATGCCTGCCGCCATCACGCCGACCGGCAGTCCTGACAAGAGGTATCCCTGCAAATATTGCGCCAGCGTGCGCGTGGCGACGGATACGGAACAGGCGCCGCCCAGCAGCACCCAGGCGGAAACCAGGACGCCAGGCGCGGGCCCAAGCATACGGCTCGTGAACATATATCCCGCCCCGGCAGAGGGCAACGCACCCGCAAGTTGGATGACCGGAATCACCCCCACCATGGAAACCGCAATGGCTATTACAAAAGAGAACCAGATGGCCGGTCCGGCGAGCGCGCCGATATCCCGAACCATGACGAAGATGCCGGCGCCGATGACGCCGCCCACCACGAGCGCGGCCGCGCCGGGCAGCCCGATCGTGCGTTTTAGTTGAAGCGGGTTCCCCGCCGCGTCACCTGTTGTATTCATGCTCGTTATGGTGCCACAAGAGAAGGACGGAAGACAATGCAACGGCAGGCTGCGACTTCATGAGGTTCTCAGGTTTGCGGCTTTTATTTGTGCCGTTCAGAATAGGGAGTCTCACGGCATGGGCGTTTCCGCCATTTCGTCGGTAATGATCCCGTAATACCGTCCCCGCCAATAGGCGTCAATATAGGCCGCGCCGCCTAGGTCCCGCCGCACGTTCTTGACGAATTGCAGTACAAGATGTCCGTCTTCCCAAGTTTCACCGCCATCCTTTGAGATATACAGGCCCGCCGGTGTCCCCGCGAACACCCAATCCGTGTTTTCCGGGGTGAATACGGAGTCGGCCCGGGGTATGCGCAATCCTTCGGACTTGAGCTCCCAGGCGTTTCCGCCGTCAGCGCTTTTTAAGACACCGGAGGCGTCCGGTTTGAACTGAAGCGCGGAAGCCGCAGGCGCGGGAGCCTCGGAGACTTTTTCCCATGTCTTTCCGAAGTTGCGTTCCCGGTTAAACTGGTTCAGATAGACGGCCTTTTCGCGAATGGCATACAGCGTGTTTTTCTCTCCCGGCACAATGCGTACGCCGACCGGCTTGCCTCCGGCTTCAGGCACCTCAAGGCGCTGCCACTGGTAACCGCCGGTCATGGACGCGTAAAAGCCGTCTTCGCAGGCGGCGTAGATCATGCGCACTTTCGGCCCGGACGCCAGAGCGCGTACGGGCGTATTCAGCCCCTGGTCAATGGGACGCCACCCGGCCGCCGTGGCCGCGCCGTCCCGGGATTGATACAGGTCGCCCCGTGTATCAAACGCATAAATGACCACGGGGTCTTCTCGCGGCACGGCGACCCCCGCGATGATCCGGCTGAGCCAGCCATCGGGATTCAACAGGTTGCCTTTCCAGATGTACTCGTTGTCCCAGGCGGCGGCGTACGTGGGGTACGGCGGCTTCAGGTCCGGGCGCAGGCTGCTCATGGTGGGCTGGAAAATCATGTCTGTCGGCCAGGTCTGCAGGGAATACAGCCCTTCCCGCAATGCCTTGTCACGGTCCGGCGCGTCGGGCGTCAGGCTCATGTAGATGTAGGTGAACAGGGTCTGGGCGTCGTCCTTGTGATTAGCCCACAAGCCGTCCAGCACCACGCGATAGGCGGCCAGCAGTTCCGGGTCCGTTTCCATTCGGAACAGGTTTTCGAGATGGCAGAACACGTGCTCGGCGTCGTCAAAGTCTTTTTCCGTGGTAAAGGTCTTGAGCCCCCGCACCCCGAACTGCGTAATCAACCTTTCATACATGGCCTGGTACTTGGGGTCGCCCGTGGCATGATGGGCGGTCTTGGCGCCGGCTATGGCCATCATGATCCGTGTGTTCAGGGTTTTCCCGTCGTGAAAGCCCAGGATAGGCGTATATTTCTTGCCGTCGATATGCATAATTTTGAAGTCGTTATCGACCCAGTAACCGACCAGCGCGTCTATGGCCTCGCGGCACCGGTCTTTCTGCGCGCCTTCCGCGGCCAGGTCATAATAGTGGCCCAGCCCCGCAGTAACATCGCTGTAGTTGTGGTGGCTGGGATCGCCACGCCAGCGAAGATCCTTGTACTCGTCCGCGCCCTGCTGCCAGGAATCGTTGAGTGCCTCGATGCCACGTTCCTCATAGGATTCTCCGTGTCCCAGGGCATATCCCCGCGCCTGAAGCCCGCGCACCCCCGTGACCAGCTGGCAGCGATAGATGCCTTCAAAAAGTTCGTCCGCCCGAGCGCGCGCTTTCGCCACCATTTCTTCGGGCGCGCCGGAACGTTTCAAAAACGCGTAGCGGTACGAAGCGCCGGCCAGGTAATTCGCGGTCCAGCATACCGCATGGGCGATGTTGCAGTTGCCCAGCGTGGAAATATCCACGGGGCCGCCATCCAGCGGCACATCCACCTGGCTGGGGTAGAGCCCGAGAATGTTGTGCCGCTCCACGTTATTCTGTTCGAGGACAACCTCCTTTTCTTCCAAGGGCAATTTCCAGGAATCGTCGGCGTATAGAAACACCGACAAGAGACAGGCTCCCGTCAACATCAGAGTATGTCGGTTCATGATGCTTTCCTTCTTGCTGGATTCGATAACAATAAGCATTAATCAGGATTCAAAACAATAGCCTATTCTTTTACGTTATGAAAGGCAAGTTACAAATAGACATGATCACGTGAATCTTTTGGACCTTGAAAAATATCTCCCAAGAAACAAACCCTTTTGGCAAATCTTTCTAGCGTTAAATTGGAAAAGATGCAATAGAGTTCAACCATCAAGATATTCGTATATAAAACACGCTTTGTGTTCTCCGTGCCTCCGTGTGAGAATCAGAGGACTCACACAAAGGAACAAAGGCACAGAATGCTATGCGTTACATTAAAGAAAAAGATGCAATAGATTTCGGCTATCAAGATATTCGTATATAAAACGCGCTTTGTGTTCTCCGTGCCTCCGTGTGAGAATAAGAGGACTCACACAAAGGAACAGAGGCACAGAAAGTGATGCGTTACGTTAAAGAAAAAGATGCAATAGAGTTCGGCTATCAAGATATCCGTATATAAAACACGCTTTGTGTTCTCCGTGCCTCCGTGTGAGAATAAAAAGACTCACACAAAGGCACAGAGGCACAGCACAGAAAGTTATGCGTTACGTTAAAGAAAAAGATGCAATTGCGCCACTCCTGCTAACGTATAGTCTAGCAGGCATGTCAGCCCATTCAACTACTTTTTTAGGGTGATTACTACTTTGCAGGAATAGAAGGGCAGGGTGGACTTAAATATCCTGCTTAAATATCCCACTTGACGAATTGGGGCTTTTGCATTATACTAATAGTTATAAGTGAATAAATTGTGATGGCGATAAAAAAAGCAGATTAGTGCAGATGATAAAATCGTTTCAAATAAACGGCCCGCAACTAGTAAATTCCCAAAGTGGTTTCCATCACTTCATCTTTGTCCTTGAAATTCAAAACTGGGTTACGGGCAAAGCCCGTCTTAGAGAAAAGCAATCTTCTGTTATAAGGTTACGCCGAAGGAAGAGCAAGATCTCAGAACTGTAAATATCAAGGAGACCGTTATGGCTGCAAAGCATGACATTCAGCAAGCCGGCAGGCATCGGAACATGCATTATTTCATTCGAATAGTGTTGCTCACGATTACTTTTTTCTCCATCCCGGTGATGTTGTGGCTTGATGTTCCGGCGGTACAGGCAATTTCCTTGGAAAATGCCTTCAGGAATGTTGAAACGGGAAACGTGCTACACATACCCTTCACGATGTGGCAAGCGAGCTACGATCTCTACATGGTAAATAGTGATGGGACGGGCCTGACCCCTCTGACCAGTACCCCGGAGTGTGAGTGTTACCCCGCGTGGTCGCCGGACGGTTCCAAGATCGCGTTCTCCAGACGCAAGGGCGGCCATGCTGTCATTTCGGTCATGGACCCCGACGGCTCGAACGTTAGGGATCTCTTCGAACCGGACCTTAGACAAAGTATTGACAACGTGGAGTGCGCGCCGGCCTGGTCTCCCGATGGCAAGCATATCGCCTTTACCAGCAGCCGAAGCGGCAACCCAGAAATTTATGTTATAGGTGCGGATGGTTCCAATCTGCGTAATCTCACCAACCATATCGCTGTTGACGCGTTTTCCGACTGGTCGCCCGATGGTTCGGAAATCGCCTTTGCGTCCAGCCGCGACGGTAATGCGGAAATCTATGTGACCAACCTTGCCGGTGATTACATGGAGAACATAACAAACACCAGGGATCGCGATGAAATAGGGCCAAAATGGATGAAAAATGGTGAGACGCTTGTATGCATGCCGACATCAAAAAGCAGGGGGGAATTATCTCTGATTGACAGAAAACAAAAGACGGTCAGCGTTTTGCGTCTTGACCGCGAGGCCCCCACCCTGGGTGCTTGTCCGTTGGACACGGGTGAGGTCGTGCTTTCCGACAGTTACCACGTTTTTGCTTACGACCTGGTTTCTGGTCAGTCCCGTACCATTCTGAATTCCCCCTTCAGACCGCCCTCTGAGGACGGTCCTAAACTTTTACCCATGTCAGCCCATAACGGGAAGATTCTTTTGCAAATCAGTAATCCTGATCTGATGAAGAAGTTCAGATTCCGATGGTTGTTTCTTTGCGCGGATGGCCAGCTTGTCTCGCCCCGTGAAACCAGAATGTTTACTGACAATACTCTGATTATCTTTCCGCAAGGGAACGAATTCGCCTTGGTGCATGCCGGGCCCAGATGGAAAGGAACCTATGCCGTTGTCCGTGCGGACGGGGTAATAGACCTGCTCGCGCCGCTGCCCAAAGAGATTTCCTCCACGGCCGCACCGTTGCGCTGGCCTTACTTCGATGAACAAGGAGGTTTGGCGATGCCCCCGTGGTCGGTGGTCATAGCCCGGGATGTACCGGAACACGCGACAGTCTCCCCCCCCGAAAATGCCATCGAATGGGTCTTCCTGCTTGCGGACGGCAGTTTGCTTGGACCGGACGCTCCCATGAAGGCGCCGCTGAGCCCTGTACTCTGGATTGTCCGCGACGGGGCCGGCTTGAAGTTTTTGCGGTACGCCGGTGCAGATGATTATGTTGTGTATGCGACAGTAAGTCCGGACCGCAGAATAAAGGCCACTTCACCGGATACCCCAATTGCATTATGGTGGCCTGACACTGACGAAGACGGCAATCTTATAGGGATGGGCTGCGGTATACTCGATGCGCGTTCGAACTCTAGTGTCCCGATAATAACAACCAAAGATGGCTATTCTGGGATGCCCGGAAAATTGGCGTATTAGGGGTTTTATCATGAATCCATACATAAATAATACAAGAACCACAGTTTTCTATATACGGAATTTCTTGCGTAGTGGATGTCCACAACGATCTCATTATGTTGCTCTCTCCGGTCTCCTCATTGTCATTTCTCAATTTTCAACGGCACTCCAAATAAGCCCACATTACGGAGCGGGTTTTTCATCAGGTGACCGCAAAGGACTTATGGTTCGACAAATCGTTGATCATGTTCTGAATTCGATTATCGAACCGCAATTGGGCGGTCAAATACCTCTAGCGTTGAAGGTGGAGTTGGTGTCTATGCCCGTAAACAACCCAGGTAACGGATTGGTAACGTTTTGGACTGATAACGAAGGTGGATATATTCCCAGCCAAATACCGGATACATGGTGCGCCTGTGCCTTAGCTTCTCAGAGAGCGAATCGAGACTACAGAGCAACAAGCGGTGAATACGCGGGCTATCATATGTATGTCTGCTTTAATTTAACCATGATAGAAAACGGAGTCATGTGGTTGGAGTACGACAAACCGTGCCCGACAAGCAAGGCGGATCTCCTTTCAGTTGCCATTCATGAAATTGGACACAGCCTGTGTTTCCAACACATGGTAGAAGATGATGGCAGTTTCCCCCGCAATATGCCCTCAACGCTTGAAAAGAACATGTACTGGGAATTTGACGGATACCACTATGTGTTCGACACACTGCCGCAAGCAGGTAGAGCAACCGCCTTACGTGGTGGTGATATTTGTTGGAATGGCAGTCATGTGCATGAGGTTGGCCAGCAAAGGAGGCTGCAATTTCCAAACCATCCTGGGTTTTGTGATGCTATTTATGCAAAGATGAATGCTCCCATTGATACGAGCTCTGTATCCCACTGGCATCGCTCTCACTACAATCCTGAACAAGTAATGGAACCCGTTCTGACTACTTTGGGCGATTCCTTTATGGCGCGTGAAATTGGTTTATTGGGCCCCGCTTTACAGGACATGGGGTGGCCTGATATGACCCTCTTCGTGGCGGTTCCCACAACGCTTCGTTTTGCCCCATCGACTATGAACAAAGGAATGTCTGATCCCCAATCCGTCGTCGTTTCAAACAACTGGAATGGAACAACAAGCATTACTCTGGTTGAGATCCTCGGCGAGCATGCAGGTTCGTTCTCCATCCTGTCTGGAGGATCCCCCGGAACGTTGCCTTATCTTGCTACACGGTACATAAACATCGGATTTAACCCGGGCTCTGTCGGGTATAAGACGGCAATGCTGCGTGTTTCCTATAATGACGGCATGGCCAAACATGTTGACGTTGCGCTGGAAGGATTTGGCATCATGACCGACAGCGATGATGACGGAATATCCGACTTTGATGAGACACGGGACCTGTATGGCCTGTCCAATCCGTTTAATTGGCAAGTGACAGACTCAACAGGCGAAAATAGAGAGACGACGGGTGATGGTGTGGACGATGGGTACAACGATTTTGATGGTGACGGCATGAGTAACAGGGAAGAGTTCATTTTTGGCTATAACCCGATTGATCCAGACAATTATGGAGTTCGTACCGCATACGATACGGATGGGGACGGAATCCTTGATGAACATGAAGCAGCGGACCCGTCCAGTCCGTTTGATCCGTACAATGGCGATACCTCCGGCGACTACTTCTCAGATGTGCCTGACGGCATTCCCGATGGCCAGAATGATTATGACGGAGACGGATTTGACAATGCTTTCGAATATCGGTGGGGCACAAATCCATTGGAACCAGATTTTGATATAAAAATTCCGGCTTCTTCTCCCCTGGGTACTAGTTTGTCCATAATAAGTCTCTTATTTTTTGGGATTCTTCTTCTCAAGAAGCGTTCATGGCAATCATAGTACTCACCACCCACGATTTATGGCTGTAATAAGTGTGGTGTACGCGAGACAGCAGTCGGAATTCAAACGGAATTCAAAACTGGGTTGCGGGCAAAGCCCACGTTAGCGAAAAGCAATCTTCTGTTAGGGATTCCGCAGAAGGAAGAGCAATATCTCAGAACTGTAAATATCAAGGAGACCGTTATGGCTGCACAGCATGACATTCAGCAAGCCGGCAGGCATCGGAACATGCATTATTTCATTCGAATAATGTTGCTCGCAATTACATTTTTCTCCATCCCGGTGATGTTGCTGCTTGATGTTCCGGCGGTACAGGCGATCTCCCGGGAAAATGCTTTCAGGAATGTTGAAACGGGAAACGTGCTACACATACCCTTCACGATGTGGCAGGCGAGCTACGATCTCTACATGGTAAATAGCGACGGGACGGGCCTGACCCCTCTGACCAGTACCCCGGAGTGTGAGTGTTACCCCGCGTGGTCGCCGGACGGTTCCAAGATCGCGTTCTCCAGGCGCAAGGGTGGCCATTTTGTCATTTCAGTCATGGACGCTGACGGCTCGAACGTGAAGGATCTCTTCGAACCGGACCTGAGACAAAGTATTGACAACGTGGAGTGTGCGCCGGCCTGGTCTCCCGACGGCAAGCATATCGCCTTTACCAGCAGCCGAGACGGTAATCCCGAGATCTACGTCATGGACGTAGACGGCTCAAATCTCTGCAATCTCACCAACCATCCCGCCGTTGACGCGTTTCCAGACTGGTCGCCCGACGGTTCGGAAATTGCGTTCGCTTCCAGCCGTGACGGCAATGCGGAAATCTATGTGACCAACCTTGCCGGTGATTACATGGAGAACATAACAAACACCAGGGATCGCGATGAAATAGGGCCAAAATGGATAAGCGATGGCGAGACACTTGTCTGTATGCCAACCCAGAAGAGAATAGGGGAACTCCTATTGGTTAACAGAAAACAAAGAAAGGTCAAGGTCCAATGGATCGAAAGTGAGCAGCCTGCCGGGCCGGTGTGTCCTTTGGACAATGATGAAGTTGCGTTGTCCAATGGCCGTCATGTCTTTGCTGTCAATGTGGCGTCCGGTCAAACCCGGAGCATCATGAATCCCGAGCCCTTGCCGCTCTCTGCACCGATCAGCACCTTTATGCCTATATCCGCCTATGGAGAGAAAATATTGTTACAAATTAGCGTTCCTCAAATGCGGGAGGTGCGAAGATTCCGGTGGTTATTTCTGTGTGCTGATGGGCAACTTATCTCCCCTTGGGAACATGCATCGCTCACGGACAATGTTCTAATTATCTTCCCGCAAGGTGATGAATACGCGTTGGTACACAGCGGACCAAAATGGACTGGAACCTACGCCTTTGTGCGCGCGGACGGGAGAATAGAGATTTTCGAACCTCTACCAAAAGGAATCTCTTCTAGGGCCGCCCCGCTGCGTTGGCCCTACTTCGATGAACAAGGAGGTTTGGCGATGCCCCCGTGGTCCGTGGTCATGGCACGGGAAGCACCGGAACAGGCTAAGCCAGTAGTGCCTCCAAGTGATGCAATTGGATGGGCGTTTCTTCTTGCGGACGGTAGTTTGCTCGGTCCGCAATACTTGGTGCCGGAACAGAATTATTTGCTCTGGATCGTGCGCGACGGCGTTGGGCTGAAGTTGATACGGTATACCGAGGCGAATGAGTTGTCTATATATGCAGTGGTAAATCCGGACCGAAGTATAAAGGCGACATCGCCGGACTCCCCCATCGCGTTGTGGTGGCCTTACATTGATGAAGAAGGAAATCTTACACAGATGTCCTCCGGATGTCTTAATGCACGATCCACGTCTAGTATACCGATAACACTTACAAAGGAAGGCTTGGCTTGGATCTATCTGCCGGATTCATACTAATCAGAACAATTTATTTATAGAGGTTTTATTTATGATTAAGGTTACTTTGAAGTTGATTATCCTGCTTCTATTTGGTTCATCTAGCGCTTTTGCAGTGGGAATGATAGTAGACTTTGAATCTGGGTTTGAATCGTCGTCTCGTGATGTGCTCCTAGCGCGCGGAATAATAGAATACGCTGTGTCTGAAATCTTTGAACCGCAGTTAGGAGGACAAGTAACTCTGCATATTAAAGCCGAACTGCTTGATTTGCCTGTAAATGTTTCCGGTAGCGGAGGTCCTGTAGCGCTGACGCACAAATATTTAAATCCTTTATCTCCCATCCCGGGATTATTACCCGGCAGATGGTATGCTCTCGCGTTAGCATCGGAATGCTCTGGCATGGATTTGAAAGCGACAAGCGGCCTTCATTCAGGATATCATATGCATATTGCTTTTAACAGAATAATGCTCAATAATGAAGAATTTTGGCTATATCATGACCGGGATTGTCCAGTAAACAAAAAGGACTTTTTAAGTGCTGTCATCCATGAAATTGGACATGCCTTATGTTTTGGTGCAGTTGTTGATATCAATGGTAATTATCCTGATGATATGCCTTCTACATTTGAGATTAACTTGTCTGGTAATTTTGATCCAGAACCTGAAATGTATACGTTTGAAGAACTGGGGCATTCAGGCCGTGAAATCGTACTCTTGGACGGTGATGTGTGGTGGCATGGCGCCGCGATGTTTGTGGTGGGGCAGCGCAAACGCCAAACATTCCCTCCCGACGATGCGTTTAATGCTTCTTATTACTATGCAAAGATGATGGCGCCAATTACTACTTGGAGCGTTTCGCATTGGCATACAAGTCATTCCAGACCGGAGCAGGTAATGGAACCAGCATTGTCGGATGATTTGGGTTCCTTTATGGCACGGGAAATAGGCTTGCTAGGCCCCGCTTTGCAGGATATGGGATGGCCTGATATGGCACTCATGGCCGCGTCTCCCACCACCCTCCTCTTTGCTCCAACATCCATGAATAAAAGTTTATCCGCTCCTCAGACCGTTGTTGTTTCCAACAACCGCAATGGTGTAACAAGTATTACACAGGTTGAAATCTTGGGTGATCATGCTGGTTCCTTCTCCATTCTATCGGGGGGCTCTCCGACAACATTGCCTTATCTTGGAACGCTCTATATAAGTGTTGGATTTAGCCCGGGGTCCGTTGGATACAAGGAAGCGACATTGCGCATTTCCTATAATGACGGCATTACCAAACATGTTGATGTTGCGCTGGAAGGATTTGGCATTATGACCGACAGCGATGATGACGGAATATCCGACTTTGATGAGACACGAGACCTGTATGGCCTGTCCAATCCGTTTAATTGGCAAGTGACAGACTCAACAGGCGAAAACGGAGAGACAACGGGTGATGGTGTGGACGATGGGTACAACGATTTTGATGGTGACGGCATGAGTAACAGGGAAGAGTTCATTTTTGGTTACAACCCGATTGATCCAGGCAATTATGGAGTTCGTACCGCATACGATACGGATGGGGACGGAATCCTTGATGAAGATGAAGCAGCAGACCTGTCCGGTCCGTTTGATCCGTACAATGGCGATACCTCTGGCGACTACTTCTCAGATGTGCCCGACGGCATTCCAGATGGCCAGAATGATTATGACGGAGACGGATTTGACAATGCTTTCGAATATCGTTGGGGCACAAATCCATTGGAACCAGATTTTGATATAAAAATTCCGGCTTCTTCTTCCCTGGGTGTTGGTGTATCCCTAATAAGTCTGTTATTTTTCGGAGTTCTTCTTCTCAAGAAGCGTTCATGGCGATCATAGTACTCACCACCCACAATTTATGAGTGCAATAGGTGTAGTGGCCTATACTCGGTACGCGGGCATGCGGGCGGCACGGCCCTTGCAGTACCGCGCGATATTACTGATTCGGCGTTTCGTGACGCGCTGGCGTTTGTCGTGATAAACGAATGCGGCAAGTTCAACATGTTGGTAAACAATGCGGGATATACCTGGAATGGCATGGCGCACAAAATGAACGACAAGCAGTTTATGGTGCTGGTGGTCATACCCATGGCACGCACGGGTCTACTGGACGGGGGGGCCGGGGGCATGCTGCTGCTGGCGTCCCCTTGCGCTCCATATATAACGGCCATCCTCGAATTGACCAGCGGTTTCGAAATGCAGGCGGCTACCGGACAGGACTTATCAGTTAGCCCCAGCATTCGGTGCCGCGGCTGTGACCGCCGCAAGTTTTTTCGCTTCGTTCAGGAGCAACTCCCCCAACCCTTCTCCGTAAAAGGAGGCGGTGACTTCATAGCCGCTGCGGGCGTATTCCGCCGGGCTGAGAATGTAACCAATGGCGTCCGTGGTCAGCGACGCGACACAGGGATGCTTGATGCCCGCATCGCGCATGGCCTCCTTGACCGCCGTGCCGATTTCACAAATGGGTTCACCGGGGAAGGTGACCATCTGAAAGTCGTTGATCCGCAGGGTGTACAGGGGGGCGGTATCCGGGAACAGGGCCTGGATCAGGAGTGCCAGTTGCTCCTCCGAAACCTTGTATTCCTCGCCCGCGATTTTCAGGAAGTCCGGCGCGGCTTTACGCGGCGGCAGGGCCACCCAGGACACCCGCTGCGCGAAAACGGAGACCGTCTCGCTTTCAAGCCCCTGCAGCAGCCGTCCTGCGGCAATGCCCACCCGTCGGCCATAATTCTGGGCCTGTTCGTAGTGACTGCCGCCCTCGGGCCGGCGGGGCGCAATGTCGCCTTCCGCGCCGTTGGCATAGAGGCAGGTGACCCCGCCGCCGAGCAGATCCTCCACGGTGCGCTGCATCTGTCCCGCCCACTCGCCTGAGGCAAGCATGTCCGTTTCATCCACAATCGTGCCATGGGCGGTGAAATTAACCAATACGGCCAGGGGTGTCCCGTCTTCCCGGTCCAGCCGCAGCGCGGTCATTTCCTCGTCAATGCAGTCCGCACCGCGCCGGTTACGGGTCATATCGGGCAACGGCATCGCGCCCGAAGCCGCTTTCACAGGTTCCAGGTTTTTATCGGCTTCCTGAAGCGCGCCCGCCAGTCGGTCCACGACAAAATTCAGCATTGCTTCGGAAAAAATGCCGATGTTGGGGTTGCCGGCAATGTTGCGCCGGTCCAGCGCGAAGCCTTCCAAGCCGGTGTGGGTGTGGCTGGCGCACATCAGCGTATTGTCGCGCGTCAGCCCCGACACCGCTGCCTTGGCGAGTGTTTCCTCCACCAGGTTCACGGGAACGCCGCACATATCCACGGAGATCACGGCGGCCTTGGTGTCTCCCTGCCGCAGCACAAGCACCTTTCCATACAAGGTGTCCAACACCCCTTCCGCCGGCTTGCCTTCGCGGGCGCCATAGCCCCCCAGTTGTGTGGGAATATCCGCTTCCAGCGGGGTGATGCTCGCCCGGGCTACGCCCGCTTCGAGCGGGGCCGCGCCCGGCAACACACAGCACATCAGCAGCACACAAGCAGTGGTCATGGTGGTCGCTCCTTTTCTGTATCGCGGGACTTAATCCTAACGTGGGCTTTGCCCACAACAATTTGAGCAAAAAATGGGACTGCCTCCGGCGCGCGAATAAACCATGAGTGCTGTAATACTCCTGAACCGCGCCGGTGGCTGTCCCGGATTTTTTGCGGGTGTAGTGTATAGGACCAAAAAAACTATAAAAGACCCCAAGCACTGTCATTCCGGTTTTTTCGCGATCTCTGGCCTGGATCGAAGAACGCTACTGTACAACGCGAAAAAGACCGGAATCCAGATTTAGTCTGCCGCGATGAATGCCCATTCCCCTGCTCGAAAAATACAGTTAACACGGACTGTTCCTCAATCGCGGCTCTCAAAGATAGATTCCGGTCTTTTCGCGGCCTGGAACACCCTTCGATACATGTCCTTTTTGCACCGCGAAAAACCGGAATGACGTGTTGTTTATGGATTCTTGCGCTAAACCAGAACATAACGCCCCTCTTGGCCGCAAACAGAACTCATAATTAATTGTCAGCGAAATGGCCCTAAGCGCCTACGCTTCGTCCGGGACTTCGCCCGGGAGAAGGGGCGCCTTCGGCGCAACCGAAACGCAGTATCTCAGTCAGAAAGAAACACATGAAATACACCCGTATCAACGTATTTTTCGTTTCATTATAAAC
>JAAYBJ010000186.1 GCA_012730105.1 Candidatus Hydrogenedentota bacterium
ATCATATTCATGCGCCGTCTGTCCTTTTTGTCGGGTTTTTGTGGAAAAACCATATTCTGGGACATGGCGGCGCATCAATTCATCTCAACGGAGGATCTTCTGGGTTGTGGGCAACGCCCACGTTAGACGTAAGGGAGTAGAAAGCGTCAGTGGCATTTAATCATATTATGTCATCTAAACTGATGCGTAACACACGTTTCGGTAAAGTTAAGCGTTGCATATCTGCTCAGGTGGCCCGTATCTCACGAAGCAACCGCAAAAAGGAAATGCAACTTGGAACGAGCGGAAAATTGATATGGGGAATATCCGCGGATTAGTCCGTAGGCGAGGCGATTTTGATGTACTTCGAGATTTCCATTCCCGTCACGGCGTCCCGCACGCGAAGCATATAACGCCCCGGGATTTCATTTCGCGCGAGGGGCAGGTTGATCTCCGCATAGCCGATGTCCGTGTCGGCGACCTGCCGGTACCACGGCAGAGGCGCTTTGTTCTGAGGGCTGAAATCCAGCAGAAATACATGTTTTCCGGCCTTCTCCGCGTCGCTTTTCACCAAAACGCGCAGGGGCAGGCGCTGTCCCGCGGTCGCCACATCGGGCGCTTCCAGGATCAGTTCCTCCACGCTATAGGGAAGGCAGGAAACGATTTGCACCGCGCCCGGCTCCAGGCGGAACCGGTGGCGATGGGGGCGGCGTATGGGCTCTCCCGTCAGAACATCGTAGACAGAGTCTTTCGCGTCGAGGGGCAGGCGGATATCCTGCCGGGGCGCATCGCTATCCGCTTGCGCGGCATAGATACGGGCATTGCCGAGGGTATACGCATATATCCGGCCAAGGAAAGCCTCACCCTCGGGCTTGACAGGCTGCGGCAGGTTCGGCAGACCCGCCAGGAAGGTGGCCATGGCCTCCCATTCGGCGGGTACGAGGCGTCGGTCTTTATCCTGTTGCATTTCACGGAAGGGGTGATTCAGCAGCAGGGTATGTCCGGCGCCATGGCGGTTGACGATCCACGCGGGCGCATCTCCGGCCTGGGCAAGGGCCACCCCGCCCTGCAGGTTGACTGCGGTGTCGACCAGAATCCACCCCGCGTCACGCGTTTCCGGGGAATCGACACCCGATACGGCGAGGGCGGTGTTTTTTATGAGCGGCGCCTCTCCTGTTTTTACCCCGAAAATCGTTTGCATCCCATTTTCCTGCACGGGAATGCCGTGGGCGTCGAAAGCACCTGGGATAACATCGGCGATCAGGGCGCCGCCGCCTTCCACATAGGCCCGAAGCGCGGCGCGTTCCTCCTCATCCAGGGCGCGGCAAAAGGGGAGCACCAGCACGGGGAACCGCTGCGGCGTCAGCATGGGTAACCCTGTTTTGCTGATGAATTGGAAATCATGGGAGGTTAAGCGAAGCAGACGGGCGGCGGCTTCCTGCACCTGGTAGAGGGTCAAGGGATACTCCCCATTGACATCGCACAGATAACGGGAGGGATGGCTGTCATAGACCGCCGTTTTCGGGGTGGCCTTTTGGGCGGTGTACAGGAGTGGGCCTGCGGTGTCACGAATAAGGCTGACGGTTTGGGCCAATTCTGAGAGGGCGGGCGAAGGGCTGCTGTCTGCGAACACCCAGGGGGTGGATGTCGCGTCGGCCGCCGCAGCCCAGGGAGACCCGATCCAAAGGGCCGGCACTTGGTTCAGGGCAAGCTGCCAGGGCAGCCAGGAAAGCAGGGAGGCGTCTGCGGTATCGGGAAGCACAACGCCGGACCAGGAGTTCGGCTTGGAATAAGAGAGCATTTTTTCAAGGAATAGGGGGGTGTACTCCGCGGCGACGAAATCCAGAGACTGAAACAACCCCGGCCAGTGGTACCCGTTATACGGATTGGTTTCCGAAGTGAAACGCGCGCCGGCCTGACCGGCGGCATCGGCGGCGGCGACCTGTGAACGCGCCCACCCATGAAATTCCGAGAACTGGTCGTCCATAAAGACGCGGAAATCGATCCAGGGCGCCCCGGGGCCTTCATGCCCCGGGCCGAGGGACAAGGGCAGTTCGATGAAATCCCAATCCCCAAAGTTGGTTTCCCAGGCGTTATTCAAGGCGTTGAGGTCTGTGTATTCCCGTTGAAGCCACTCCTGGAACGCGCCCAGGCAATGGCCGCATTGACAAACATTTTCTTCCGAAGCGCACAGATAATTTCGATTTCCCAGGGAATAGCGTGTCAGCGCGCCCGCCCAATGCTTGAGCGTTCCCTCACGCAGCGACAATTCCATGCCGCTGCGGTATTCGGGGTCATTCAGACAGGGGTCTCGGTACAGGCCGTCGCGGGCCCGCTCCGCGGATACGCGCGTCAACGCCGGCAGAAACCCCAAGCGTGCCCGTGCCGCGGCGACAATGGCCGCCTCGCCGCCGGGGGCATGTAGCACGGTGATGCCCGTATCGGCCAGGGTGTCCAGAAAATGCAGTTGGGCGTATTCACGCGGCCCTTCCACCGAAGCGACCAATTCAAGCGTTGTCGGGCCCGGCGGCCGGCGCACGCTGAGATAGCGCACCTCCCGGAACGCGCTGTGTAATTCCCATTCCGAGGGAGAGGCGGAAGCATTTTCCAGCGCGAAGATTTCCAGTTTAACCAGGGAAGACAGCAAATCGGAGAAGTGTATCCGAAAGGAAAACGTGCCGCCCTGGCTGGAAAAGGGCTGCAGGGCATAGGCCACATCGCGTCCGTAGGCGTCCCGGGCGCGGGTGTAAATCGTTCCCTGCCGGTGCTGGCTTGCCACGGGCCGCACCTCAAGGGTTATTTCCAGTGAATCGTTGGGCAGGAGCCAGTATTTGTCGAGTTTCAGATTGTGGAATTCCGGCCAGCCGGGAATGGTGATCTGGGCCGTGTACCAGTCGGCAACGCCGGACCGTGTCTGCAGCCAGACATCAAGCATGTACGCGCCGGTGCCGGCGGGTATCTCGAAGAGGTGGGAATCCTCTCCGCGCTCAAGCGGCACCGGGTCGCGGTAGATGATCTGGGTCGCGCTGTCCACCTTGCGCAACTGGGCGTGTATGTCGTAGCGCTGATCGGCGGGTTTGTCCAAGGTCAATCGGAAAGGACGGGAAGGCTGGGATACCACCGAGTCGCGCATGGCCTGTACGAATTCCGGATAAAAATCCGGCGGAATTTCCATGTCGTCGGGACCGGAAGGCGCCGCGTCCTCCACGGATTGAATCCGGACCGGGTTGACCCGTCCGGATGCCGTGCACAGGGCGCGGATTACCAGGGAATAGGCGTTGTCCTCGTAGGCGGGATCCATGTCTATGGGGTCGGAAGGAAGCTGGATCAAACAGTGGTTTCCCGGAGTGTCCCCCGGGTAGTCCAGCATGACCACCCGCCCTTTTTCATGGCGAAGCATGGCGGCAATGCCCTCAAGACCCAGCCGTCCCGGGAATGCGCATTCACCAATGCCGTTCCAGACCGGTGTCGTTTCCTCATCCGGTTGCAGCGCCTGTAAAACGGCTTTAAAAGAAGCGTCATCACGGTCGCGCAGATGGGCCGTGACCAGGCCGGCGCCCCGTGCAACATGGCCGAGAATGTCCGAAAGCACCGGTTCCGGGAGCGCGTCCGTGTGGAGATTGGCCAACACAATGACATCCCAGGTTTTTTTCAGCGCGGCTTTCAGACGGGCCAAAACCTCCTCGCCGGACGCGCCGTCCGGCGGATGGGTGACCACAGTGGGGTCGTACCCCGGATGATGCGCGTCCCATAGGGGAATAATTTCATATACCATGTCCAGGCGAGTATTTATCGCCGCCACATCAAAAAGGGAAAAATCCGGGGCGATAAACAACGCGCGAATCGGCCCGCCTGCCAGGGGTTTTGCCCACACAACATGGGGCCCCTCCACCTCACCCAGCATTTCCCGTTCCATCCCACGCGAGGCGGTCGCACATCCCTGGCATATGACTGCCAGGAACAGCAGAAGAGCGCATGACATTTTAAGGCATTTGAACTTGGAAAGATTCATGAAAAAAGAATCCGGTCACCCTGAAATTTACCACACGAGGCGCGGGAATGTTTCTATTCTAGCATATGCAGGGTGGCGGATTTGCCATGGGCACCGGATGCCGTAAGCAACACACAAGAGGCGGAAAATACCCTGCGTATGAATCATGCCGGATGGTGTCGCTGAGCGGGGCTTTAGTGGATAGTTGGACTGTTGCTGTTGGCGGGCGCACCGATGTTGTGTCGTATGATGCCGCTGGCATCGGTGTAAAATCCCCGGATGCCCGTAACATACCACGTGGTCGGATTCGCGTTGAGGGTATAATTTATTTCATCCCCGCCAAAGGTTATCTGATACCCTGAAAGCGGATTCTGCAGGAAATCATGGCTTAGAAAGGCGGGCACCGGTGTTGTCATGGATTCCATATCAATTGCGAATTCCCCGTTGGCTGCGAAATAGGCGCCCTGGGCGGAGAGAATGGCGCGCAGATTCTGGATGGTGGAGGACTCATTAGAATTGATCCTGGCTCTAAGGAGATTAGGAATCGCGATAGCCGCTATAAGGGCGATAATGGCGATGACGATGATCACTTCTAGCAGCGTGAAACCATTCCTGTTGAGTTTTCCTGTGGCGGTCATGAAAATACGCTCCTTACGTGTAAAGAAATAAGCCACTCTATTCGATGTGTTAAGACCTGTTTGTAACAAGAAAGAGTACAATATATGGTAAGCAAGGTTTATGCCAGTTGTTGCCGGGCTAAGGGACCCATTAATTCCTGTTTTTAGAGATTTACGACCGTTTTGCTGGCGATATTGGTAGATTTTATACAATTTTTGTTAAAGGCAGTGCGTGCCTTATCAGCATAAAGGAGTCTGCTTGACGGGTGTGCATCGTATCGTTTGGCTGGCGATTTGAGGAGGCAATCTAATTCGGGCGGTATCTATAAAGTTGACTTGTTTTATGGGTATGTGTTAGGCTGATCCTTCCAAATACCGATGTGGAAGTATCGATTTTGCCCGCGCTAGACGGGAAGTTAGCGGTGTCCTGTAACTCGCAATCCGCTTTAGCGAGGTTGAACTCCCACCGGAGGATAGTCTGTCCTTTAGTCAGGTTTGGGGCACGTGGCGTTGACGGCTGGGTCCTGCTCAACGTGATGTCGGCGAACCCGGTCAGGTCCGAGAGGAAGCAGCCGCAGTCGGTTTGTCGCGTGTGCTGCAGGGCTGCCTGGCCCGAGCCAACGACCGCCAAGGCCGTTCTGGACAGCTGTTCGATGTTGGGTGCGCGGGCTTTTTTTACTTTTCCGGTAATGGCGCCCGGGAGAGGGCGACGTCAAAAAGGCAAGTCATGGCTGAATCAAAATATGTGGCGATAGCGCGGAAGTGGCGTCCGCAGACGTTCAATGAGATTGTCGGGCAGGACCACATTACCCGCACGCTTACCAACGCGATAAAGAACGGCCGCATCCATCACGCCTTTCTGTTTATCGGTTCACGGGGTATCGGCAAGACAACCACGGCGCGCATTTTGGCCAAGGCCCTGAATTGCGCGAGTGTGCCCGGGCCGACCGTGGAGCCGTGCAACGCCTGCGACAACTGCCTGTCCATCAGCGCAGGCAACAATATTGACGTGCTTGAAATTGACGGCGCCTCGAATAACGGTGTGGACGATGTGCGCAGTATTCGTGAAAACGTCCGCATGGTGCCGACCAGCGGGCGGTACAAGATATACATCATCGATGAGGTGCACCAGCTCAGCGGACCGGCCTTTAACGCGCTTCTGAAAACGCTGGAGGAGCCGCCGCCCCACGCGGTGTTTATCATGGCCACCACTGAAGCGCACAAAATTCCCGCCACCATCATCTCCCGCTGCCAGCGTTATGATTTCCGCCGGGTGGTCGTGAGCGATATCGTCACCCTGTTGAAGAAGATTCTGGCGAAGGAAAAATTGAAAGCGACCGATGAAGCGCTGTATGCCATCGCGCGGGTCGCCGAAGGGGGGGTGCGCGACGCCCAGAGTATCTTGGACGAGCTTATCACCTATTGCGATAAGGAAATCACGTTTAACGACGTTTTTGAGGTGCTTGGTCTTGTAAACTGGCAATGCTTCCATGACTTGTGCGATGCCATGCTCGCCGGCAACGTGGCCAGGCAGCTTGAAATTATCGAGGAGGTTATTGCCGCGGGGAAGGACCTTTCGCAGTTTGTCGAGGATATCTTGCGCTATTACCGTAACCTGCTTGTCTGCCTGACGGTTGGCACTAGCGAACTGTTGTTGCGCCTGCCCGAAACCGAAATGAGCGAGATGAAAAAGCGGGCGAAGCAGTTTACCGTGGTCAAGCTGATCAAACTGGTGGAGCGGTTCTCGGAACTGGTGAACGCCTACGATTCCCAGATCGCCCAGAGAACGGCGCTGGAAACACTGCTTATCCAGCTGACCCGCGTGGATGTGGATATTTCCCTCGACACCGTGATGGAAAAACTGGTGTTGCTGGGCAAAGGCGGCATTGCCTCCGCAGGCGGAGGCGCGGTGGAAAGCGACACCCCGCCAAACCCTCCTGAAGCCGGGCCGCCTCCCGATGCGCCAGCGGTTCCGGCAAACGAAGAAAAGCGCGCGATTGTCCTGGGCAAAGGCGCGGACGCGTCTTGGCGGGAACTGCTGAGGCGCGCGGGTAAAAGCGCAGGCGGGCTGGCGCTTCACTTGGGGCGCAGCCGTCCCGTCGGGGTGGATGCCGACGCGGTGCTGACCCTTGAATTCGAGCCCGGCGCGGAAAAGGCGAGGTCATTTTTTCAGGGGGAAACCAGCCTGAAAAAACTTGAAAAGTTTCTTCAGGCGGAAACGGCCAATGTACGGTCCGTTTATTTCGTCACGCCATCCCAGGGGGAACCGGAGGAAGAATCCGGCACGCCCGAGAACGGCGCCTACGCCGCCGCGGATCCCCCGCAGGACATGGATTATTCCAGGGTCATGGAGGAGCCCGGCATCGCCGCCGTGCTGGATGAATTCAAAGGCGAGATCGTCGAGATACGCGACATTGCGGACAATCCTGTATAATCACAGTGTAGGCAGGATTCGTGGCACGGGTCCGCCCCACGCGGGATGCCCGCGGTTTGGAAGCGCAATCCCCTGAAAAAGGAGTACGGCATGAGTCGCCTGAACGGGTGTTTCGGTTTTCTTGGTTATGGGAACATGGGTGAGGCCATTTTGTCCGGCTTGCTGGAAAACGGGGTGATAGAGCCGGGCGCGGTGCGCGTGTATGATCCCCTGCCCGCCCGCCGGGAGGCCGCCACCGCGCGCGGCGCGGTAGGCGTTTCTTCAGCCGATGAACTTGCTTCCGCGTGCGACACCCTGCTTCTTGCCGTAAAACCACAAAGTCTGAACGAGGCCCTGGCGCCGCTTGCTGGCATTGTTTCCCCGTCAATCCGGTTGATCTCCATCATGGCGGGGGTTTCCATCGCGGTATTGCAGAAATATTTCGGACCGCGCGCGCGCATCCTCCGGGTCATGCCCAACACGCCGGCCCTTGTGGGGGCTGGGGCCGCGGCCATGGCCTGCAGCGACACGTGCGGCCCGGAAGACATCGAGGCCGGACGGGCCATTTTCGGCGCGGTGGGCATTGTGGAACTTGTGGAAGAGTCCGGCATTGACGCCGTTACCGCGCTCAGCGGCAGCGGGCCGGCGTACTTTTTTTATCTGGCGGAATGCATGATCAAGGCGGCGGTCGCCGAAGGCCTGCCGGAAGAACTTGCCGGCCGTCTCGCGGCGCAGACCCTGATGGGCGCCGGGAAATTGCTGGTTAGCACCGGAAAGCCGCCCGCACTGCTGCGGGAACAGGTTACGTCAAAAGGCGGCACGACCTTCGCCGCCCTGGAGGCCATGCGCGCTCATGAATTTGAAACAATCATCGGGGCCGCCGTTCATGCCGCCGCGGAGCGATCCCGCGAACTGGGAAAATAACGGGGTGACAGGTGATGGGCCGGTCTGAAAACCAACGTGGAAACTGAAACGGGAAGGATGCACAGATGATTGAGGACACTCCCCGGGCAGGCGTTTCAAGCGGCCATGGGCTGACGCCCAGCGAACTGGTGAACAGCGTACTGAAGACCAACATTTTCGGGGGCTATTCCAAGACCCAGGTGGATATTCTTCTCGAACGTGCGGCCGATGTGCTTGAGGCGCTGCTGCAGGAGAACCAGGAACTCCGCCGCAAGGGGGAAGAAGCCGACAAGGCCCTGGAGAAATACCGGGAGGTCGAAGAATCCCTGCGCGCCGCGTTGATCAACGCCCAGAAGATGGGGGAAAACATGATTTCCTCGGCGAAACTTCAGGCGGACGCTCTGCTCGAAGAGGCGCGGGTGGCCCGGGCGCGCGCCATGTTCAAGATGGAAAAGCTTCCGGACGCGTTGCGCGCCGAAATAAGCCGGTTAACGGATGCCCGGGACCGCCTGCGTGACGATCTCGCCGCATTGCTGCAGGCGCACGAAGAACTGCTGGCGCGCATCCCGGACGCGGAAGCGGCCGCGGATGACTATGTCGCCCGTGAATCGTCCGGATCCGAGACTTTTTTCGATGAGGAAGGGGTGCCGGAACAGGCGCATGAGGAAAAGTTTTTAACGCCGCCGCGCGGCCAGGCCGGACAGGACGGCTATGAACAAGGCAACGAATATGGCTATGTCAATCTTTAACAAGTTTCATGGATGCGTTTCATCTGCCCGGGGTTTTATGGTGATACCGGCCGTTGCGATGTTCCTTTTCTGTGCGGCCCAGGTACGCGGCGAGGGGGATTTTGATTCCTTTTTCAAGGCCTTCAAGGAAAAACGCGACGGCGTTGGATCGCTTCAGGCGGCGTTCGTCCAGAAAACCATATTGCCTCAGGAAATCATCACTACCGAAGGCATCCTGTATTATTCCAAGCCGCGCAGGATATTGTTTTCCACCAAGGATCCGGACAGGGCGACCCTGGTCGACGGGCGGCGTGGTTACGAGTATGACGCTGAAATCAAGCAGATGACCATTTTCGATATTGAGGACCACCCGAGGGCCAATATTTTCTTTCTTGGTTTTGACGATGATACGGAAGCCTTGAAAACCGCTTACGAACTCACGCTCTTTGAAACGGATGATCCCCGGGGAAAGCACGGGATCAAGATTACGCCGCGCCCGGACAGTGAAGAGGAAGCCTACTTTCTGGAGGCGAACCTGTACCTCCGTGACGAAGACTATCTGCCCTATCGCATTCATATCGTTAATGACAAGGAGTCACAGCTCTATATAGACGTCAGCGACATTGCCAAGAAACCCGGGCAGGATTTGGAAAGTGCCCGCTTTTTTATTCCCGAGGGTGTCAAAGTTGTGGAGAATGACCGGGTCATCGAAACGATAGGAAGCGGCGGGCGGCATGTTCCGCTGGAACCGCAGGGCGAATTGATTGAAGAGAAGGAACTGCCGGCGGTGGACCTCGGCGGCGAGAAATAGTACGTCCCAATCAAGAGATCGTGACATGATTTTGTCAACCAGGCTTTGAATGCGGCGGCTTGGTGTCAAGTTTTGTGTGTTCGGCGGGAGTGTAAGGTGTCTGGCGCCTTTTGTTGCCAGGGGTTTGGTTATGTCTATCCGTAGCGTATTTACATGGAAGCGAGTCGCCTGGGCTATTTTTATCCCTGCCTTTGTGCTTCTTCAGAGTTTGCTGCTTTATCAACGCCACTTTGTGGATTGGTGTGGCCCTGTTGGCACATTATCCAATGAAGCCTTTGTGCCAGCGGTCATGATTGCTGCGGGGCGGGGTTTCCATGTGACGAATATTGATGCCGTCCCCGGGTTGCGCGCATTTGTGGATTATAAAAGCGCCCGATTTGATGTGGCCGCCATTCCTCAAGAAGTGGCTCTTGAAGCTCCCGGCAGAGGATATCAATGGCTGCGCTATATGCTGTATACCGTCGGCTATATCTGGCGTATGTTCGGAGTCTCCTGGAAAGCC
>JAAYBJ010000187.1 GCA_012730105.1 Candidatus Hydrogenedentota bacterium
GGCGATCAAGCGCTTTGCGGCGTCATGTGTTGGAAACTCCCGGTCAGGGCGCCTGTTCAAAGACAGCGACAGCCTGTATATCGCCGTCAACCGGAACATTGGCGGCAACTGTCCAGTCCTCGATGCGCAGGGTGCGCCGGATATCATCACCCGCCGCTAGAACCGCCTTGTGCCAGGACGGGTCGCAGGCGATATCCACGCGCTTTACCGGGGCGGCCATGCTGAGGTTGGCGTCCGCTTTCGCACGGCGCACCTGTTCCACAATTTTGACTGCGGCCGACCAGGTGTTCGCCTCGGCCGGTCCGGAAATGGCGTCAAATTCCTCCGGGCATGGCCAGGGGCTTCGATGTATCGAAGGCCGCATGTCCGGATCGGCGGCAAAATTCCATTGCCAGATCTCTTCACAGATATAGGGCACAAAGGGAGCGAACAGGCGCACCACCGCGCGCAGCAGCATCCGCAGCGTGGCGCATGCGGACAGACGCTCCGGAGTCAGGGATTCATCGTAGGTGCGCGGCTTGGCCAGTTCCAGGTAGTTGTCGCAGAACACCGGCCAGAAGAAATCTTCCGCAATACTCAGCGCCTGCGCGTAGTCAAATTCTTCAAAGGCACGGGTGGCGCGGGCGATTACCGGGCGCATTTCCTGTATCACCGCCCGGTCCAGTTCTTGCGTGATGTTTCCTGCGGTCAATGCGGAGGCATCCACGTCTCCGTAACGGCCTATGGCGAATTTGGCGGCGTTGAACAGTTTGGTGCAGAGTTTCTTCCCCACCTTGAAGATTTGTTCATCATAAGCCGTGTCCACGCCCAGTCGCGCCCGGGCGGCCCAGTAGCGGACGCTGTCGGCGCCATACTGGTCGATAAGGGGTTCCGGCGTGACCACGTTGCCTTGGCTTTTCGACATTTTTTTGCGGTCCGGGTCAAGGATCCAACCGCTGATGACCACGTTCCGCCAGGGGATCTGCCGTTCATGCAGGTAAGCCTTGACGATGGTGTAAAACGCCCAGGTGCGGATGATTTCATGGCTCTGGGGGCGGATGTCCATGGGAAACACGCTCTTGTGGCGTTCCGGGTTGTCCACCCAGCGGCTGGCAATCTGTGGCGTCAACGAACTGGTCGCCCAGGTGTCGAATACGTCCGGGTCCCCGGCAAAGCCAAGGGGTTTGCCCCGCTGGGATTCTTCATATCCGGGCGGCGCTTCGTCGAGGGGATCCACAGGAAGCGCGTCCGGCGCGGGCGCCAGTACCTGATCGTACAGACAGTTTCCATTTTCGTCGAGTTTATACCACACCGGGATGGGCACGCCGAAGAAGCGCTGGCGGCTCAGGCACCAGTCCAGGTTCAACCCGTCCACCCAGTGCTCATAGCGCTTGGACATGAATCCCGGATGCCATTGAATTTTCCGGCCTTGATCCTGAAGAGCGTCTTTCTTGTCGAGGATCTTGGCGTACCACTGTCGCGCGGGCAGCAGCTCGAGGGGGCGGTAGCCCTTTTCAAAGAACTTGACGGCGTGCATAATTTCCTGGCGCGGCCGGTCGATGACCCCTGCCGCAGCCTCCGCGATCTCGATGATTTTTTCCTGTGCCTTTTTGGCCGGGAGTCCGGCCAACTGCCCATAGACTTCGTTCGCGGCGTCTGGGTTCGTACTGATCCAGTCGCCGGCGTCTCCCTCCGCCGGGCCGAAGGATAAGGGGAGCAACTTGCCGTCCGCGCCGAGAACCTGCCGCAGCGGCAGGTTGTACTGCTGCCACCACTCCACGTCCGTCTGGTCGCCGAAGGTGCAGACCATGACGACGCCCGTGCCCTTTTCCGGATCGGCCCTCTCGTCCATGATAATCGGTACGGGCACGCCGAACAGGGGTGTCAGCGCGTGTTTGCCCGCATACTTGGCATAACGTGCGTCATCGGGATGTACCATGACCGCCACGCAGGCCGGCAACAGTTCCGGGCGTGTGGTGGCGATGACCAGATGTTCGCCGCTTTCCTGGAGTGGGAAACGCAGGAAATGATAGGCGCTTGGCATCTCTCTGTCGGTCACTTCCGCCTGGGCGATGGCTGTCTGGAAATCCACGTCCCAGATGACGGGTCGGTTGTCCTGGTACACCTCGCCTTTTTGCAGCATATCCAGGAAACTTGCCTGCGAGGTGCGCCGGCAGTGTTCATCAATGGTGGCGTACTCCAGCGACCAGTCGTAACTGAGTCCCAGGCGGCTCCACAGGTGCCTGAACGCGTCCTCGTCCTCCTTGGTGACCAGGTCGCACAGTTCGATAAAATTCCTGCGGCTGATCGGGGCGGGTGCGCCTTTTGTCCCGCGTTCGGCTTTGAAGTCGGGGTCGTAATGAATATGGGGCTCACACTTGACGTTATACAGGTTCTGCACCCTGCGTTCCGTGGGCAGGCCGTTGTCGTCCCAGCCGATGGGAAAGAAAATATTCTTGCCCCGCATGCGCTGATACCGGACGATAAAATCCTGGTGGGAATAACTGAACATATGGCCTACATGCAGGGAGCCGCTTACCGTGGGCGGGGGCGTGTCTACGGCGAAGGTCTCCTCACGGCCCCGGGACGGATCCCAGGCGTAGATACTTTTGTCCGCCCAGGTCTGCTGCCAGCGTTGCTCGATTTCCGCGGGTTCATATTTTTTCGGCATATCCATAACATATCTCCTCCCGGCCGTGTCTGCGTCCGGAATATCATTCGTTTCGTACACATCTCCCGGGATGGAATACATACCCCTTTCCATGCTGAATGGAAGGATTCCACGCTCCCGGCCCCTCTCCAACCCGGTTAAGAATCACGGGACGGGTTGCCACCCCTGCCAGATTTATTATACTTGAAAAGCGTATTGAGACGAAAGGCGGGGGGGGGGTATGGCCGGTAGGCCGGGTGGAGCGGAACCATTCGCTATGTCGTTCATGATAAAAAAAGCCAAAAAGAATTGTGGATGTGTGGTACATGTTCAAGGTTTGAGCGTAACCCGCCTTCAAATTATCTGTGCGGAATCTTCAAGGCGGGTTTCGCTTTGTTTATCTCATGCTTTGCGTTAAATAGGTAAATCTCAAGGGTCTGTGGCATCATGGGTTGACTTATTAAGGCACGCTCTACCCGGCCTACTATTGTGCCGGATGGGATTCGTATTGATGTGAGACTGCCTTAAATTATAAAGTAACGGGAAAACCGGGGCAAAATGGAGAAAGCAACATGGTATTAACGCTGTTGATTCAAGGACTGCTGTTGTCCGCATCATTTCAGGCGGAATTGATTTTCCCGCCGAATGCCTTTCATAACCATGGTTCAAGTGTGGTGGAAACCCCCGGCGGCGACTTGCTCGCCGTCTGGTTCCACGGCACGGGGGAAAGACAGTCGGATGACGTGGTGCTCCAGGGGGCGCGGAAATCCGCCGGTGCGGAGGCTTGGTCTGAGCCTTTTCTCATGGCGGACACGCCTGATTTGCCCGACTGCAATCCAGTCCTTTTTGTGGATGGGCGCGGGGTATTGTGGCTGTTCTGGATTACCGTCCAGGACAACGAATGGGGCGGTTCTCTGCTGAAATACCGGACTTCCAGAGACTATGAAAATGACGGGCCGCCCGTGTGGGAGTGGCAGGACGTCATCCATGCCCGTCCGAAAGAACTGGAGGAACGGTTCCTGAAAGTGCTTGAAGAGGGTCTGGACACCTACGATGCCCTTTTAAGCCTGGTACCGGACATGAAAGGGGAGGCGGCTATGTTGAAGGAGCGTTGCCGCGAAAAATTGCACCAGCGCCTGGGATGGATGACCCGGACACCGCCTGTCATGCTCGATGAACAGACCTTGATGCTGGGGCTTTACTCGGATGTGTTTAACTGTTCCCTGGCGGCGTTTACCCGCGACGGCGGGGCTTCGTGGACCTTCAGCACCCCTATTCTTGATCCGGATATTACCATGCTTGGCAATATTCAGCCCGCTTTCGCGAAACGGGGAAACGGCGAGATCGTCGCCTTCATGCGCGATAATGGCCTGCCCAGGCAGGTGCGCGCATCGGTTTCCGCCGACGGCGGTGTGACCTGGTCGCCGGTGTTAGTGACAGGCATATCCAACCCGGGTTCCAGCGTGGATGTGGAGGTTCTGAAAAGCGGGCGCTGGGTGCTGGTATGCAATGACACCCTGGAAGGACGCCACAGGCTGTCTCTCTATTCATCACAGGATGAAGGCCGCAGCTGGGATGATCCGTGTATCATTGAAGAGGCGGCGGTCGATGGCGGTTCCTTTTCCTATCCTGCTGTGATCCAGTCGAAAGACGAAAGGATACACGTAACCTACTCCTACCGTCGGGACGGGGAAGAGGGCAGTTCTATCAAGCACGCCTCGTTCACGGAAGCGTGGATACAGGGGGAATAAAAGAGCGGAGCAGTTCCGGAATGTCCCGGAATCTGCCCCGCGCAAATGACAGCCTAATAGTTCTGGCCCGGCACCGCAGCCACGGCAGAGCGTGCCGTTATACTTCCAGCGACCAGTCCCCGCGGTAGACACGGGTCAGCATGTTGTTCAGCGCCGGGTTGTCCGTGATGACCTCTTCCTTCGGGTCCCACTTGAAACCGCTGCGCAGCGTGCAGGCCAGTTTGCCCAGGTGGCCGATGGAGGCCGAGCGGTGCCCGGCGTTTACCGGCGCGATGCATTCTTCCCGGCTTGCGATGCAATCCAGGAAGTCCGTCATGTGGTTGCGTTGCTTCCGGAACCGGAAATCATTCTCGCGAAACTTGGTCTTGAGCAGTTGCTTGTCACTGGCCTTAATGCCGCTCCGGTCCACATACACCCACGTGTCCTTTTCACCGAAGAACATAGTGCCGAGCTCGCCGCAGGCCTTGAAATTGTCCGGCATGTCCGCGGCGCTGGCCACCGTCATGGTGGTGCCGCCCGCATATTTTAAATTGAACTGGTAATGTTCAGGCCCGTTATACAGGTTGTTGCGTTCCTTCGTGGGTTCCCAAAGCGCGCCTTCGACTTCAATCGGGCCGGTATGGTCCCAGCCCATGGCCATGTGGGCGATGTCGCCGTGATGCCCGATCCAATCCATCATCTGGCCACCGCCGAAGCTCAGCCACCAGCGCCAGTCCCAGTGATAGCGCTTGGGATGGAAGGGCGTCCATTCCGCCGGGCCTACATAGAATTCCCAGTCGAGTTCCGGCGGCGGCGCGGGAAACTCATCGACCCAGAGGGCGTGGCCGCCGTTAGGCAGGGCCACGAGAATGTGCTTGATTTCGCCCAGGTAACCGTTGCGCACCAGCTCGCAGGCCTGTTTGAATTCCCGCTGGGAGCGCTGCATGCTGCCCACCTGGAAGACGCGCTTGTTTTCGGTGACCGCCTTGACGACCGCCTGGCCTTCACCCAGAGACCAGGTGAGCGGTTTCTCGCAGTAAATATCTTTACCCCGGCGGGCCGCCTCCACGCAGACCAGGGCATGCCAGTGATCGGGCGTGGCCACGATGACGGCGTCAATATCGTCCCGGGCAAGCAGTTCCCGGTAGTCGGCGTGGGTGGCGCAGGCCTGGTCTTCATAATAGCCGTCCACCAGCCCTTTCGCTTCGGCAAGACGGTTCTTGTCCACGTCGCACAGCGCCACAATCCGCACATTCTTGTGGTGGATGGCATTGTCCGTCAGGCCCTTGGCCTGGCCACCCGTGCCCACCACCCCGATGTGGATGCGTTCGCTCGGGGCGGTGTTCCCATCTGCGCCCATCGCCGAAGCCGGGATAATATGGGGCGCGGCAAACGCGGCGCCCACACCGCCCAAAAACATGCGTCGGGAGATACTTTTTCCTTCACGTTCCATTTTTCAGTCTTCCTTTGTAACGGTTTTTACATGGGTTTGCAAAATAAATATCTACGCTTCGTCCGGGACTTCGCCCGGGAGAAGGGGCGCCTTCGGCGCAACCGAAACGCAGTATCTCAGTCAGAAAGAAACACATGAAATACACCCGTATCAACGTATTTTTCGTTTCATTATAAAC
>JAAYBJ010000188.1 GCA_012730105.1 Candidatus Hydrogenedentota bacterium
CGGCAAGATCCATTGCCCAATAGGTAATAATGATCGAAGCGCCCGCGCGCCGTATGCCGGTTGTCAGTTCCAAAACCGTCTTTTGTTCATCCATCCAGCCCCGTTCCGCGGCCGCCTTGATCATGGCGTATTCACCAGACACATTGTAGGCCGCCACCGGGATGTTATATTCCTCAGAAGCCCGCCGAATCACGTCGAGATAAGGCAGCGCCGGCTTGACCATGACAATATCCGCGCCTTCCTCGATATCCAGGGCGATTTCACGCATGGCTTCATCACTGTTGGCCGGATCCATCTGATAGGAACGCCGGTCGCCAAAGCGGGGGGGGGACTCCGCCGCTTCGCGGAAAGGACCGTAAAAAGCGGAGGCGAACTTGGCGCTGTAGGCCATGATGGCCACCTCGTCGAAACCGGCCGCGTCCAAGGCATCCCGTATGGCGCCTACACGCCCGTCCATCATATCGGAAGGAGCTACGATATCGGCGCCCGCTTCAGCGTGGGCTAACGATTCCTTAATAAGCACCTCCACGGTGGCGTCGTTGGCCACATCCATATTGCCGTCCCGGTTCTGGTACAGAATTCCGCAATGGCCATGATCGGTATATTCGCAAAGACAAACGTCGGTAATGACGCACAAGGCCGGACAGCGTTTTTTTATGGACGCGACCGCCCGGGCGATAACCGAATCATGCTGCCAGGCGCTTGTGCCTTCCGCGTCCTTCCGGGTGGGTATCCCGAAGAGCAGGACCGCCGGAATACCCGCGTCGGCGGCTTTCAATGCCTGTTCCGCGACATCCGCAAGGCCCCACTGAAACTGCCCGGGCATGGAGCCAATGGCTTTTTGTGCGTGTTCCTCTTCCCGGACAAATAGGGGCAGCACAAGGTTGTCCGTGTGCAGACGCGTCTCCCGGATCATACGCCGGAGCGTTTCATTGCGCCGTAATCTTCGTGGTCTCGCCGGTAGCAGCATAATCGATCAGTCCTTACGTGGTTTGGGGACGCAAGCATGGGATGGGTACAGGGTAGCACACCAGGCGGAAAAATATAAAAAGACCGGTGCCGCGACGACGTTACTGATTGTAATGTTTACGGAGGGCGGCGACATAGGCCTCCGCAAACCATTGCCGCCATTTGGGATCGGCCAGCCGCTGCTGATCCTGGGGGTTCCGCATATTGGCCACCTCGATAAGCACCTTGGTCGGGACGACATTGTAACGCAGCACGCCGGGAAGATAAACCTTGCCTTTACTTTGACGGATCACGTTGCGAATGGGATCGCCGGCGTCATGCACCTTCAGTGGCGGATCATTGGTGCGCATGGTATGCAGCAGGGTAGTGGCGAACACGCGCGACAGGGCCTCGTCGCGTTTTCGGTTTTCATACGTGGTAGTCGGAGTGGGGTGCCGCCGCACCTCTTCATAACGGCTGTATTTTTTTGCCGTGGACACGCTCGGATCATTGCGATATTTCGCCCCGGGCACATACACCATGGCGCCGCGGAGCGTTTCGTTGAAAAGCCAATCACAGTGAATGCTGGTATAGAGGATCTTGCGCTCGTCCGTTCCATTATCACGCTCCCGGAAATAGATGTCGTTCGCGAGGTAATAGCGCAGGATAACCGAGATGTCACAATTGTCATTGGCATACTGCGGTGTTGTTTTGAGAACTTCGACAGTATCATGACGGAACCGGGTGGCATCCGACGGTTCATACCCCTGCCTCGGATCAGAAGTGGTGACATAGACCTTCGCCCGGGTCTG
This sequence comes from Candidatus Hydrogenedentota bacterium, assembly GCA_012730105.1. GTDB lineage: Bacteria > Hydrogenedentota > Hydrogenedentia > Hydrogenedentales > CAITNO01 > JAAYBJ01. Next base: position 1,761 of record JAAYBJ010000188.1, read on the forward strand.
CGTTTCAAGGATGTGCTTTATGCGGCAGACGATGTCGTAGTTAATCTCATCTTCATAGAGGCCCAGGGATTCCACGGCCGCGCCGTGATCGCGCCCGCCATGGCCGGAATCCAGAATGACCACTACCCCTTCGAGATCCTTGGAATGGACGCGTTCTCGCGTCAAACGCTGTTCTTCGGCGCGAATGGACTCATAATCCCGGCGTTCTTCCGAACCGGCCGGTTTAAAACGGTCGGAAAGCATTTCTACGGGGATGATGATTTTCTGTCCGGCCTTAATTCGATGCACGTCCTGAATACCACTCCGCTGCGCGATGACCTCACAGGCGTCCAGGATATCCTGGTTTTCGCGATAGTCCGTGAAACGGACCACCACGGCAGAATAGAGGCTTTCCCCCGCTTGAAGATAGTAGACCGCCTGACCGTTGCGGATATCGCCCTGATGCTTCAACAGCCCCTCCGCGTTGCCGTTTACAAAGGGGAAAGCAATGCCCGGTGTGGCCTCACTTCCCGGGTCGGTCGCTTCCTCAGGCTGCGAATCCCTCTTTTCCGCCGTTTGAGGCATATCAATAACCGGCGGAGGCGGAGGTGCCTTAAGTGCCCGCATAACCGGCAACAGCAAGGGCTGCGGCACGAGAATTTTGTCTCCCCTTTTCAAGGCCCCTTTAACAGCCCGGTTTTCTCTGCACGCCGCGATTTGCCCGGCCTTGTCCGACGAACCGGTCAGCCATTCCGCAAGAGCCGACATGGTTTCACCGCAGGCCGGGGCATCAAATCGAACGATATGCCACCAGCCGCTTTCATCGACATAGTCCAGGGGGAACAGAACCAGCAAAGCGTTGCGTTTCGCTTCCGGACGCAACTTACTAAAATGGAGGGCAACGGCGCCCTTGCCGGCGTACATCTTCCACAAGTCGCCATCGGCCAGATATTTTTCAAAGAACGCGCGGGCGGATGTGCCGGAGGGGGGGGTACATTCCAAGAATATCGTGTCGCCGTTTCTGAGGACCACATAAACCCCCGGTTCCATCAGATGACGGTCGACAAAACCCGGCTGCGCGCTGGCGCCCAAAGACACCATGGACAGCAGGATAAAAATACTGTTCCGTAACAGGCTTGACGCATCCGCAGACACAACGACTCTCCGCCACTTCAGCCAATGCCACATGTGCCCCGCCGATTCTATCCGGGACATTCCGACGTTAAAGATATACTCTATCATAAACTCTTGACAAATACAAGATGTAGACTTTATCTGGATGAACAAACACAGCATATCGTAGTTGTAGGATTAGAACGGTCTTGTAGACAATGAGGAGGGAATCGAAAAGAGATAAATTCACACTACCTGATCCCGACAGTTTTTTTATGCTATTTCGGAATGCAGGTTGACACTTTTTGAAGTTATATTTGTATAGGACCACAGGAGCCCGGAACCATTGTCCGGTGAAAGCAGGGTGAACACTTACGATTCTACAACGACCCGCGGTCCGGACAGCGGAAGAAACTTTCGGCCCTTGCTGCCGCATTGATTACAAAAACAACCCGGCAGCACAACCATATCAGATGTTTCTTCATCACGTACTTTTTCTGTGGTTTACGAAGGATAATGGCTGCGGGTGCACTGCATTCCGCACGTGGGAAACCGTTCTTATTTCAAGAACAATTCGATTACCGGCACGGTTACCGGCGGTGTTTCGACTGCGGTTCCAAAGTGAGCACGCCGGGAAAGAACGATTGTTAATTCACTACCATTGTTCCGGTGTTCCATACAAGGGTGAATCGGAACCGGCGCTACCCGGCAGGGGTTCCCGGTTTACCTCGGGCAACCAGCGCTGAAAATCCTTTATGACGGCTCCATAATCCTTGTTGTTCGCGAGGTTGGTCCGTTCCGATGGATCGGGGTCGTGGTCGTACACTTCTTCGGATCCGTCGGCATAGCGCGTATAGCGGTAACGCTCCGAGCGCAGGGAATGATTGTTCGGACCGAAGGTGGTCAGCGCAGGCCGTTCCCAGTGCGCCCCGGGATTCTCCAGAAGAGGCCGCAGGCTCAATCCCTCCAGTTCCTTTCGGGACGGCAGCCCGCACAGGTCCACCAGGGTGGGGTAGAGGTCGATCATCCCCACGGGTTTGCTGCACCGGGCGCCTTTGGGTATACCAGGCCCTGTAATGATAAGCGGCGCACGCGTGGCTTCTTCCCAAAGCGAACGCTTTCCCCAGCGGCATTTGTCGCCCAAGTGGAAGCCATGATCCCCCCAAAGCACCACAAGAGTGTTTTCGGCATGCCCGCTTTCGCGCAGGGCCTGGAGCACTCGCCCCACACAGGAATCCACGAAAGACACGCAGGCGGGATAGGCCTGCACCGCGTGGTCCCACTCATTCAATTCAAGCACATAATCATGCCGGGGCGCCGCCGACGCATAGCTCAGGTCCAGGGCGTATTGGGGAATATCATCAAGATCCTCCTTGGGCGCCTCGGGCAGGATGATTTTGTCGCGCGGGTGCAGATCGAACCATTTTTTAGGGGCATACATGGGCACATGAGGACGATAAAAGCCCACGGAAAGAAAAAAAGGCGCATCGTGTTCTTTCCGCAATTGAGTTGCCGCCCATTCCGAAATTTTATAGTCCGGCATTTGGGTATCGTCGTCCGGGTAAACACCCCAATCCCACAGGGGATGACCCTTGGGTAGACTGAGTTTTTTCTCCGGACGCGGGCCGAAAGCCCCCATGTTCCCGCCGTATTCATGAAAGGAGTGCGGATCGTCGTTGGTGTGAAATACTTTTCCCACGCCCAGCGATTTATATTCATGCTCCATGAAATACTGGGGCAGGCTGGTCATATCGCGCAAGGTTTCCGCCTCCCGGTACTGAGGCGCCAGGAAATAGAGGCCGCTTGTAGACGGGTACCGCCCCGACAGCAGGCTGGCGCGGGAAGGCGTGCAGATGGGCGCCTGGCAATGGGCGTTTTCAAAGAGCATGCCGGACGCGGCCAGCGCGTCGATATGAGGCGTGACGGCCTGCGGATGCCCGCCCAGGCAGCCTACCCAGTCGTTCAAATCATCAATGGCGATGAAGAGAACGTTCGGTTTGTTCTGTTTTGTTTCCGCGGCGTGAACTCCCGGGACGAAAGCCGAGGCCAGTGTTCCGGCCCCCAGGCTTGCCAGAAATTGCCGCCTGCCCAATGCCCCTGCTTTCGGTTCCTTCACGATTTTTGCTCCTTCAACAGTTTCCCGTAATACTTCCGGTAGTAGTCCC
>JAAYBJ010000189.1 GCA_012730105.1 Candidatus Hydrogenedentota bacterium
ACCATTTTAGTACTTACGAATCATAGTTGAATTTAAGGAAATCGCAAGGTATTATTGAGCATAGATTTATAGTAGGATTTTGTTTTGGACCAATCCTAAAACACAAAAAGTCTTTGGCGGTTACTGAGTCTATCAGATAAATGAGGAACTTCATCATGGCGGGAATGTCAAAAACCGGACTAATCTTTCTTATTGCTATAATTCCACTAGGTGTAATGTTGCCTGGGAGGGCAATAGAAGACATACAAACCCCTAATCTTGACCAACCCGGCCAAGGCACGGTTATTTCAGGTGATACGATAACACTGCGATGGTTTTTTATTGATGAGACCCAAATTTATTGGCATATACAACTTTCCTATGATTCTTCTTTCTCAATGGTATTCTATCAAAAGGATGATATTTCACACTTACTCAATTACCATGAATATTCAGGCTTACCTCAAGATGGCATTACAATCTATTGGCGTGTTCGTGCTCTTTCAATGAATGTGTTTCCTGAAATATACGGTGACTGGAGCACTGCATGGTCCTTTATTAGTGCTTTACCTGAAGGAACTCCTTCGCCTCATCCTGCAGATACCAATGCAGACTGGCGGCTAATTATGGACGAGGTTATCCCCTACATTGGCGGTTGGCAGCAGGGTACTAACCCCATGGCCTATGCTATCCGGGGCGCAAGCCTCTGGCAGAATGGCGAGTACTATGCCTTCAATTCGGACTTGTCGTGTCCACTGTGCTGGGTGCTGGACTCCAAGAACGGGATGGAACTGAAGTCTGAACCAGATGCGGCACTCCACAATGTGACAAGGTCCATAAGAGACAATAGTGTCTCCCTTATGGTGATGCCGACCAGCGGCGCGACGGTATGGGGTGTGGAAGAATATGTTCCATCCGAGTTGACAGCCACAGGAATTACCGGTTCAAATGGCGCCTGGGATACTGTGAACCGGAAAGTGTCCTGGTGGGGTACGGGTGATGTGCCGGTTGTCCTGGGGTATCAGGTTGAAGGCGCAGACGGTTCTTACTTGATGCAAGGCGCCGCTAATGTTGACGGGGCAACGGTTGACATCACCGGTGATTCTGCGGTCCAGTTGGGAAGCGTTTCACAGGAGGGTGAACTAGTATCTGAAGGGGAAGGTGAAACCGTCGTCGAAGATGAGGGTGAACTAGTATCTGAAGGGGAAGGTGAAACCGTCGTCGAAGATGAGGGTGAACTTCCCGCCAGCGCCGAAGAAGAAACGCTCGTTGAAGGGGAAGCGTCTTTGACAGACGAGGATGCTGCAGAAAGTGCAGGCTGCTGTTCGCCACAACGCGGCAAGGATTTGATCAGGGAGCAGCTCGGCAACTGGCTGTTGTTTGCCCTTGCCTGCCTGGTATTGGTTCGTATGGGCCGGGTTGGTTAATGTCACGTTACCCTGTTTCTGGTTGATACGTAACAGAACCGACAAAGAGGCGCATTGGCATGGGTACAACATACACGTACAAACAATTTCCTTTACTGGTATTCGGTGTGGTGATCCTGCTGGCTCTGGCCGGATGTGAAAATAAAAATATGCCAACACCAAATCCCGCAAATTCCCAGATTATTTCCGCAACAATATTGCAGGCTTACAGCGACACAAGCCCTGTTCCTGCCAACATGAACGATGTATCGCTTTTCGGGGGTGCCGATATAAAGGCGGCAGGCTCGGCCGTTCGCACAATTGCGGCTACCATCGTCAGCATACAGATTACTCCTCCGGCAGGAACGGCGGTCTGGGGCGTCGAGGAACATCTGCCTGAAGGTTTGGCAGTGGCCACCATCACAGGTCCAAACGGCGTTTGGGATGCCGTCAATCGGAAACTCTCCTGGTGGAACACGGGAGATGCCGCCGCAACACTTACCTACAACGTGGCCGGCATCTCCGGCACCTATGAACTCAGTGGCACGGCCAATTTTGACGGGGCAGCTGTTAATATCACCGGCGACATGGAAATGCGTCTTGGTGATGCGGGGAGTGCTGTGCGTGCTATCGATGGGAAAACCGTGACGATTCATATGACGCCAGGGACGGGAACAGATGTCTGGGGCGTGGAAGAACTGATCCCCCCGGGCCTCACCGTGTCGAACATTACCGGGGAGAACGCTTTGTGGGATTCGGGAAACCGTAAACTTACCTGGTGGTCAACCAACAGTTCCGCGACTACTCTGGGCTACACAACGGACGGCCTCTCGGGGACGTATTCTCTGGAAGGCACGCTGAATGCTGACGGGATAGACTATCCCGTAACAGGGGATACACAGATTGTGATCGAATCCTCGGGCGCCGCGGTTCGGACGGTAACTGGTTTCCAAGTGGCCGTTGCTGTTGAACCTGCCGCCGGGACCCTGGCTTGGGGTGTCGAGGAGAGTATCCCTGCCGGTCTGGTCGTATCAGACATCGTGGGTCAAAACGGTGAATGGGACAGCAACAACAGCAAAGTATCCTGGTGGGATACGGACGATACCCCGGCTTTACTCGGCTATTCTGTGTCCGGGTTGACTGGCACGTATTTACTTGCAGGTAATGTGACCTTCGACGGTGTTGTTGAATCGGTGACTGGTGCCTCCGAGGTGGTTCTGGATTCCGAAAGCGCATGCCTGCGTGTCATTGAGGGCAGTCACGTTCTGGTCCATATCCATCCTGCCCCGGGGACAGCCGTCTGGGGCGCTGAGGAAATCTTGCCAGCAGATTTGGGAGTGTCCAGTCTCTCCGGCCCCAATGGTGCCTGGGATGAGATCAAGCACAAGGTGTCCTGGTGGAACGCCGGGGACACAGCATACACGCTGGAATATACCGTTTCCGGGGACCAGGGGGTCTATGCACTTTCAGGCAAGGCAAGTTTCGACGGCGCTGATTTATCCTCTACAGGCCCTACTCTGCTTGTCATAGGTTTTCCGGGCGAAGCGGTGCGTTCCGTAGCCGGGACCACAGTAAATATCCAAGTCCAGCCGGCCACCGCAACCGCCGCCTGGGGGCTGGAGGAATATATTCCCACCGACTTGTCTGTATCCGCAATCACTGGTCCTAACGGCTCGTGGGACGCCATTAACCGAAAGATATCCTGGTGGAGTACAGGCATTACCCCTGTAAGCCTTGGATACACTGTTTCAGGGGCCTCGGGTACCTATATCCTTAGCGGCAACTTCAATGTTGACGGCATAGACAGGCCCGTTTCCGGGTCCACCCGGGTTATCGTGGGAAACGCCTGTGAGATTGATGTTACGCCGCCGCAGATCACGGTAAACGGCTTGACCGACTTGAATGTGGAATGTGGCGAGGCCTATGTGGACGCCGGCGCCACTGCCGTCGATAACTGCGACGACGACATCGCTGGAAAAGTAGTGGTTGGCGGAGATGATACGAACACAACCGCACTTGGCACCTATACGATTACCTACGATGTAATTGACGCCTCGGGAAATCCCGCAACTCAAGCAACACGCAGGGTCACCATTGTCGACGCTACGGCGCCGGTCATCACTGCCCTTGGCGAGACGGCCGTCCAAACAGAATGCGGTGAGGCCTACGTGGATGCGGGCGCAGTTGCCTGGGATGACTGCGAGGGGGATATCAGCGACAACATTGTGGTCGAGAACGCTGTGGATACCACGACACCTGGTACCTACCAGGTTATTTACCGGGCCACGGACGCCTCCGGCAATGAGGCAATACCCGTAACTGCGATCGTAACGGTGGCAGACACGGTCAAGCCGGTAATTGAACTTTCCGGGCCATCTGATATACCCCTGGATTGCGGCGAACCCTACGCTGATTTAGGAGCAACCGCACAGGATAATTGTGCTGGCGTTCTGCCAGTCACCATTACGGGGGTCGTAAATACCAACCAGCCGGGGATATATGAATTGACCTATACTGCCGTTGACTATGTGGGAAATACTGCTAGTGCGTCTCGCACAATTACAGTGCGGGATAATTGTCCTATTGAAGGTGAAGGGGAAACCCTGCCTGAAGGAGAAGCGCCTATCGAGGGTGAGGGTGAAGGGGAAGTGCCCACCGAGGGCGAAGGCGAGGTGCCTGCCGAAGGTGAAGGCGAGGGAGAAACGCTCGGGGAAGGTGAAGGGGAAATACTCTACGAAGGCGAAACGGCCTCTGAGGGCGAAGGCGAGATACCTGCTGAAGGTGAGGGTGAAATCTCAGCCGAGGGTGAAGGTGAAGTCCTGCCCGAAGGTGAGGGGGAAGTCCCGTTCGAAGGCGAAGGTGAAACACCAGCCGAAGGTGAAGGCGAAGTACCCGTAGAAGGTGAAGGCGAAGTACCCGTAGAAGGTGAAGGCGAAATGCCCGTCGAGGGTGAGGGTGAAGCCCTGTCCGAAGGTGAGGGTGAATTCGCACCAGAAGGCGAAGCGCCCATCGAAGGCGAGGGCGAAACGTCTATCGAGGATGAGGGTGAAGTAGCACTAGAAGGTGAAGGTGAAATCCTGCCCGAGGGCGAGGGAGAAACCACGTTGGAAGGTGAAGCGACTGTTGAAGGAGAAACGCTTGCTGAGGGCGAGGGCGAAGACGAGGGTGAGGGCGAAATCGAAGACGAGTCTTGCGGGTGCTGTGCTTCGTCGTCGAAATCACTGGATACCCTTCTGGGCGACTGGTTAATGATCGGTCTTGCCTTGATGGCGCTTGCAGTAGTAAGCCACAGAATTAAGGGCTAACGAATAGTAAAAAGAGTATATCGCCCCCACGTCTAGATAAAACGCCTGTCCCCGGATTTGGGTATGACGACTGCGCCCCGATCACCACCGATACGGTTTCAACGCCGCTTGCCTGGTCAAAATCTATCGAAAGCCTCGCCGGTCAAACCGTTCGGCTCGCCTTTTCTTTGGAACACGCATCTCTGTTCGCTTTTTGCCTGGAATAACAGGCGGACCATAGTCCATACCTGAATTACCCAAGGTGTGGCAGACATTCCTGTCTGCCTTTCTTCTTTCGGGCAGACAGGAATGTCTGCCACACCTTTTCCTGCTCGTTAATATATTCCAATTTGAGAACCAGACGACCGTTTGGAAACCATACGGAACACCCTGGTCCACCCGGCCTCAACTGGATTCTGCACGCGCAACATGGCATACTCTGTTTTGCATGGTTTGATCCTGAAGAAAGCACAATCACAACCAGAACGGCCTAGAGGAACAGCGTTAAAAAGTGCCGTCCATGGAAACGTGCTTTCCAATGGGGAGCTTACGCTGTTTTGTACATGTACCAACCGTAAAAAACCAAACAAAAGCTGGAGTCATGTCATGAAATTCTCTCCTGTAAATGCGGTGGTTACCACCGTCAAAACGCTCTTTTCCATCCTAATCCCATTCTGCGCGGTGCTGGCCTGTATTCCCGCACGGGCCGCGGAAAATTGGCATGAAGACGCCTTTTTCGGACTGCATTATGATTTGCATCCCGGTGCTACGGACACGGAACTGGGCCGGGAAACCACCTATGAACATATCCGCGCCATGCTGGATAAGGTAAAACCGGACTTCGTCCAGTACGACTGCAAGGGTCATCCCGGCTATGCGGGCTATCCGACCAAGGTGGGCTCCCCGTCGCCGGGCATCGTGAACGACGCCCTCAAAGTCTGGCGCGAAGTGACTAGGGACATGGGCATTCCCCTGTCCATCCATTATTCCGGCGTCTGGGACACCCGCGCAATTGAGCTACACCCGGAATGGGCGCGCATCAACGCGAACGGCACGCCCGATCCGAACTACACCAGCCGCCTGAGCGCCTACGCCGAGGAACTGCTGATTCCCCAGCTGCTTGAAGTAGTGCGTGAATACGACATTGACGGCATGTGGATTGACGGCGAGAACTGGGCAAGCCGTCCGGATTGGAGCGACGCCTGCAAGGCGTTGTTCAAGGAACGGACCGGCATTGAAACCGTGCCTATGAAGGCCGATGAACCGCACTGGCATGAATGGCTGGCCTTCCAGCGGGACCTGTTCACGGAACATGTCACCCGTTACACGGAAGCCGTCCATGCGCTGAAACCCACCTGTATGGTCACAAGCAACTGGATGTACAGCGTGCGCCAGCCGGAGGAACCCGCCGCCCCCATCGATTACCTGAGCGGAGATTTTGACCCTTCCTTCGGCGCGGAACGCGCCATGGCGGAGGCGCGGTTTATTTCCAGCCGCGGCAAGCCCTGGGACCTCATGGCCTGGAGTTTCCTCCAGACCAACAACCAGGGCTGGACCACGAAAACAGCCGCACACCTGTGCCAGGAACTGTCCACCGTCATGGCCCAGGGCGGCGCGGTGTTTATTTACGACAATCCCCAGCGCAGCGGGCGGCTGACCGCATGGCACCAGGACCTTCTCGCCGAGGTGGCGCGGTTCTGCCGGGCGCGGCAACCCTATTGCCATAAAACGCAAAGCGTGCCCCAGGTGGCCGTGCTGCACAGCGAATCTTCCTATTACCAATACAACGATCCCCTCTTTAATTTCGGCCAGGCGAACCATCCCATGGAGGGCGCCCTGTTCGCCCTGCTCGAAAACGGGTACAGCGTGGATATCCTGAATGAAGCGACGCTGATGAAGAAACTGGCCGACTACCCGATAGTTGTGGTACCCGAGGCGGAACATGTGCCGGACGCGGTCAAGACCGCACTGGCCGACTATGCACGCGGAGGCGGTCGCCTGCTGCTTAGCGGCGTTCATGTGGCCGAACAATTTGGCGAACTGGCGGGTGTTGCCAAGGCGGAAGGCACACCCGCAGGCGGCTGGCTGCCCGCCGGAAACGGCGCCGTCAAGGTCGCCGGGGACTACCAGCCTACCACGCTCCAGGGCGCAGAGGCGCTGGCGCCGGTGCTGTTCCAGCAGGAACCGGAACTCAACCAGCGCGGCTTTGCCGCAGCCACGCTAAACCGGTACGGCGAAGGCCTGGTGGCGGCCATCCACGGCCCCATCTTCCGGAACTACTACCAATGCCGGTACCCGCTCATGCGGCGTTTCATCGGCGACACGGCGGACGCGCTGGCCGCGCCGGGCCTGGCCCGGGTGCACGGCCCCTGGTTTATCGAAATGGCGGCGCGGTCCAAAGACAACACGCTGTATCTGCAGCTGATCAACCGAAGCGTATCCGGCTACCTGTCGCCCAACCGCCACATGGTGGAACATGTGCCCGACGCCGGCGCCTTCACCGTCACCGTGCCGTTACCGGAACGTCCCAAACGGTGTTACCTGGCGCCCGACCCGGCCGGGATCGAATGGACCTGGAAAGACGGCGTGTTAACAGTATCCATCAGCGGATTGCACATTTATAATGTGCTGATCATTGAGAGGTAGAGACAGGAATAACCGGCGCTTACGGGGTGTACTAACTACTAGGAAGTGTTTGACCTGTTCCGAAAGATCTTATTCCGGGATTTCGCATTACGACAACGAAAGACCGGGAGAACCTTTTACTGAAGGATTGGCTGTCTCCAAATACCAGTTGTGGACAGCGGCAGCACTCCCCAAGGATTTCACGGAGAAATAAAAGGATACCACACGATGTCGTTCGGAAAATGGCTTATCCAATCAAGTGTCAATCATCCCCGGGGCGTTGCCGGCGCCATGCTGCTGGTCACCCTGGCGCTCGCGCTCTGTGTGGCGGTACCCACCCTTTGGCCCGGCATTATCCCACTGCCGCCAGTGCGGGTGGACACGGACCCCGAGAACATGCTGGATTCGGAGGAACCGGTCCGGGTATTTCACAACGACATGAAACGGGCCTTCGCGCTGAGCGAGATTATCGTTGTCGGTGTGGTGAACGACACCCACCCAGAAGGCGTGTTCAACCCGGAAACCCTGGGCCGCGTTCATGCCCTGACCGAATATGCCAAGACCCTGCGCGGCAGTGAACTTGGGCTGGACGATCCCCAGGCGGGCGTGGTGACCATAGATATTATAGCGCCCTCCACGGTGGACAATATCGAACAGGGCGGTCCCGGCGAAGTCAAGTTTGAGTGGCTCATGCCCGGCCCGCCGGAAACTCAGGAGGAGGCGCTGGCGGTACGGGACAGGGCCTCCAAAATTCCCTTTCTTAAAGGCACCATGGTTTCGGATTCCGGCAAGGCGCTCGCCTTATACCTGCCCATCACCTCCAAGGACCTGAGTTACCGGATATATACGAAACTGCGCGCGAAACTGGCTGAACTGGGCGGCGATGACGAGTGGCACATCACCGGGCTTCCCGTGGCGAACGACACCTTCGGTGTGGAAATGTTCATCCAGATGGCCATTTCAGCGCCCCTGGCCATGCTGGTCATTTTTCTACTGATGCTGTATTTCTTCCGTAAGCCGGTGTTGATTATCGCGCCCATGATCCTCGCGCTGGTGATTGTCATCATCAACATGGCCCTGCTGGTGGTGACGGGCAACACCATCCACATCATGAGTTCCATGATCCCCATTTTCATCATGCCCATCTCCATCCTGGACTCGATTCACATCCTGTCGGAGTTTTTTGAAAGTTACCAGAAGTTCAAAGACCGTCGGAAAACCATAGTACATGTGATGGACAACCTCTTCTCCGCCATGCTCTACACCTCGCTGACTTCCGCGGCCGGCTTCGCGTCGCTGGCGATCACACCCATACCGCCGGTGCAGATATTCGGCATCTTTGTCGCCATCGGCGTCATGCTCGCGTGGCTGCTGACGGTCACCTTTCTTCCCGCCTATGTCATGCTGCTGCCAGAACGGTCGCTCGAAAAATTCGGCGCTTCCGCTCAAAAAGAGGAGGCGGAAGCGGCCGCCGGGCGCACCCTGCTGGGCAGGATCCTTGCCGGTCTGGGCCACTTTTCCTACGCCCAGGCGCGGGTGGTCTTGCTCATTGCCGTGTTGCTTTCCGCGTTCGCCGTGTATGGCATCAGCCGCATCCAGGTCAATGATAATCCGACCCGCTGGTTTAAAGCCTCCCACCCCATCCGTGTGGCGGACCGCGTGCTGAACGAACATTTCGGCGGCACCTACATGGCCTACCTGACCCTGGCCCCCGAGTCCTCCGAAGAAAACGCCGGCGCGTATGCCCGGGATTTAGAAATGCGCCTGCGCGACCGCATCGTTGAATCGGACATTCCCGAGGCCGCCCGGCCCGCCCTTACGACCCTGGCTGACGCGGTCCCGGAAGAAGCGGCGAAGGCGTCCTCCCCGGACGCGCTTGTGGACACCATGAAAGCCCGGGTGGAAACCGGCCTCAACGGGGCGCTTGACGCCATGATGAAGGCACCCGAAACCGACACCGGCGCCGAGGCGCTTGTGGAGGCCTGGGAAGCGGTATCGCTTTTCGTTGATATGGAGTCCCAGCGGGACGAAGTGTTCAAGCAGCCCGAGGCGCTCGCCTATATCGAGCGCATTCAGGCCGCGCTGGCGGATACAGGCGTCGTAGGCAAGTCAAATTCGCTGGCGGATATCGTTAAAACCGTCTACCGCGAGTTGATGGAAGGAGACGCCGCCTACTTCCGCATCCCTGACAGCGCCCGTGCCGTCGCCCAATGTTTGATCACCTACGAGAGCAGCCACCGTCCCCATGATATCGGCCACTTCGTGACCCACGATTACCGCAACACCAGCCTATGGGTACAACTGAAGAGCGGCAACAACCAGGACATGAAATTCGTGCAGGAGAAGATGGACGCCTATATTGCCGCGAACCCGCCGCCCCTGGGCCTGAAACATCGCTGGTTCGGCCTGACTTATATCAACGTCGTCTGGCAGGAAAAGATGGTCATCGGCATGCTCCAGTCCTTCCTGGGCAGCTTTTTGATCGTACTGATGATGATGATCATCCTGTTCCGCTCCGGCTTGTGGGGTCTCCTCTCGATGATCCCGCTCACCGTCACCATCGGATTCATCTACGGCATGGTGGGCCTTGTCGGCAAGGACTATGACATGCCCGTGGCCGTGCTGTCCTCCCTGACACTGGGGCTGGCCGTGGACTTCGCTATCCACTTCCTGTCGCGCGCCCGGGACCTGTACGGGCCGGACGGCAACTGGAAGGATGTGTATCCGGTCATGTTCGGCGAACCCTCCCGGGCCATTGTGCGCAACGTGATCGCGGTGGCCATAGGCTTCACGCCGCTGCTGGCCGCGCCCCTGGTGCCCTACAACACGGTCGGCGTCTTTATGGCCGCCATTCTCGGCGTTTCCGGCGTGGCCACCCTGTTTATCCTGCCTGCCTTGATACGCTACGCGGAACCGCTGCTGTTCCCGAAAAACAAGGTGTGCAGAATCACCTGCCATTGCGGCACCTGCATCGTGACCGGCGCCGTGGCGGCGGCGGCCGTGGCCGTCAACGTGCAACAGTTCCTCAACACAAGTTGGACAACCCTGACCCTGATCAGCCTGGGCGTGGTGGCCGCTTCCGCTGCCGGGTGTTATTTGATGTCCCGGCGCCGCACCTGCCTCGCGCCAGCATCCGAATCCGTCGAAGAGATCTAAGCGATTTGAGAAATAGCGTGAATACGCTCAACCTTATAGACGTCTGGTACAGAACAACCGCCATGGTTTAAACTATTCGCGGGTGGTATCCATAACGCAGACAGGAAAGGATCCAGGACCATGAAACTCTTCAGTGTGATTGCATTACTTTTTCTGGCAGTAACGGTACTGTGGACACCGATGGGCCATACGGAAGAAGCGCCCACGGTTGACGAAATCATCACGAAAACAAACCAAACGGCCTACTACCAGGGCCAGGACGGTCGGGCGCAAGTCAAAATGACCATCACCGACCAGCAGGGCAACACCCGGGAACGGGAGTTTGTCATCCTGCGCAAAAACATGGACGACAAAAACGAAGAACAGCATTTTTACGTGTATTTCAAAAACCCTGCCGACGTGCGCGAGATGGTGTTCATGGTCTGGAAACACGTGGGCAAGGATGACGACCGCTGGATGTACCTCCCCGCGCTGGACGTGGTACGTCAGATCGCTTCGAGCGACAAACGCACCAGTTTCGTGGGCTCCACGTTTTTCTACGAGGACGTGTCCGGCCGCAGCCTGCTGGAGGACACCCATGAACTGGTGGAGACCACGGACAACTATTACGTGATCAAGAACACGCCTAAGAACCCGGCCACGGTGGAGTTTGACTCCTTCACCATGCATATCCATAAAACCACCTTCATTCCGGTAAAGGTGGAATATGAAAAGGGTGGCAAGGTCTACCGCACCGTCGAGGCACGCAAAGTGGACACCATCAGCGGGTTCCCCACCGTGACCCAGTCGTCCATGAAGGATCTGAACCTGGGCACGGAAACGACGCTGGATTACGAGAAGGTGGAATACAATATCGGGATACCGGAGAACATCTTCACGGAACGCTTCATGCGCCGCGCCCCCCGTCAGTATCTTGAGTAATTGTTCACCGCAGGCCGCAGCCTGAAACCCGCGCGTTCTTCATGTGAAGGGAGATGACCGTGAAAAGCGATCTGATCACTGGTATAACTTGGTTTACGGCGCTTTTTATGGTCGTTGCCGTCCTGTGTACGCCGGTGTTTTCGGAAGAACCGGCGCTGCCCGAAGGCCTGGCGCCCGCATCTTCCGCAGCAGAACCGCCGTTACCCGCCGGTTTGGAGGATGCCCCTCCAGCCACGGAACCACCGTTGCCCCAAGGCTTGGAAACCCCCTCTGAACCGGCCTTGCCCGAAGGACTGGAAAGTTCTTCCGAACCCGCCCTGCCGCCGGGGCTGAAATCCTCCGACCTGCTATCTGAAACGACGGTGGAAAGTGTTCCGGCACGAAAACCACCTTTTGAACTGCATGGTTTCTGGGACATCCGCGCCGGCACGCGCGTGCAGTCCGACCCCGCCCAATCCAAGGACGCCACTCTGGGTGAATCACGGCTCCAGTTAAAGACGGACAAGGGCTGGGACAAGGTATTTGTCGAATTCACGGCCGACGGCGTATTCGACGCCGTCAACGAACGGGCGAAACTCGACATCCGCCAGTGGCGGCTGACCTGGACGCCCGTGGACGCGCTGGACATACGCATCGGGCGGCAGGTGTTGACATGGGGCACAGGCGACATGCTGTTCATCAATGACTTGTTTCCCAAGGACTGGGTATCCTTCTTCAGCGGCCGCAACGAGGAATATCTCAAGGCACCCTCGAACGCGGTCCGCGCGGGCTGGTTCAACGACTGGATGAACGTGGAGGTGGCCTGGTCGCCCCGCTTTGATTCCGACCGACACATCACCGGTAAACGCTTCAGTTATTACAGCCCCATTCACGGGACCACCGTGGGCAGCGACAACCAGGTCCGCGTGAACAAACCGGACGACTTTTTTAAAGACGATGAAATCGCCCTGCGCCTGTACCGCAGCATAGGCAGCGCCCAGCTGGCTTTTTACGGCTACTCGGGGTACTGGAAAAGCCCGGGCGGCATGCAGATATTCCCCTTCCGTTCGGTATTCCCGAAACTGCGCGCCTACGGCGCCAGCCTGCAGGGCGCCCTCGGACGGGGCGTGGGCAGCATCGAAATCGGCTATTACGATTCCCGCGAAGACCGTGGCGGCCGCAAGGCCCTCATCAATAACAGCGAGTTCCGGGTGCTCCTCGGCTACGAACGCGAAATCGCGAAAGAACTGACCCTGGGCCTGCAGTATTACCTGGAACACATGATGCAGTACGGCGCCTACCGGGACACGCTGCCGTTCTTCATGACGGCGCGCGACCGGGACCGGCACGTGCTCACCATGCGGCTGACCAAATTACTCATGAACCAGAACCTTATCCTGTCCTTCTTCGGCTATTTCAGTCCGTCGGATGCGGACGCGTACCTGCGTCCCGGCATTACCTACAAGATCAGTGATACCATCACCCTGGAAACGGGCGGCAACATCTTCCTGGGTAACAGCCGCACCAGTTTCTTCGGGCAGTTCCAGGACAACACCAACGTTTATGCGGGTCTCAGGTTCTCGTTTTGACCCCCTTGCGCTTTGTGCCGCGTCCCGTCCTGTTTCAAAGAATCGAGGCAGACAAGTGCAAGATTCCTGATATCGACGGAAATTCACACGGCACGGGCAGACAATAAAGATGGAGTGAGAAGGGCTACGCGTTAGTATTGCTTTTGAATACAAACGACCCCAAGCACTGTCATTCCGGTTTTTTCGCGACCTCTGGCTTGGATCAAAGAACGGCACTTTACAACGCGAAAAAGACCGGAATCCAGATTCAGCCTGCTGCAATGAATGCCCATTCCCCTTTTCGAATAATACAGATAACGCAGGATGTTCCTCACTCGCGGCTTCCGAAGATAGATTCCGGTCTTTTCGCGGCCTGGCACACCCTTCGATATACGCCCTTTCCCCACCGCGAAAAACCGGAATGACGCGTTGTTTTTGGGTCTTTGAGACAAATCAAAACATGACATTCTTCTC
>JAAYBJ010000190.1 GCA_012730105.1 Candidatus Hydrogenedentota bacterium
AATTGACATAATCGTTGGTTTCGGAAAAAGGAATCGCTTCCATGAACGCCTCCAGAGACACCTCGGGAAAACGCTTCCGCCATTTGTCGCAGTTCCCCGGCCCGGCATTATACGAGGCCAGCCCATACACGGCATTTCCGCCGGAACGGTCCAGCATGCGCCGCATGTATACGGCGCCAAGGTGGATGGAATTCAAGGGCGACTTCAAATTCGCGACATGGTCGGTGGAAACGCGATCATCCACCCGCGCCAGCCAGCGCGCTGTTTCCGGCATAACCTGCAACACACCCGTGGCCCCGGCCACGGAAACGATGCCGGCCCGAAAGGTGCTTTCCTGACGGGCAACGGCAAGCAGAAAAAACGGGTCCATCCCGTGTTTTTCCGCGGTTTGTTTCACGATGGTCCAATAGGCCAGCGGGTACTCCAGGCGTCGTCGTTCCAGGGCCGGGATTCCGTTCTCGATCCCCCATTGCTCCGCGACGGCATGTTGCAGGGCGGTATGGGCATAACCCGCCTCGGCAAGGGCGGGATACCATAATTTCTTCAGGGAGTCCGGGGCGCCAAGGAGACATTCCAGCGCCTCCCATTCCCCCTCCTCCAATCCGTGAACCCCGAAAAACCGGACTCTTTCATAGGCGGGAAAGTGCTCAATCAATTGCATCAGCCGGAGTCTATGTTTTTCCTGGAAAGACATGGGCTGCAGGAAGCCATCACTCCCGTCAATGCGGAGATTCCTGTCACTGGCAAGCGTTGCGCCGCCTTTCCGGTGAAGGAAATGGAGGGCCCGGTGGGCATAGAAATGTCCCACGCCCACTTCGGAAGCAAGTTTCAGATAACGCGACTCCTCGGCCGGGGCATTCTGCATTCCCGCTATTTGGGCGCAACGATAATAGCTTTCCGCCGCGAACTGTCCTCCGGGGAACGCCTCGGCCAGGGTGGCATACTGGGCCGTGGCGCTTTCATAGTGTTTTTCCTGGCGGGCGCGGTTGGCCAGGTTATACAGCGACCGGGGCGCGCGCACATGATCCGGGCACTTCTCCGCCAGAAGCCGGTACATACGGTCGGCCGCCGTCGTCTGCGCTTTCTTTTCATAACGTTCGGCCAGCAGCCAGCAGGCGTCTCCCGCATCCCTGCCCTCAGCAAAGTATGCCAACAAAATATTCGTCAACAGTTCCGCCGCGCCGTCCCGACCGGCATCGGCCTGCTCCCGAAGCGCCAGCATACACCACACGCGCACCGCGAGGGAGGCACGGTTGGCCGCTACCAGTTCATTCAAACACCGGGCGGCAAACGTCAAGTCCAGCGCATCTCCCGCCAGACACGCGTCCAGCGCCGCCAGGGCAAGACTGTTGCCGTCCGCGTCTTTCAGGAGCGGAGATTCAGCCTCCAGCGCGCTGCGTGCCGCTTTCAGTTCCCCGCCGCGAACAAGGCCGTAGCCCCCCCACAGCCGGTCTTCCCGATCGGGCGACTTCAACAGAAACCGCGCCGCAGCAAGTCGTTCGCTGGTATAGATCGTCGTGGCGGCCACATCGCGAAACCAGGCATATCCTTCCAGCGCGAGGGTGGGTACTTCAAGGGCGTTCTCCGCGCGTTCCTTTGCGAGACCGTTTAAAAACCAGGGCCTGGGATCAAGCCCCTCCAGCACCCGGCTGAAATAAAGATGCGCCTGCTCATACTCCTTCACTTTGCGGTGCAGGCGCCCCAGGCGCATCATGGTCAATCGCACCCAAGGACCTTCGGGATGATCTTTCAGGACCTGCTGAAAAAGACGGGCCGCCTCAGCGGCGTTCCCGGCCTGCGCCATATTTTCCGCCGCCCGGGACAACGCATACGCCCGAAGCGGTTCGGATTCTTTGGCGCATTCCACAAAGAGTCTGGACGCGTTTTCGTACGAGCCGGCCCGTTCCACACTATCCGCCAGAAGAAATGTATCAGCGCCGGTAATGACCGGCGCCGCGGCCATATTCAGCAACAACAGTAACGTTACCATGAACACCTCTCTGCAGTACCCGTCACAACCAGGCCCCGTGAATAAATCCGAGGGCGTTTCACAGGCGATGTCGCCTGGAAAAGCGCTCTAGTTTCAGGCCATTGAAAATGGTTTTAAACAACCCGAACGCACCGCCGCCAAAAGCGGCTTCCATGATCGTGGAAAAAAGTTCGAACTTCTCCTTTGAATAGGGATACCAGTATCCTTCAAGGCGGTTGCTGTTGCGGTCCACCTGTATGGATTTTATGTTGCTGAAAGCGTGCAGGCCGATTTCACCCTTGTACCGGCCAAAGCCGCTGTCCTTGATGCCTCCGAAGGGCAGGGCCGGATTCGCCTGGGTGGCAAGGGCGTTGTTAATGGACACGTTCCCCGTGACCAGCCTGCGTGCAACGCGCCACGCCCGCTCCAGGTCACCCGACCACACGCTCGCCGAAAGCCCGTAGGGGGAGTCGTTGGCCAGGCGTATCACCTCGTCCTCCTCCTGGAAAGGCGTCACGGTGACCACGGGCCCGAAACTTTCCCGGCTTTGTATGGGCATGTCCGGGGTGACATCGACAATAATGGTGGGTTTGAAGCGGTGGGTGCCCGGTTCACGCGTGCCGCCAGTAATAACGCGGGCGCCCCGGGCAATGGACTGTTCCAATTGCTCCTCGATTTCGCGTATCTGGAACTCGGCGGTCATACAGCCCATGGTCAGGGCGAATTCATCCGCCCGGCCTTCCGGGTGGTCCAGAGTGATTATTTTCTCCGTTTTTTCTTTGAACAGGGCCAGGAAAGCGTCGTAAATGCGCTGATGCACGAAAATGCGCTCCACGGACGTGCAGGTCTGGCCGCTGTTGACAAAGCACCCCCACAGCGCCCCGTTCACCGCGCGCTCCAGATCCGTGTCTTCAAAAACAATCATAGGATCCTTGCCGCCCAGTTCCAGTTCCACGGGTATCAGCAGTTCCGCCGCCTTGGCCATGATTTTCCTACCCGCGCCGACACTGCCCGTGAAATGGATCTTGTCCGGTTTCGCCTCGATCAGCAGATCCGCGGTCCTGCGGCTGGCATAGGCCACCTGCAGGGCGTCCGGCATGAATCCGCTTTCAGCGATCATCTCCTCCATAAGCCCCCGGAGCGGGGTTTCCTTCGACGGTTTCATGATGGCGGCGTTGCCCGCCACAAAGGCGCCTACCCACGGCAGGAAGGACAGGTTGAAGGGATAGTTCCAGGGAGAAATAATCAACACAACGCCCAGGGGTTCATAAATGACATGGGATTTCTTTCCCGTGAGCATAATGGGGGTATGCATCTTCCGGTCGGCCAGCATCTTTTCCGCATGCTTGTCATAGTACGCGATGATGTCCAGGGCCGGGAAGATTTCGGCGAGCATGGCGTCGTTGATGCATTTCCCCGTTTCCTCGCAAATGCGCCGGGCGATCCGGTCGCGGTTGTTCAGGATATAGCGCTGAAGTTTGCGCAATTCATCCAGGCGCTGCCGCACCGTCATGGCGCCCAGTTTCACGGCGGCGGCACGGGCCCGTTCATACGCGGACGTTATCTCCCCTGGCGCCGGTTCTTCCACGGTATACAATTTATCGCCGGTTCGGGGGTTATGCACTTCGTAGGAGTATCTTTCCTGCGCGTTTATGGATGTCGTCACGCTGTATTCTCCGTCAGGCGGGGCCTGATTGCTGTTTAAACAAGCCAACGTCATTACTATAGAAACACATAGAACGGGAAAATATTCTCACGCGGATTTTTGAGTATGATAAACGCCTGTCGCGACGCCTATTCCTCCATGGTAAAGGCGTATTCGATGTGGTTAACCTGCGCCTCCCCCTTAGGCGGGGTAAGAACGCCGATCACATCGAAACGGTAATTTGTTTCCGGCTCGCCGTACCTTGCCATGTAGCGGCGCGCCGCGGCGCGCAGGTGCTGCCGCTTGGTGTACCGTATGGTTTCCTCCGGGGCGCTGATTCCGTCATCTTTTCGGGACCGCACCTCCACAAAAACCACGGTGTCTCCCTTGCGGGCAACGATATCCAGTTCGAACCTGTCCAACCGGAGATTTCGATGCAGAATGGAATAGCCCTGGCGCCGGAGATAGCGCGCGGCAAGTTCTTCCGCGTCCTTCCAGTCGGTAGCCGGCTTACGAAAGAGCAGGCGAAGCCTCATGATCATTCTCCCGGGGATCGGCGTTATCCGCGACGTGCGCGAACAGGCGGATTTCACCAAAGGCGCCATGCTGGCGGACGCGGATGCGCTGCATGCGGCATAATTCCAATATGGCGAGCAGGGAGCACACCAGTTCGATGCGATTGGCGCCCATCCGGCACAAGTCGGACCAGGACACGCTCTCCCGTTCCTCCAGCAGGCTTTCTATCTGGGCAATTTTTTCGTCCACGGAGGCGCCTTCGAGCTGCACATGGTGCGAAACCTCACCCATGAGAAAACGAATCATGCCCCGCACGGATTTCATCAGGTCGTACAGGCTCACGTCGATCAACTCTTCCTCGTCGTCGTCCGCCGGCTCAAAGGACAACTTGACCCGCCGCGTAAAGATATTAGACCAGTTTTCTTCGCGGGCCCCCAACAGACGGGCAAAATCCCGGAACCTGCGATATTCAAGCAGTTTGCCCACCAGTTCCAGGCGGGGATCTTCCTCTTCCACCTCCTCCTCATCATCCTGCTCCATCTCCACAGGTAAAATCATACGAGACTTGATCTGAATGAGCGTCGCGGCCATCACCAGAAAGTCGCCGGCCATATCCAGATGCTCCGTCTGCAACAAATCCAGAAACTGCAGGTATTGCTGGGTCACCTGAACAATGGGAATATCGAAGATATCGATCTCCTGCTCCTTGATGAGGTAAAGGAGCACTTCGAATGGCCCCTCAAACTGCTCCAGTTGAAGACGGAGCGCCTCCACGCTGAAGGCATCGTTCAGTGTGTCTTCCCGGTTCTTTTCGGACGCCTCCGTCACTTCAATTACAGGAGTATTGGTGTTTTCTTCAGCCATATTCTTTTCTGTTGCTTCTATTCTTGGGTTACATGCCCCTTGGTAACGGAACTATCCTAACGTGACGCAGCCCGAAAAGGCAAACTCGCCCTTGAAAACCGGGCATTCAGGTCGATAACACGTTATTTAAAACCTGGCCTGTGTCCTGGCCGGCGTTCCTGCGCAGCCGTATCAGCAGTAGCTGGAGCAGCAGCACCCCCAGGATGAATGCGGGCATCCACCGGAAAGGCATATCAAGTCCGAAAGCGGCGCCCGCAATTGCGAAGCCAAAGTTGCCCACGATGCCTCCGGCCCCCACCACCCCTTCATTAATGGCCGACCGGCCGTGCTTCAGCGCAGGATTGGCGGTGCCGTAGTAAACGCTGGAAAAGAAGGCCACCCCGAGGTTCGCGCCAATAACCGCGAACGCGGCAAGCATAAGCATCAGGCTGTGGGTGTATCCCAGCGCCCACATGGACAAACCCGTCAGCACTTGCGAGGCCGCAAGAACCGAAAAACGGTGATGCCACCACCCGGAACGTCCCAGGACAAGGAACAAAAAGGCCGTGCCGATGCCGAGAATAAATATCAGCCAGGAGAAGCGGGTCGCTGTGGCGGCATTCAGCCATGCCACAGGATCGCTTTCACCAAAGAGGCGCAGTTGGCCCGAAGCGACGATGTCATCCAGTCTTTTGGGGAAGATGGAACGCACTGCGCCAATACAGACATGGGCGGTGAAAGTTGCGCACCAGGCGCACCAGAGGAAGGCTTCGCTCGCCTGGTGATGGGCGGTGCGATGTGCCGGGGCGTTCCCGTTTCCAGCCCCGAAATAGAAACTCTCATGGGGTACGGAACGAATCAAATACACGGCAAGCAGGCACAGGACGGCAACGAATACGAAGGGCAGGCGATAATCCACCTCGTACAGAGGACCGGCCAGAAAAGGCCCGGCCGCTCCGCCCACGCTCCAGCCGACATTAAGCCGTCCCATGGAACGCGCCCGCGCGCCCAGGTCGGGTTCCGCGCCCACCCAGGAATGGAACGACGGCCAGGCCAGGGCGGACAGGGTGAAGGCCCCCGCAAACAGGGCGCCGCACATCCAGGGATTACGGAACAGGGGCATGGCGCACATCAAGACCATAAACCCGACGATGCCCACGGTGCCCCAGGCGAGCCCGTTTTTGGAACGCCCCACGTAAGGCGCTGAAATCAGGGCGGCCAGGGTATAGCCCAGGGCCTGGGAACCGGAATAAATACCGGATAAAAAAGCGCCCCGGCCCAGTTGATTGAACACAAGGAAAGGCATGGCCATCATGGACGCCGTTACGGCGCCGCTGAATAAGAACGCCACCAGGGCGACCCTGTCCGGAGGTCCGCAAAGGGCGGCCTTCAGTTTATAGGTGCTCATAGAATTCATTGGAAGGACCATGGGCTGAAAGTAGACGTGGGTAAGAGAACCGGATCAGAAACATTTCGACAAGTCCGCCGCTCCCTGCAGGAAAGCCTGTTAAACAACACTCTCCCACCTTGCCAGACGGGCCATAACAACGTTTCTGCGTATCAAAACAATACGTGAAAGCATAGCATAAACCGCCCCCGGTTCAGTAACGATTAAAAGCCCTTGTTCGTCGGATAAGAAAAAGCAATGTGATATCGAATTGGCGGCACTACACCTCGACGAATGGGGATGTGAATGAGCATAACCTGACCCCGCAGCAACCTCAAGAAGGCGAAATAAGAAGGAAGTGAAAACCTGCATCAAAGCATTTCACTTTCCATTACAAAGAGCCTCAAGCGTCGTCATTCGGGTTTTTTCGCGACCAGGGAATCATATCGAAGAGCACTACCCAAACAACGCGAAAAAGACCGGAATCCAGATGGTAAACGCCAAAAAGAACGCCACCTCCTTCTTCCACGGCTTCAGAGGATGGGTTCCGGTCTTTTCGCGGCCTGGCAACCCCTTCGACACAAGCCCTTTCTCCACCGCGAAAAACCGGAATGACCCCTTGGTTCTAAGGGGTGTTCATAAACCAAAGGGAAACAATCCTCTTACCGCCTCCATGATTCCTGTTAAGCCTGGTATCTTCATTGTCGGTGGTCACCAACTATATCCTGTTTTACCCGGCGATCCGGGGCAGAAAATATAGCATACGATTACCAACACAAATTGACCATAATGAGTACCTGTGAAGGTGTTGAAAAAGTCTCCTTCTTGTACATCTCCCGCGAAAAACTGTGGGACAGACCCGAATTTACTGCGTAAATTCTTGCGTCAGTCCCGGTTTTCGCTTGTGTTTTATGTTTGGTCGGGTTTTTCAACGGCTCCCCTCTCCCCGGTTAGCCCCATCAGCCCCCTAACGTGGGTATTACCCGGAATTCAACAGGGGGTATAAGAAAGCGTTAGAAACCCGCAGCGGGGAAAACGGTAAAGACGGCGGCTCCGTTTAAGCCGTCTTACCGTTCCCGCAAGGTTTCTTACAAGCAGGTAAAACCGTACACACTACTACTACTCCTTAAGGATTAGTAGTAGTGTGTACGCCCTAACATGTAAGGAATTCCGGGGAATTCCGCTATCCCTTATTTACGGCGTACATGGGCGAAAGACCATATCAGAACCGGTACCTACTGGACGAAATAAGCACTCTCCATACTATTATAAGAGCAGGGAATATTGTCTTTTTTGTCGCCTTGATTCATTTGTATTTCTTATACTAACCTATAAACACAGTTTAATTGAGGTGGAGGGGTCATGCTAGTTATCGGATATGCTTTCGCACAAATATTTTGCAGGTTTGTAGTTGCCGGTCGTCTTGCCGAAGCGAATCGACAATCCTCTGTGGCGTATGAAAATAAGTATGTTCACGCTGTCATCCCCGTTTTCTCACAAGGCGGACTACACATAACAAGGGGCCCCAACCCCGGCAACGAACACCGAAACGCCAAACCCCACGGCGTCATGGGCTGCGAAATCCAATACGTCCAAGGCGAACCGCCCCAACAAGAAACCGGCTGGATCAGCCTCGGCCTCGACACCGCCTCCCCCATGCTCCATCACGTCACCGAGACCACGCCGCCCACCTTCTACTACCGCGCCCGCTACGTCGACAAAAAACTCAACTACGGCAACTTCGGCGACCCCGTCGAATGCACCGTGAGCGTGTAAGAAAACGGTACCCCGCTTTCGGTACGCTGGGGCAAAACAGGGACTGACCCAAGCGAGCGAAGCGAGACGGGTCTGTCCCTGCTTTGCCCGCCCCAGCATTGCGTGTTTTACCCAAGCGAGCGCAGCGAGACGGGTCTGCCCCTGCTTTGCCCGCAATGCTGACATCTACCCCCGGCCTGCTTAAGGGCAGGTCGGGGGAAACATACCATCAGAAAAGTTGAACCCCGGAATTACAGCAAGCATAATAAGTTGAACCATTCGTGGTGGAGAAGCAATGAGGAAGTAAAACTTCAAGAGCAATAGCGTTCCCAAGTGCAACTTGGGAACGAGCAGAACGAGCAGGAAAACAATGGCAACCTCGGTACACTCGCCGAACCTGCCGTGTGCGTGAGTAAATGAGCAAGAACCAGGCACCATGACCATCCACGACTTCATAACCAAATGGAAACAGGTAGAACTGAAAGAGCGTTCCGCCGCGCAGGAGCATTTTATTGACCTGTGCACGGTGTTCGAGCATCCCACGCCCGCGATGGAGGATCCCACGGGCGAGCGGTTCTGTTTCGAGAAAGGGGCGGCCAAGCATGGCGGCGGGGACGGCTTCGCGGATGTGTGGAAGCGCGGGTTCTTCGGCATCGAATACAAGGGGAAGCACAAGGACCTGAACGCCGCCTATGATCAACTGTTGCGATACCGGAACGCCCTCGAAAACCCGCCGCTCCTGATCGTCTGCGACCTCGACCGGATTATTGTGCATACGAACTTCACCGGCACCGTTTCCGTCGCCCATGAAATCGCGCTGGAGCGGCTGGCCGATTCGCGCAACCTTGAAATCCTCCGGGCGGTCTTCCATCACCCCGAGACGCTGCGCCCCGGACAGACCAGTGTTGCCATTACGCAGGAGGCGGCCCGGCATCTCGCGGAAATCGCCGCCGCCCTGCGCCAACGGGGCTTGGACCCCGCCGCCGTCGCCCATTTTCTGGACCGGATTGTGTTCTGCCTCTTCGCCGAGAACATCGGCCTGCTGCCCGATATGGTGTTCACGCGGCTGATCGGGAAATCCGGACGCGACCCCGAACGCTTCGCCAAACAACTGGGCCAGCTCTTCGACGCCATGGCGGGCGGGGGCGACTTCGGCCTCGAATCGGTCCGCCACTTCAACGGCAACCTCTTCGATGACTGCTCGGTCCTCGAACTTACCGAAGACGACCTCAAGCGCGTCGCGGCCGCCGCGAAACTCGACTGGAGCGCCGTGGACCCGTCCATCTTCGGCACCCTCTTCGAGCGCGGTCTCGACCCGGCGAAACGGGCGCAACTCGGCGCGCACTTCACCAGCCGCGCAGATATCGAACTCGTGGTGGACGCCGTGATCCTGGTCCCGCTGCGGCGCGAATGGGACGCCTGCCGCGAACAGGTCCTACGGCTCTTGGACAGCGGGAAACCGGCCGCGCGAAAAAAAGCCGAAAGCCTCCTGCACCAGTTTCTGGACCGGCTGCGCACGACAACAATTCTCGACCCCGCCTGCGGCTCCGGGAACTTTCTCTATGTCGCCCTGTTGCGGCTCAAAGACCTGGAAAAAGAAGTCGCCGTTATTTTCCCCAGCCAGCACGGCCTGGACACCTTCCTGCCCGGCGTGGACCCGTCGCAACTCTACGGCATCGAGATCAACGAATACGCCCGCGATCTCGCCCAGATGACCGTCTGGATCGGCTGGCTCCAATGGATACACGTCAACGGCTTCGGCTTTCCCGAAGATCCTGTCTTGCGCCCCCTGTCCGACAACATCCGCCTTATGGACGCCATCGTAGACACGGCATCCCTGCCGTGTCCTGATGCCGCGGAACAAAGCGGCAAGGATGCCGCTTCTACGTTGCACGAACCCGAATGGCCCGCCGTGGAGTTTATTGTCGGCAATCCGCCGTTCCTGGGTGACAAGTTCATGCGCCGCGAGTTGGGCGACGCCTATGTTGACCAGTTGCGGACGCTCTACGAAGGCCGCATTCCAGGCCAGTCCGATCTCTGCTGCTATTGGTTCGAGAAAGCCCGCGCCCACATCGCCGCGGGCAAGTGCAAACGCGCGGGCCTGCTGGCCACGCAAGGCATACGCGGAGGTGCTAGCCGCGAGGTTCTGAAACGGATCAAAGACACCGGCAACATCTTTTGGGCAGAAAGCGATCGCCCTTGGATTTTAGACGGAGCTAACGTACACGTCAGCATGGTTGGGTTTGATGATAAGACAGAGACATCGTGCATACTGGACAACAGGGCAGTCAGCACAATCAATCCGAATCTGAGCAGTTCTCTCGATACCACCAATGTTGGCGCTCTTTGCGCAAACCGAGGATTGTCTTTCCAGGGACCTGTTCGTGTGGGTGCGTTCGATGTGTCTCTTGATGAGGCGCGCGAGCTCTTGCTTGTACCCAATCCTCACAGAAGACCGAACTCTGATGTGCTTCGCCCCACACTTAATGGTACGGACAATGTGAAACGGCCACGCGAACGGTGGGTTATTGATTTCTTTAAGATGAACGAGAGCATGGCAACTCTCTATGCAGAACCGTTTGCTATCGTAGATAAAAATGTAAGGCCAACGCGCGAAAGATCCAAGCGGGAGAGCCGACGTACTCGCTGGTGGCAGCATGGCGAGACTGGCGATTGGATGCGTTCCATGATGGGAGCGCACACGAGATTCATCGCAATGGCTCAGACGGCCAAGTATGTTCTTTTTAGATGGCATGATTTCGTAGTCTATCCAGAACCGACATTGATTGTCTTCGCCCGCTCCGACGATTACTTCTTCGGCGTTCTTCATTCCCGGTTTCACGAAGTGTGGGCGTTGCGCATGGGCACCCGATTGGAGACGCGGCCCCGCTACACGCCGACGACGTGCTTTGAAACCTTCCCATTCCCGAAAGGGGACGCACATCAGGAAGCGGCGATTGCCGCGGCCGCGAAAGAATTGAACGCCTTGCGCGAGACCTGGTTGAACCCGCCGGAATGGACGCGGACGGAAGTCCTCGAATTCCCCGGCACGGTGGGCGGCCCCTGGGACCGATATATTGATGCGGCGACGGTGACGGACCGGGGCGCGTTCCAGGTGGGCACGGTGCGCTATCCCCGGCTGGTGGCGCGGGATGAGGACTGCGCGAAACGCCTCAAGGACCGCACCCTGACCAAACTCTACAATGCGCGTCCCGCGTGGCTGGCCGCGTGCCACGAAAAGCTGGATGCCGCCGTCGCCACCGCTTACGGCTGGCCCGCCGACCTCAGCGATGACGCGATTCTGGAACGCCTTTTGGCGTTGAACCTATCTCAGTAAAACCAGGGTAGTGTTTGAGTTCCAGGGACATGTTCGAATGGCACTGACTTAAGCCCGCAAAGGAAGGGACAGACACCCCAAAAACAAAGTTGTTATTAATGATGATAAGGCCTGGGTGCGTTTTTGGGGAGTCAGTCCCTCCTTTGCTTCATTGTATACTACGATTTACGACTAGCAAATGCCTTAAGTTAGTGCCATTCGGGACAGACCCGGCTTGTCCGCCGGGGCGGGCTCACTGCGTTCGCTGGGGTCAGTCCCTGTTTTTCTCATTCCCACGTTGCCCTCTTGGCATTACCCACACGTACGGGGTGAGCCATTGGTTATCGCCTCATGAAGCTTGTGCTGGAATCCTAAAGGAATTCTGTCGTATAGCCCAAGGTTGCGGTACTCCGCTACCTTGGGTTAGGGTACCCATAAATCATATACCCCAAAGGGGTTGCGTCAAAAGAGGTGTGGTGACATAACCCTTTCAGGGTAAACAAGACTTGGGTTGGTAACACGCTCCCAGGGTAGCGGAGTACCGCAATCCTGGGCTTTAAGACACAGCCCCTTCGGGGCATAAAAACATATCGGTCACAGGTTAACGCCTCATGCCAATACCATACCCATGGCCTCATGTCCTTACCGCATCTCTGCTATCTCAACCGGATTCAACTTCATTCCTGAATAAATGTTCGCGTCACAGTGATCCGAAGGGGCTCTTCTTGTGTTGTCAATAGAATCGTAAGTAAAGCGTCCCAGGAATTACACGCATGATCCTAAAAACGGCAGTTAACGCCGGGAAAGTCTCTTAAAAGAAAGGACCGAAAGGACTTAAAGGACGTAAAGGACGCACCAACCGGGAGAACGTTTTACTGTCCTTTTGGTCGTTTATGTCCTTTAAGTCCTTTGGTTTGAAAACCGCTTCAGAATTC
>JAAYBJ010000191.1 GCA_012730105.1 Candidatus Hydrogenedentota bacterium
GAAAAACCGGAATGACGCGTTGTTTTTGGGTCTTTGAGACATATCAAAACATGACATTCTTCTTGGTTACCTATACTTAAAACAGAACTCATAATTAATTGTCAGCAAAATGGCCTTAAGCGCCTAAAATGCTTGAAGAAGCGCGTTTGTTTACCCATGAAATCCCCATAAATGGATTCAATCTATCCGAAATAAAAACTATCTATCTTAAAGATACGTTTGGGAAAGATTGGAAATTAAGTAAAAGAAAATTAAAATCAGTACAGAGAGAAGAAGAAAGAGAGAATTCCTTTGGAAACAGGAATGACGTCCATGTAAAATGGTTGGGAATCAATCATCGGCTGGGTGTAAGATAATGAAATATACGTTGACCAAACACGCTCAAAAGGTTCTGGAAGAGCGGGAAATTCCACTCGAATGGCTTGAGCGGACTCTCTTGGCGCCAGAATTGATCTTGCCTGAACCGGATGACATCTCGTTGCAACGTTGTTTCCGGCGCATTCCAGAATTTAATGGCCGCGTGTTGCGGGTGGTGGTCAACAGGGCTGTTGAACCTCAAAGGGTTGTAAGCGTATTCTTTGATCGACAGATGAAAGGCAGATTATGAAATTGTTTATGGACAAAGAAGCGGATGCGCTTTATTTGCGATTGGATGATTCCCGGATTATCGAGTCTGAAGAGGTTTCACCAGGGGTCGTTTTAGATTTTAATGAACGCAGTGAAGTGGTGGGTGTCGAGATGCTCAACCTTTCCAAGCGTGTTTCTACTGTTGATTTGTCTGAGTTCCAATATCAAAATGCCTGATGCTTTATTGTTTGGCGGGATTTTTTCATACCTGTCCTGACTGCATTTCTGAATGCGCCCGCGCTTGAACGTATTTTTTAGTATCGATTCACGGATACCGATGACTATGCACAAGGGCAGCCTTATACATATTCTCAATGGGCATCGGGCGCTGGTGATGGCGGCGGTGCTGTTCTGTCTTTTGTCTTTGTTCGCCCCGAACTTCCTCTCCGTTCGCAACGTCACCACCATCCTGAAAGGCGCCAGCCTCAATGCCGTGGTGGCCATAGGATTCACCCTCATCCTTATTCTCGGTCAACTGGACCTGTCCATCGGCGCGGTGGTCATGCTGTGCGGCATGCTGGCCGTTGGCCTGCAGCCGCAGCTGGGCTGGGCGGGTTCCATCCTTGTGTCGTTGGCCGCGGGGGGGATGGTGGGCCTGGTCAACGGCCTGCTCGTGGTAAAGGCCCGGGTCAATTCGTTTATTGTGACCCTCGGCACGATGACCATCGTCATGGGCCTGACCCACCTGTACAGCGAAGGCGGCTCCAGGGCGATAGACGATTTTCGGCTGGCCGACTGGCTGGACCGGCCGGTGCTGCCGCTGTTGCCACCCATGACGCTCATCACGCTGCTGCTGGTCACCGTGTTCACCGTGTTTCTCGCGAAGACGCGGCCCGGCCGTAATTTCTTTCTGGTCGGGGGTAACCCGGAAGCGGCGTGGCTGGCCGGACTGAACCGGGACCGGTATCTTATGGCCGGCTTCATCCTGTGCGGATTTACGGCGGCGGCGGGCGGTGCGCTTTTCGCCGCCAGCCAGAGTTCCATGACGTCCTCGGCCGTGCTGGGCACCCGCACGCTTATGACCGTCCTCGCGGCGGTGATCATCGGCGGCACGCTGATGACCGGCGGCAAGGGCAGTGTCCTCAACAGTTATTTCGCGGTCCTGCTCTTGAACACGCTGTTCAACGGCATCGGTTGCTTCGGCCGGGGCGACCCTGGAGCAGATCCACGGCTACCCGTGGCCGAGCGCGGACTGGGTGGACGTTTCCAGGATTCGCGAGACCGCCCTGGCCTGGCGGGGGGAATACGCCATCCTTGGCGGCGACTGGTCGCCCTTCTGGCACGATGCCATAGATCTGTTCGGTATGGAAGACCTCATGGTCCGCATGTATACCGATCCCGAGTCCGTGGATGCCCTGTTTATGCACATGGTGGACTATTATTACGCTTCGAGTGAGCGGATTTTCCAGGCGGCGGACGGGGCGATAGACATTTTCTTCATGGGCAACGATTTTGGCAGCCAGACCGGGCCGCTCTTGGGCGCGGTGCTGTTCGACCGCTTCGTGCAGCCGCACCTGGCGCGGCTGGCGAAATTGGGCCATGACTACGGGATGAAGGTCATGTTGCACTGCTGCGGCGGCGTGCGCGAGCTGATTCCTTCGTTCATCGACGCCGGGATTGACGCCATCCATGCCGTGCAGCCTTCCTGCCGGGGCATGGACCTGGCCGAACTCAAACGGGAATTCGGGGGACGGCTGGTGTTCAACGGCGCCATTGATTCCCATCATGTGCTGATCAACGGCACCCCGGAATCCGTGCGGCAGGCCACGCGGGAAGTGCTCGAGATCATGAAACCCGGCGGCGGCTACATCTGCGGCGCGAGCCATGACACCATCCTCGAGGAGACGCCCGTGGAAAATATTGTCGCCATGTTTGATGCCGTTCGGGAGTTCGGAAATTACGAATGAGATCTGTCAGGTGTTCGCAAGTATGTGAACGGTTCTGCTTGTGTATGGAAAAGTTTAAAATACATCCCCCGGCGCTTCGCGCCGGGGGATGTAGGTGTATTCGTTGACTGCTTTCGTTTTGTACCATCAGGAGACAAGTCGACATGCTTCATGACCCCAGCCACTACACGCCGCCGCCCATTGCGGAGCCCATTCATCTTTCCACACGGGACACGGATATCCTGCGCGGCCTCGCGTCACAGGTGGCGGAAATCGCCTTGCTGCCTGTACACAAGGAGAAGGCGGAACTCTGGCGGAGGCTCAATGACTTGGACAGTGTCCGGCCCATGGTCTGGATCAACGAACTCCCCTGGAACGAGATGAATGTGGACGACGAACTGACCTTGCGCGCGGAACATCCGTGGGCGCGGGACCAGGAGTGTGAACTGCGCCGGACCCTCTACCAGTGGAAGCACCTGCCGGGCGATATGGTGGTCAGCGACTATCTGTCCTGTCCACTGGCCATTCACAGCACGGACTTCGGTATTGTAGAGGATGTGGACATTGTCAAAACCGATGAAACGAACGACATCGTGTCGCGCCATTTCCATATCCAGATCCAGGAACCCGAGGACATCGCGAAAATAAAGATGCCCCGGGTGACCCACAACGAAGAGGCGACGGAAATCCGGTATCAGGCCATGTGTGAGGTGTACCGTGGGATTATGCCCGTGCGGAAGGTGGGCCAGACGCACATCTGGTTCACCCCGTGGGATTACCTCATCCGCTGGTGGGGCGTGCAGGAAGCCATGCTGGACCTGGTCATGCGGCCTGATATGGCCCATGCCGCCGTGGACCGCATGGTGGACGCCTGGATGGTGGAACTGGACCAGTTCGTGGAACAGAACCTGTTGTCCCTGGACAACAACAATACCCGCGTCGGCTCCGGCGGCTACGGCTATACCAGCATGCTGCCGGGCAGTGATTATGATCCGGCGCACGTAAAGCCGCACAACATGTGGGGCTGTTCCAACGCCCAGGCTTTTTCGGAGGTCTCCCCTGAAATGCACTGGGAGTTTGCCATTGAACACGACCTTCGCTGGCTGGAACGCTGGGGCCTGGTGTATTACGGCTGCTGCGAACCGCTCGATAATAAACTGGATGTCCTGCGACGCGTTCCCAATCTGCGCAAACTCTCCGTAAGCCCCTGGTGCAAGGCTGAACGGGTTATTGAAGGGATCGGCAGTGATTATGTCATTAGCCACAAACCCAATCCTGCCATTGTCGCCGAGTCCGCCTGGGATCCGGTTCAGGCGCGCAAAAACATCCGGGACTTTCTTGACAAGGCCGAAGGCCGCTGCCACATTGAATTGATCATGAAGGATATCTCCACGGTGCGCTACGATCCCAAACGTCTTTGGGCTTGGGCGGAAATTGCCATGGAAGAGGCGGAGCAAGAATAATATCCCTTCGGTTCACGTGCAGAAAAAGTGCCAAATGGCGACTAAAATTCACATCGTGGTACAATGACGACATAGAACGTCAGGTGCATAATGGGCCGATAATAAAGACATTTTGGGAGATGCTTCGGAATTGGCACTTGATGAACAAGATAAATCAAAGAATACACCCATGAAGATTCCCAAGGATGCTTACATCCCCAGAGAAAAACTAACCGAATACCTGCTCGCGCCCAGAAACAAGAACGACAAATCGCGATTTCTGGCGCAGATTGGATTCACCCGTAACAACCCGGAATCACTTGAGGCGTCCATACGAAAACTTATAGCGGAAAATGATGCGCAATGCGACCGCACGACGGAATATGGAACCCTGTATCGTGTACAAGGCGGTCTGCAAGGCGTTCATGGTATACTGACTGTTGTCACGATATGGATATTGCTTGACGTCGAAGGTCAATACCGTTTTGTGACGCTGAAACCTGCAAGGTGAACATCATGAAGCCCGAACTTTACAAAGAAGTAGCCTTGGTCCGGGACGTTCCCGAAGAGGGACTCCGCGTCGGTGACGTAGCCACATTGATTGATTACGTTCCCCATCCCTCGGGCGGCGAAGAAGGGGCCGTGCTTGAACTTTTTAATGCTGTCGGTGACTCCATTGCTGTAATCACCGTGCCTCTTTCGTTTATTGCCCCGCTCCAATCCAACCAAATACCAGCAGTACGTTCGCTGTCGCGCGCCATGTAGTACCGTCCATCAGTCAGCATGTTAGTATTCCTGGCTTCGGATAAACGCCTTAATCCTTTTCAACGGTTTCTTTTGAATTTCGGGGACATGTTCCCAATTACTTATTTCTACTTGGAAGTAACATCGATGGTTTAAAAGGTAATTGGGAAACGTGTCCCCGGAATTCAAAATTGGGTTGTGGGCAACACTCACGTTTGAGAGTAGTTGGGCTATTGGGGAGACAGGCGCCCATACGTGGTTCCGATTGATTCGGAGGTGTGCCCGGGCTGGCAAAAATATGGTACACTTGCGCCGTTCTTTCTCATGGAAGGTGGTCGGGTTGTCAGTTTTCAAGGATGGATGACAGCGCATATGAATCAAGAACGGTTGTCGCGTTTGTTGGAAGAGGTGGCCGCGGGCACGCTGAGTTCCGA
Organism: Candidatus Hydrogenedentota bacterium; assembly: GCA_012730105.1. GTDB lineage: Bacteria > Hydrogenedentota > Hydrogenedentia > Hydrogenedentales > CAITNO01 > JAAYBJ01. The sequence goes on from JAAYBJ010000191.1 coordinate 5,134, forward strand.
GGCTGCCCTGGAGCAACTGCGCGGGCTCCCCTTTGAGGATATGGGGTTTGCCAAGATAGACTTCCACCGCAGTCTGCGCAAGGGCTATCCCGAAACCATTTTCTGCCAGGGCAAGACCCCGGAACAGGTGGCGGCGATCGCTTTGCGCATGGCGGAAGCGGGGGAGACCGTGCTGGGAACGCGCTGCGGCCCTGACATGTTTCAAACCGTCCATGACACGGTCCCTCGGGCGGTGTATCACGCGGCGGCGCGCGCCTTTACCGTCATGGCCGAGGAGGGGCCCCTGTCTCAAAGGTATGTCGCCGTGGTGTGCGCCGGAACCAGTGACATCCCCGTGGCGGAGGAAGCCGCGGTGACCTGTCTTGCCATGGGTGTCCGTGTGGAACGCGTCTACGATGTGGGCGTGGCGGGCATTCACCGGCTGCTGGAACAGCGGGAGCGCATTTCCGGAGCGGTGGCCGCCGTGGTGTGCGCCGGCATGGAAGGCGCGCTGCCTAGCGTCGTGGCCGGCCTGACTTCTTCCCTGGTCATTGCCGTGCCGACCAGTGTGGGTTACGGCGCCAGTTTCAACGGCATCGCCGCCCTGCTCGGCATGTTGAATTCCTGCGCCACCGGGCTGACCGTGGTGAACATTGACAATGGATTCGGTGCGGCAGTGGCCGCCTGCACCATACTTAAACTGGTTGAACAGACCACCGGATAAACACGTGCCCATGAAAGACCTGTACCTGGATTGTTTTTGCGGTATCAGCGGCGATATGACCGTGGCGGCCCTGCTCGATGCGGGCGCCGATGAGGCGTACCTGCGGTCGGTGGCCGCATCGCTGCATATCGAGGGTGTTTCCCTAAAGGTGGAAAAGGTCACCAAGAAAGGCATTCGCGCCACCTCGTTCCAGGTGCTGATGGACACCCACGCCCACCAGCCACACCGGCACCTTTCCCATATTATTGATATGATCCAGGGCGCCGCCCTTGACGAGAAGGCGAAGACGGCGGCGGTATCCACCTTTGAACGCATCGGCGAGGCCGAGGCGGAGGTGCACGGCGTTCCAGTGGAAAAAGTGCATTTTCATGAAGTGGGCGCGGTCGATTCCATCATGGACATCGTGCTCGCCAACGCGGCGCTGGCCAGCCTGGAAATCGGCCGGGTCATCTGTTCCCCCCTGGTGGCCGGGAGTGGTACCGTGACCTGCGATCACGGGGTTATGCCCGTGCCGGCGCCCGCCACGGCGCTGTTGCTGCGGGGCATTCCCTGGAGCGCCGGGGAGGTGCCCTGCGAACTGGTTACCCCGACAGGCGCGGCCCTGGCGAAACAGTGGGCGGAGGCGTTCAGACCCATGCCGGACATGCGCACCGACGCTGTGGGTTATGGCGCGGGAACCCGGGACCTGCCGGATCGCGCCAATGTGCTGCGCGTGCTTGTCGGGGAGTTCCTGGAACGTCTGCCTGCCCTCGAGACCATCGCCGTACTGGAAACGACCATTGACGACATGAACCCGGAACTGTCTGCCCTGCTCGTGCCGATATTGTTACAGGCGGGCGCACGGGATGTCTTTGTCGCGCCGGTGTTTGCCAAAAAGGGGCGCCTGGCCCAGCATGTCACGGTGCTGGCCGACCCCGTCAGGGCCGCGTCATTGGCCCGGCTGGTCTTTCAAAACAGCACCACCCTCGGCGTGCGCATCCGTGAAGAGCGCCGGTGGGCGTTGGCCCGGAAAATGCGCCACGTGGACACACCGTGGGGCAAGGTGCCGGTCAAGACCGGCTTGCTGCAGGGGGAAACCGTCGCTTCCTCCCCGGAATTCGAGGTGTGCCGCGCGTTGGCCGAGGCGAACGTGCTCCCTGTCAGAACAGTTTACGAGGCGGCCCTTGCTGCGGCGCTGAAAGGAGAATACGTCGATGAATGAACGCATCGCCCTGTATGCCGGAAGTTTCGATCCGCCCACGCTGGGGCACCTGGACCTGATTCAGCGCGCCGCCAAAATTTTCGACCAGGTCATCGTCGGGGTCGCCTGTAATGAACAGAAATCGGGATTGTTCAGCTTTGAAGAACGCGTGGAGATGCTGAAAGAAATGACTTCCGACATCGGGAAGGTCACCGTGAACACGTTCATCGGCCTGACCGTGGAATACGCGCGATCGCAGGGCGCCATTGCGCTCATCCGGGGGCTGCGCGTGGTTTCGGATTTCGAATTTGAACTTTCCCTGGCCATCAACAACCAGAAACTGGACCCGGAAATAGACACGGTATGCCTCATGCCCAGCGAACCCTACCTGTTCCTGAGTTCCAGGCAGGTGAAGGAAATCGCCCATTTCGGGGGGCGGGTCAGTCATTATGTGACGCCCGAGGTGGAGGCGCGGCTGTTCCGGAAACTAACCAGTGGACAGGGGGCGGGGGATAGGGAGCAGGCTTGAGTATATAGGACCTATGGGACTTATAGGACCTATAGTTTCCCTCTTTGTCTGCCAGTCAGTCCTCCTGATAACGCGGTCCCGTCTGCCGTGATTTGTCCCGGATATCCTTGAAGAAGGCGCTGAGCATCTCGCCGCATTCCTCGCCGAGCAGACCGCCCGTTACCGAGGGACGGTGGTTGAAGCGATTGTCCAGCGGCAGGTTCATCAGGCTGCCGCAGCACCCCGCCTTTGGGTCATAAGCCCCGAAATAGACCGCCTCGATTCTGGACAGGATGATGGCCCCGGCGCACATGGGGCAGGGTTCCAGGGTGACATACAACCGCGCTCCTTCCAGGCGCCAGCTGCCCAGGTGATTGGCCGCCGCCGTAATGGCGATCATCTCGGCATGAGCCGTCGGGTTCTGCAGGTGCTCGCGCTGGTTGTAGCCCCGCCCGATAATCCTGTCCTCATGAACAATGACACAGCCGATGGGTACTTCCTGAATCGCCAGGGCGCGCCGCGCTTCCTGGATGGCGGACTGCATATAGTAGAGGTGCTTTTCTGTTGTCATACCGGATATCGTCTTTCTGTACAGGGGTATGTGCCAATCTGGAACTTCACTGAAACTAAAGTGAACAACGGGGTATCTACTGTGTAACGAGTTTTCCTGTGAGGGGCTCAAGTATAACACGATTCTGCAGGCGTCGGCACTGCTCCAGCCGTGGATTCGAGGGCCTTGAGGGGATGCGATAAAAAAAAGGTTGATATTGGAAGTAAATTATTACATAATAGTGGTGTTTTGAGTATTTCCTTTTTAACAGATAGGCTATGGTTAGTAAAGAGTAAACCTTATGGTGAAGGAACCGTTTGCACAGCCCGAATATAAGGAAGGTATCGAAGCGGATGCCGTTTGCGGTCAATGCGGCACGACGAACCCGGAAGGGACGTTGATATGCAAGACCTGCGGCAATAATCTTCGCGACCAACGACATTTGCGCCTGGCCGCCGACCAGATACTGGATGCCGAGGTGGAAGGGGCGCCGGCCTCCTCATTTCTTTTCAAGGCGCTGCCCATTCTCGGGTTGCTGATTGTGTTGTGGCTGGGGCTGAATGCGGGCCGTATTTCTTCCATGTTGACCACGGCTTCCGATTCGGGGCGGAGTTTTGAGGCAGCATCTTCCCCCGAAGTGTACTGGCAGGGCGAAGGCCATGAACTTTATGACCTGCTTTACCAGGAACTTCTAGCCTCGTTCCCGTCCTTGTCTGACGCAGAGGCCGCCCGGCTGGAATCCACCGAGAAGTCGGAATTCAGCGACGGTGTGTATGCCGTGTACGAAAAGCTAGGCACTACACAGCGTTTCGTGGGCGCGGTAATACTGAGGTTCCAGGATGGCGCGTGGCATTACGTGGCGCAGGTCAACGGGGTCATCCAGTTGCGCGGCCATGCTTCTCAGAATGAGCACATGCTCAGTGCGGACTGGCACGAGGGCGGTGTCATGTATAATGACGCCTGCTACGCCGTTTCGGGCGCCGCGCTGTTGAACCCTGACGGCGTGGTGAGCATCTCCGGCGTTACCGATCTCAATACGACGCAATACCAGTCCGCCGCCTATCGCATTCCCGGTTTATAGGCGGGCGGCTGTTTCCCAAAACAGCAGGGGGCGCGGCAAGACGTGCCGGCGGCGAAATTCTCTTAGTACAGCGAAAGGGTATCCACTGTGTCTGATACAGGTTTTTTTTCCAGGCTCAAAAACGGCCTGGGCAAAACAAGAAACGGATTGATCGGCGGCATCAAACGCATTTTTTCCACCAATGACACCGCAAGCCTGGAGATGTTCGAAGCACTCGAGGAAAGCCTGATCAGCGCCGACGTCGGTGTGGAAACCACCCTGCAGATTGTCGAAGACATGCGCAAGCGGGTGAAGGCGGAAGGCATAGAGGATGCCTCCCGGCTGTATGAGATCCTGAAAGAGGAAATGACCGCGTTGTTGACCCAGAGCGAGGCGGGCTGCGACTGGCGTTGCGAGGGTGAGCCCCATGTCATGCTGGTCGCGGGGGTGAACGGTTCGGGTAAAACCACCACGGCGGGCAAGATCGCCTACACCCTCGCGAAGGAGAAACGCGCCGTGGTCCTGGGCGCGGCCGACACCTTTCGCGCCGCTGCGGGCGAACAACTGGCCATCTGGGCGGAACGGGCCGGCGCGCAGCTGGTGCGCCACCAGGAAGGGGCCGATCCCGGCGCCGTGGCCTATGACACGGTGGATGCTGGCATCGCGCGCAAGGCGGACAACGTGATCATCGACACCGCCGGCCGGCTGCATACCAAGGTCAACCTCATGGAGGAACTGAAAAAGGTCCATCGCGTCATCGGGAAACGCCAGCCCGGCGCGCCCCATGAAGTGCTGCTGGTCCTGGACGCCACCACCGGCCAGAATGGCCTGCAGCAGGCGCGCCAGTTCACCCAGGCGCTGCATGTGAACGGCATCGTGCTCACCAAACTCGACGGCACGGCCAAGGGCGGCATGGTCATCGCCATCCACAATCAATTGGGAATCCCCATCAAACTGATCGGCGTGGGCGAGGGGGTCGAGGACCTGCAGCCCTTCAATGCCCGGGACTTTGTGGCTGCGCTTTTTGACTGACACAGTCGATCCCGTACCCCCCCCCTCATAGCATTCGTGCCCGTATCTCGTGCCCGTATCTCGTGCCCGTATCTCGTGCTCGTATCTCGTGCTCGTATCTCGTGCTCGTATCTCGTGCTCGTAATCGTAATCGTAATCGAAAAGTTTTACAGGAACACGATTACGAACCACGATTACGAACCACGATTACGAACCACGATTACGAACCACGATTACGAACCACGATTACGAACCACGATTACGAACCACGATTACGAACCACGATTACGAACCACGATTAC
>JAAYBJ010000192.1 GCA_012730105.1 Candidatus Hydrogenedentota bacterium
CAACCAAAAAGCAATTTGGAAAAGCAATATGTCGCGGTTCAACAACATATGTCAGACCTCTTTAAGACTCTGGGAATTGCCGCATGAACTCATAATTAATTGTCAGCGAAATGGCCTTAAGCGCCTATATGTTCTCCACAGGCAACCAGCCGACCGAGGGCCAGGCGGGAAAGACACGCAAAATCACGGGGATAAAGGATGAATTCAACAGATTTTCCCCAGGCAGATACGAAAACAACCCTGTCAGCGCCTGCCGCCGCACACCACGCTGAGGGTTCTGACGGACAAAGACGCCTGGCATGGATCTTATGTGCGGGTATTGCCGGGGCGGTTTTGTTCGAAATCGCCGGGCGCGCCTTGTATAGCGCTCTGGAAGCTCCCTACATTGTGACAGGATCCATGACGCTTGCCGCTGTCTTCACCTGGGGCGGCGTTTCGATTTTCATTGTAAGACGCCTTCAAAGTTCTCTGTTCGTAAAAAGACTGGTCATGTGGGGCGCCCTGGCGTTGATCTTTTCGCAGGTAGTCAGCCTGCTGGCGAATTTGGACATCGCTATCCTGAGAACTGCCGTGTATGACCACCCCGTCCTTTATTTTATTTTGGAGGAGGGCATGTTTCTTGTGGGAATAAGTTCCCTGTTCCTCGGATTTTATGCTTCGATATTTGAAACCCATCGCGCCCATATACAAACGGAATACCGGCGGCAACTGCTTGCGATTGAGGTGGAAGAACGCAGGAAGGCCCAGGAGAGGCTGAAAGAAAGCGAGCAGACGCTCCGCACGTTGATCGCGGTAAACCCGGAATCCCTTCTGCTGGTGGACGCGGACTACCGGATATTGGTAGCAAACGACACAACGGCACTGCGGTTCAACACCACGCTTGAAGAACTTCCGGGGCGGGATATTTCCTTGTTCTTCCCGCCCGAACTTGCAGGATTCGCCCGGACCCCCTTTGAAACAGCGGCGGAAACAGGCACGGTGTGCCGTTTTGAGGCGGAACGGTCCGGACACTATTACGACTGTTACGTTTGCCCCGTCAAAGGCGCGGACGGCAAGCTTCAACGGTACGCGCTTATGGAGATTGACATCACCGGGCGCAAACAGATGGAAGACGCACTGCGGTCGTTAAATCAAAGCCTGGAGCAGCGGGTACAGGAACGTACCCAAGAATTGCAGCAGACGAATCAGCGTCTTCTGGACGCCATGAACCTGAATGAGGAACTGATAACGGTGTCCCCGCTGGGCATCCTCGCGTTCAAGGCTTCAGGGGCCTGCGTGGTAGCCAACACCGCGGCAAGCCGTATTCTGGAACTTTCCCCGAAGGAACTGCTCTCCCTGGACTTCCGGGATTCGGGGAGGTTACGCCGGCTTGGACTGCATGTCCTATTGGAATCCGTCCTGACAGGTGAAACGCATCTGCATGGAGAAGTGCGGGCGCCGCGAACGGCAGGCGAAGACCTGCACGTGGACTATTACATCTCCTCTTTTGTCAGCGCGGAGGACAGGCATTTGCTGTTGCTGCTCAACGATGTGACGGAGCGGGTGCGCAGCCGGGCCATCATCGAAGAACAACGGCGCGAGATCGACAATGCGGCCCGCATGTCCGAGCTCGGAATGCTTTCCAGCGGCATTGCCCATGAAATCAAGACGCCCCTTGCGGTGATTTCAGCTGGCGCGCAACAGCTGCAACAACTTCTGAAACAGCCCTCCCACGATCAGGCCAAGACGGATAAGGCGCTGAACATCATTCTGCGCAATGTCCAGCGCATCACGGACATCATCAAATCCCTGCAGAACCTGACCAGAGAAAGCGCCCGGGACCCCTTCTCCCGCGTTTCAGCGGCCAGGATTGTCGGGGACGCCGTAGATTTATGCCGACACCGGTTCCTGAAAAGCGGCACCCTGCTGCGTGTTTCCGGCGTGGAGGGCGTATACCTGGAATGCCGCCCCGCCCAGATATCGCAAGTACTTATCAATCTTTTGAACAATGCCCATGACGCCGTGGAATCTTTGAAGGACAGATGGGTACGCGTGGAGGTGGAGGAACGGGACGGCGAGGTTGTATTTTCGGTCACAGATAGCGGTAAAGATCTTTCCGTTGAGATTATGGAAAAACTCTTTCAGCCTTTTTTCACCACGAAAAAGGAAGGCAAAGGCATCGGCATCGGCCTGAGCGTGTCTAAACGCATCATTGACACCCACAGCGGGCGCTTCGAGATAGACGCCTCCAGTGCCAATACACGATTCCTGGTCCGGCTTCCCGCCTCGCAAGCCCTACCGCAATAGGGGAGGTGACACGGCAATATCGGAGGCATAGGGGCAGAGGTTATTTGCACTTTAGTGTGCCGAAAGTAACACATTCAGATTGGGTTTTGTCTGTACGCCCAGCACGCTGAAGCGTGAACAACATATAACTTTTCAATCTGGCCCATCTGTTTTCTCATGCCTTATCGCGGCATTTGCCGACTGCGGCGGCATAGATGGTAAATTCCTCGGTGCCATCCACCTCCAACAGCGTATCGCACGCTTCCTGATTATAGGCGGCCACGGCACAGACCCCGGCGCCAATACCGCCCGCGGCGAGGTAAAGGTTCTGGCACACGTGGCCTGCGTCAAGGGCTATCACTTTGTGGGCCGCCTCGCCGTAACGCCATTCCGAGCGGGCGGGAATCGCTGTCCAAAAAAACGTCACCGCCGCACGCCCGACAAAGTCTTGGCCGTAACAGGCAAGAGCCGCGCGCTGTTCCAAATCCGCTTCTCCGGACAGGCGCAGCAACTGATTGTCAAAGGGAAGATACCGGTACAATCCGGGTTCCAGGGAATCCACCCGCGAGACGACAAGATAAGTCTCAAAGGCATGGCGTGCGCCCGCGCTTGGTACCGTACGAAACGCGGAATTGTCTCCCGTCACTTTTCGGACACCCTGTGTTGCCCAAAGCAGCATGGAAAGTTCCTCCATGGAGAGGGCCTTCGTGGAATAGCTGCGCACACTCTTGCGGCGCGCGATGGCTTCTCCGAGAGAAACAACACACAACCGTTCGAGGCAGCTTTTACCGTCTGGCAGGGCTATTCTGGGGATGTCCGGGTCGCAGGGCTTTTGCAGGGGCGGGGCTGCTTGTTTTCGACTTTGGTCCGTATTGGAAAAGTCAACCTGAAGCCGTATCAAGTCCTTGAGAAAAAAGCGTCCCTGATCAAAAGCGTGCTGCGGCATGGTTGCAGAATCCTTTTTTGTGCGGCCCCCAACCCTGCTCATCAGCTGTCCGGCGCGTCTTTTTCAGCAACATCCAGGGCTTTTTCCACCGCAGCGCTTACTTGCTCCGCATCCGGCTTGGTGGTGGGGGCAAAACGGTCAACCACTTTGCCATCCCGTCCGACAAGAAACTTCGTGAAATTCCACTTAACCCCACCGGCATGATCCGGGTTGGTCGCTCTTTCAGTCAAATCCCGGTATAAGGGGGCTTTGTCTTTTCCGGTAACGGGAATCTTCGCGAACATTGGAAAACTGACGCCGTAGGTCAGAGAACAGAAAGACTTTATCTCCGCCTCCGTTCCCGGCTCCTGCCCCATGAAATCGTTGGAAGGGAATCCCAAGATAAGGAAGCCGCGATCCCGGTATTTCTTATACAAGGCTTCCAGTGCGGCGTATTGGCCCGTAAATCCGCATTTTGACGCCACATTCACAATCATCACCACCTTGCCCCGGTAATTCGCGAGGTTGACATCATTCCCGTCGATGTCTTTTACAACGTGCCTCAGCACATCCACCGGTTCTCCTTTCGGCCCGGCCCAGACATGATGCCCCGCTACAGTCAGCATCACGACCGCCGCCGTCAATAACACGACATAGATCATCTTTTTTTTCATTGCCTCTCCTGTTGTATTGAGGTAACAATTCTCCGTTCGAGTTTATTCGCCCAAAAACACCGCCCGGACCCCGACAGTATCATCACGGGACCCCGGCACCAGTTCAGGAAGAAACCACCTGTTCCAGACGACGTACAATTTCGCGGGCGTCACCGATGATTTCATCCATAAGTTCCGCGACACTTTTTATTTCGTGGACACGCCCGACGGCCTGTCCGCAGGCAATGGCGCCGAGATTAATATCCCCGCTCAGGTAGGCTTCGCGCCCGACCCGCCCGGCAATGACCGGCAACAAGTCTTCCAGGGTCGCTCCCTCTTTTTCCATACGCGCAACGGTCATGGCGGCGTCATTCTTCATGATGCGCGCCGCGTTGCGTATGGAACGTTCCACCACCATGGTATCCGTTTCCTGCGCCTCCACCATCCATTGTTTGAAATTGTCGTGCATGGGGCTCTCCGCCGTGGCCATAAAACGCGTTCCCATAAGCACCCCTTCGGCGCCCAGCGCCAAAGCAGCGATCAGGCTTGCTCCGTCGCAAAACCCGCCCGCAGCGATCACGGGCACGCCCAATTCTTTCACGGCCTTGGGCAGCACAATCAGGGAAGGTACGTCATCCATGCCGGGGTGCCCGCCGCACTCAAAGCCGACGATAATGACCGCGTCAGCGCCGACGGATTCCGCCTTGCGCGCGAAGCGGACCGCCGGCACCTTGTGAAACAGTTTGACGCCGGCCGCCTTGAACCTCGGCACATAGGGCTCGGGATTCCGGCCCGCCGTCTCCACCACCAGGATGCCCTCCTCGCAGACCAGGTCCACATAGGCATCGGTCAGATCCCCGGGCATCAACACCGGCAGCATGGATATATTAACGCCGAAGGGTTTGTCAGTCATGTCACGGGTCTTGTGAATCTCGTCGCGCAATTCCTGTACGGTGGCAAAAGAAACGGCCGTAATAAACCCCAGTCCGCCCGCATTGGAGACCGCGGAAACCAGCTCCGCCTTCGCCAGCCACTGCATGCCGCCTTGAAGTATGGGATACTCAATACCCAGCATTTTGGTAATACGCGTGTTAAACATAAGGTTCTCCCGTTGGGCAAAAAAGTCTTTAAAGGATTTTCGTCCGACAAACTGCGAAAAGTATGTAGGACGGAGGGAGGTAAAAGCAATGTGATGGCCCCGATGGCCATTTTGCGGCGGGGGAAACAGGGCTATGATTCATAACCGGGATAAAAAGTCGACACCAGTTAAACAGGGTAGAACGATGCGTTTTCATCCGGGATCGGTCACGGTGTATACTTAGTCCTATCAATGCCATAGGAAATTTCAGGCTAAATGGAGTAGTAACCAAGTTGTCAGATGTCCTTTACGATTTAGTGGATTCTCAGAGAACATGGGATCGGGCTTTAAAATTCCTTTCCCGGGCGCCGAGACTGGCGGTTGATCTTGAGGCGAACAGCCTGTACGCCTATCGTGAACGTATTTGCCTGATTCAGATTTCCACCGAAACCCAAAATTTCATCATTGATCCCCTTGCAGAGTTCTCCCTGGAACCGCTAAAACACATTTTTGAAAGCGCTTCGATAGAAAAAGTCTTTCACGCGGCGGAATATGACCTGTCCCTGCTGGAGAACCTGTACGGCTGGCGACTATCCAACTTTTTCGATACCATGTGGGCGGGGCGCCTGCTTGGTTTCTCGAAGATGGGACTGGCGTGGTTTTTGGAAACGATGTACGGCATCCATCTGGACAAAAAGCACCAGAAGGCGAACTGGGCCCAAAGGCCGTTGTCTCCTGAAAAGTTGCTCTATGCCTGCAACGATACCTGCCATCTCCTGCGCCTGCGCGATGACCTGGGGAAACAATTGGAGGAGAAAGGGCTCCTGCGGGAAGCGGAAGAGGTGTTTCGCAACCTGTGCCGACCCCATGGCGCCAAACGGGTATTTAACGCGGACGATTTTTGGAAGCTGCCCGGCGCGCGCACCATCCCGCCGCGCGCGCAGGCGGTACTCAAAGCACTTTTTGTTTTTCGGGAAAATGAAGCGAAACGCCGGGATGTGCCGCCTTTCAAGGTCATAAACAACCAGGTATTGATACAGATTGCACAGGCGAGCGCCAGCTGGAACGGCAATATGCCCAAGAAGATCGCTTCGATACCGGGGGTTTCCGACAAACTGCTGGATCGGCTGCATCCCCGGTTGGATGATACCATCCGAAAAGCCCTGCACGCGACGCCGCCTGTGTATAGCGCCCGGCACAAAAAACACAGCGAGGGTTACTGGCAGCGTCATGAACTGCTCCTGCAGTGGCGAAAAGAGACCGCCGGCAAGCGGGGCGTGGAATCTGACGCGATCCTCAACCGGGAAACCCTGGAAGAAATTGCGGAGAAATGGCCGCGAAAAGAACAGGAACTGGCATCCATCAACACCCTGGGCCCCTTCAAACGGGAACAGTACGGGGCCGAGATCATAAAGATTCTCAACCAATAGGTCCCTCGACCGGACATCCAGCCTGTCCACAAGAAGCATGTGGAGGAATCATCTGTTGCTGCAGGATATAAACAAAACTTCCGCCGAAGGCGTGTACGCCGATAACAGCCGTCAGACGCTCGTGCTGCGGGTGGAATGGTCTCTCCTGATCCTGCGCTACGTTGCTTACGTGGTTCTGGCCATCTTGAGCGTGGCGACACAGGACAACGCGCTGCAGCGATTATTCATGATTGCGGGAACAACCGCCCTGGCGCACAATATTTTTTCCCACTGGGTTTTTTACACGCACCGCACCTCCTTTTTTGTTTCACCCTGGAATTTTCTCCTGTATCTGCTGGGCGCCTGCCTGCTGGTCGGCATCTCGGGCGGGGCCGGCAGTCCTTTAGCCCCCCTGTTCTTGTTTCTTATCATCGGGTATCATGTTTACAGCCCGCGCACCTTTGATTCCGTATGGATCACCCTGCTGGTATGCGCAGCCTATTCGTTTACCATAATCGTGGACTGGATTATAAGCGGCATTGACCTGCTCTATCTGCCCTTGTATATCAATCTCTTCCTAATCGCTTTCTGCGGATGGATCATGGCAATACTCGCGCGCGTGATGCGGCGCCTGGAACAGGATGCCCATCGCAAAACCACCGCCCTGGAATCCTCCGAAGCAACACTGCGCGCCATATTGAATCATACGGCCCACCCAATCATTGTCTATGATGAAAACGAATTGATAACCGATGTCAACGAGAGCGCCTGTAATTTTCTTGGCTTACCCCGCCAGAAACTCATGGGATTGCGTTTCCGGGCTTTTCTGTTCGATGATGGTTCTTTGGGCGATTCCCTGGACAACCTGAAGCATGCTGGAGCCCTGCACCAGGAAATGCTGGTTCTGCCCACAGGCGGCCAGGAACGCAGCGTCTACATGCACATCCATTCGTTTCTGGGGGAGGGGCGGCGCCTGTTCGTGGCCTTGTTCCATGATATCACGAACCAGAAGGAGTTTCAGGAGGCGAACAGCCTCGCCCAGATGAACCTGGAGAAAGCCAACGAAGAATTACAACGCGTCATGGCGCTGCGGGCATCTTTTTACATCAACATCGCCAACCGTCTTCGTTCGCCCCTGGCAGGCATTCTCGGTTTTACAGAAATGCTGCTGGAAGAACAGCTGGGCGAAATAAATGATGAACAGCGCCAAGCGCTCCACAGCAGCCGCCGAAGCCTGTTGCGTATTTTTGAGCAGTTGGATGAGGTATTCGTGCTTGATAAAGACCTCTCAAAAGAGGTAAAACCTGACACGCCCGCGCAAGACAGCGGCGCCGGCATCTGATTCCTCGCTTGAGACGGAGTAGAACAGTGTGATTACCTCAAGGGGAAAGACACTGCCTTGAGGCCCACGCGCCCTGATGGAGGCATGGTTCGCCGGTTTTCCCGCCGCTCCGCGTCACACGAGGTCAGGATTGTTTTTCTCGAACTCGTCGAACTCGCTCACCTTCTTGAAATAAATACCGAAAAGGTAGCCGATAGCAAACATGAGGATATGGCCGAGCACACCGGCGTAATAGCTGTGTATGGGTGAAATCAACCCGGCAGGCAACCACCCGAGTTTGGACAAGCCCATCCACAAGGTGAAAGCCAAGGTGAACGCAATGCCGACCAGCACACTGCGGTCATCGCCGGTCTTGGTGAAGAAGCCGAGCAAGTAAATGCCGAGCAAACCGCCTGCCGTCAGGGCAGTCAGAATCGTGGCACTGTCCTGTAGCGTGGAATTCTGCATGTACTGAAGTAACGCCGCCCCTACAAGCATCAAGACGGACATAATAAAACCGACGCTTTTTGCGACGATAACATAATGGCGGTCGCTTTTTTCCGGGGCGATATGCCGTTTATAGACATCCACCAGGCTTACGGCCGAGGTGGCGTTAATGCTTCCGGACAGGCTGGACATGGCGGCGGCCAGCACACCGGCAATCACCAGACCAGACACCCCCTTGGGGAGATAGTTAATAATGAAATATGGCAAAATCTGTTCCGCCTTGGTACCGCCTGCACCCGTAAGCATTGCCGCGGCCTCCTCCGTGGGGAAGACCTGAAAAAAGGCCCAAAGGGTGGTCCCGATAAACATGAACAATGCCCAGGTAGGCACGCTGAAAATACAGCAGACCCAGACGGCCACGCGGGCCTGTTTCGCGCTACGCGCGGCGGCATAACGTTGTATGACGTTCTGGTTGCTGCTGTATTCCGCCAGCCAGTTGCCGAGCCCTACCAGCAGGAAAAGAGAAACGGTTTTTTTGGTGAAGTCCGGGCTGAATTGTATGGCCTCCATCACGCCCTCAGCGTTCAGGTCCATCATCGAAAATTTTCCCGCCTCGGAAGCCATCGAAAGAACCTGGCCCACACCGCCCGGCATGGCGCGAAGCGCAACAAACAGCGTACCCAGGCCGCCAATCCAAAGGACGACAGATTGAATGAAATCCGTCCACATTACCGCCTGTATGCCCCCCAAGACCGTGTAAAACGAGGTGACCACACCGCCTATAAGGATGCAGTAATACACATTCATCCCGGTCATTTCATGGAAAAGCACCGACACGAGGAACAGTATCAGGCTGACACGGATTACCTGCGAAACGATGAAGGCAACGGCCGCATAAAGGCGCGTCCACGGGCCAAAGCGCCCTTCGAGGAATTCATAGGCGGAGACTATTCTAGTCCGGCGGAAGAAGGGCAGGAAGAATATGGCGGCAATAAATACGGCCACGGGAAGCATGTAATTGGGGGTCATGCGATACCAGGCGGTTTTATAGGCATCCGCCGGATAGGCGACGAAGGTCATTGAAGAGATGGAAGTGGCAAACATGGAGAATCCGATCAGCCAGCCCGGGAACGAGCGGTCACCGAGGAAATAGCCTTCGGTGGTTTTTCCCTTGTGAGCGAATAACGGTCCGAGCGCCGCCATCGAACCGAAATACAAAATCAGAACGCCGTAATCCCAGAATGAGAAATTGGACATGAGTCAACTCCCGAAAGTTATAGGTATCCACCTTTGCCTCAACCATGTTTCCAAGCCGTATTCTGATCCTGCGTGTGGCAAATTCATAGCCGCTCAGGCGGGAAAAAGCCGGAATACCGTCCCGGGGAAAAACATTGCTGCCCCTCCCGGACATTGTCCCAAAAACAGGACAGAATGTCAGATCATACCCCAGCCCGGCCCCCATGGTCAACAAAAAATGCTGTCACCATCCAGTGCCGCCAATGGGAAAAGTGGCGTATTTGGTTTACTGGGCGCCGGTCAGGTATAATTCACCGCGCTGGGAGAGGTGACCGAGCGGTTTAAGGTGCACGCTTGGAAAGCGTGTGTGCGTGAAAGCGTACCGAGGGTTCGAATCCCTCCCTCTCCGCCAGTTTCCGTTTCTCCAAGGAGGGCAAAACACGGGGGGCCCGTCCGGAGAGCGGCTTGTGAGTCCTGCGCTTGCCCGTCCGGACAGGCGTTTGTCGTATATGGATGACGTTCATGCTCAACGGTTTTCCCCGCATTTTGATCATTCGATTCAGCGCCATTGGAGATGTGGTACGCACACTTCCCGCGTTGCATGCCCTGCGCGACGCCTTTCCTCACGCGCAAATCGACTGGGCGATCGAAAAAAAATCACAGGATATCATTCTTGATCACCCCGCCTTGGACGCTATTCATGTCTTTGAACGTCCGGAAGGCTTCAAAAAAGGGGTGCGGGCTTTCCTGCAGTTCTGCAAGACGTTGCGCGCCAATCGTTATGATGTTGTGCTGGATTTCCATGGCATTTTCAAGAGCGGGTTCGCCTCCCGGGCCACCCGCGCCAGGGAGCGGTACGCTTTTGCGCCGCCTCGCGGACGCGAATTGAGCTACCTACTCGCCAACCACCGGGTACGCCTGCCTTCAGCCATGCTGAACCGGGTGGAGGAAAACCTGCTGCTTTGCGAGGCGGCCGGCGCCCCCCCAGGCGCAACCGACTTTTTCATCGCCCTTCCGGAAGAAACGGAAGAGGCCATTGACGCTTATGTGCAAAATGAGTTTCAAAGCGCGAAGCGCATTATCGCCATTCATGCGCCCGTGGACCGCCCGGAAAAACAGTGGCCCCTCGCGCGATATGCGGAACTGGCGGACATGCTGTTGTCGGACGGTCGCTTTGAAGTGCTGTTGACCTGGGGCCCAGGACAGAAGACTTGTGTGCAGGAAATAAGCAAAAAAAGCCACCGAAACCCCCACATCGCCCCGGAAACGCCCGGCCTCAAAGACTATGCGTGCCTTATCCGACACTGCGCCCTTTTTGTCGGGGGCGACACAGGCCCCATGCACATCGCCTCGGCCATGGATGTGCCCGTAGTGGCCATTTTTGGCGGCACATCCCCGGAAAAGCACCAGCCTTACAGCAAACCATGCCGTGTGCTCTATGCCGGCCCACCCAATCTCAGGCACAACCTGGAACCCGCCGAGGCGGAGGGATACTTGGCCGCCATCAGTTCCGAACAGGTGTACGATGCCTGTATCGACCTGTTGAAACACAAAAGTTAAGCCGCTGTCAGCCCTCCCCCGGGGAACGGCTTGCACGTTTCAACTCCTCAAAACGCTTCAGAATAGGCAACTGCTGGGTGCATTCCTCTTCGCAACGGCGACACCGGGTGCAAGGTTCCAGCACCCTGGCGATATCAGGGGCATTCCAATGGTACTTCATGTGCCGAAGCGCCGCGTCCATCCCTTCCATCAACCCGTGATTATAGGCCTCCATCACGCGCACGACGGGAATACTCTCCGGACAATCCCTGCAATAGCCGCACTGGGTGCAATATTCTTTATAATTGCGGCGCATTTCACCGGTTATCGTCTCAATATCCTGTTCCCGGAGCGGTGAAAAGGATTCCACTGCCTCGACGGCCTCATCCACATCCGCCTTATTCCTGAAACCGACCAGGGCGGTGGTCACGCCTGGAACGGAAAGATTAAAGCGCAGGGCTGTCTGCACCATGGAACTATCCGCATCACCCATGGCGGCCCGGAAATGTTCCCTGTACTTGGTAAGTATCCCGCCGCCCAGGGTATTCATGGTAACCACGGCCAGCCCCCGGGCCGCCGCCGCCCGCACCCCGGCGCTTCGCAGGTCATAGTTCTGCAAGTTCAAGCCGATCAGCATGCTTTCAAACAGACCTTCCCCTTCCGCCAACATGGCATCGACGTGCTGGTGTTCCAGGTGTGTGGAGACGCTTATGTGCCGTATAAGCCCTTCCTCCCTCAATTGCCTGAACTCTTGGAGAACCCCCTTTTCTTTCCTCTTCCGCAGTTCTTCGGGCTGCACCAAACACCAGACATGATAAAAGTCGATGGCGTCCACATGCAGTCGTTTGAGGGACGCCTCGCACTGGCGCCGGACTTCTTTGGGATCGGTTGCCATGGTCTTTGTGGAAACGTAAAAGGGCTTTTTGGTCTTTTTAATTTCTTTTATGGCCGTGCCGACAATAATTTCACTCTGATCCTCGCAATACCCGGGCGCAGTGTCGAAATAGGTAATGCCCCGATGAAAGGCGTGCCAGACCACTTCGGCCATGGATTCCGTGTCGGCGGGCGTTTCAAAGCGCATGCCCCCGAAACCCAGCCGTGAAACAGATATCCCTGTATTTCCAAATGTTGTATAGAGCATGCTGTCCTCTCATAGCTCTTGGAGATCGATTTTCACGCCGGTCATCACGGGCACACGCGCCGGGAAAATCCCGACCGGGACATTCCAAGCCTTTTATCATGCCCCCAAGTGCGGCTCACGACTTAGCGGTCCGTGCGGCGCCTGTCCACAAAAATGACACTTTTCCCGCCGGTGGGCTGGGCTTTCTGTCGGACCTGGGCAAGGATTTCAAACATCTTCTTACCGCTCTTGAAGGTGCGATACTGGGTATGGGCCACGCCTATCGCAAGCGCCATGAGAGGCGCGCGCACCTCCTTGCCGTCCAGACCGGAAGTCAACAGGTACCCCTGTTGAATTTCCTGGGGCGTATAAAATCGTTTAACTTCTTCATCAAAGTGTTCCGCCAGATATGGGCAGAACCTTTCATAGTCCTCCAATTTCATCATGAGGACAAAATGCTGCCGTCCCATGTGGGCGATGGTGGATTCATAGCATTCCTGGGACTTGGTCAAATTGACAAGCATTGAGGCCATCCATGTTAAAATCGTGTCCTGGCCTTCCCTTCCACGGGTCTTGCAGTAGGCCTCGAAACCCACGACATCCACATAGATGCACGCAATCGCGGCATCCCGCGCAAGTTGATGATTCAACTCGCGCTTAAACGCCTCGGTTCCCATCAGATTTGTAACGCGGTGCCGCTGATCAAGGGACTTCAACAGGGAATTCAGCGAGGCGATCTTGTCCATAAGCCGTTCCAGTTTGAACGGCTTTACAAGATAATCATCGGCGCCCTGCTCCATGCCATGGATGATTTCGGGCTCTTCCCCCAGGGCGGTCAACATTAAAACCGCCACCCGATACAGTTCCGGATCCTTCCTGATCTTACGGCAAATCTGGTAGCCGGTGACTCCGGGCAACATGATGTCAAGAAGACAAACACTGGGTTTTATCTGCTTGGCATACTCAAAAGCGCCATGCCCGGTGTTGATCACAAAGGCCTGATGACCTTCTTTGGTCAACTTGGTTTTTACAAGCTCCGCCAAATCCACGTCATCGTCTACAATCAATATCCTGCTCATTGATAATACGTACTTTCCATAAGTCTTTCTAAACCGCTGGCAACATCAATCTGCCACTCTTAAAATAACAACTCTAGTTCCAGATGCTCTTCTCGCATCTGGCAAGACACATCCCCGAGGCAACAAGCCGCAACTAAACGCATCAATACCCCCGCAATGTTACCCGGAAAACGCTCTGAAAAGAGTCATGCCATCCCGTTTTACCGATAAAGTATACCATAAATACTACGGCTCTGTAATAACGGAAAATACACTTTTTTTTATGCGCGCCCCGCATAGTGCTCAAAACCCGTTATTACCATTATATTCACATCATAATAATAAAACAAGCGCAAATTAAAAGCTATTCCAGCCTTTTTCAGCCGATTTCGTTTTGTTTTGAATGATTACCCCGGGAGGGGTTAAGGTTTTGACACGGGAGCAACCAAAGCGGTTGAGGGTATCTCCTGATAAGACAGACCGGGACCCGCGAAGTGCACCGACAGCACCGCCGTACCCCCGCCTTCAAAATAGCCCACCTTGATTTGATGATATCCCTGTTTCAGGCCAACAAAGGAGGTGACCGTTTTTTCCTGATGCAACCCGTCATTATCTACCACCAGCGTATCGCCAATCCACAATCTGCTGCCGTCATTGGAACGGGTGCTGAAGGTATACACCCCGTCCCTCGGGACACGAACATATCCCGTAAAAAGGAGCGCGTAAGCGGCAGCATCGTGTTCCTTTGCAGGAGCGGTGCTGATTTGCGGAACAATACCTACGGCATCGGCAGCTAAGGCGCTGAAATCCGGGAGTGATTCCAGGTGCTTGTCAAAAAATCCGTATGCTATCCCCGGTTGTGCGTGTTCGGGTGGCGCGACGGGTTCCAGCGGTGCCAGTGCGCGGGGCTGAAGATACGCGTATATGGTTTCCTTGTAGGCCGTCAATTCCCCGCCGCTTTCGCGTATCATTCTCAGGCCGTGCTTTTCCGCCGTAGTGAAAAAACGATCGGCACGCTTTTTGAAATCGACGGACGGGCTGACAGTGTATTGTTCATGGTTATATTCAAACGCGCCCGCGTTCAAAGCCCGAACGCGCTCCATGATCGTGTAATCCACGGACAGCCGGGCGATACGGACACGCTCCAGAACATCCGGAGAATCCATGACCGCCTGTTCCGCCACCTCCATCAGCATGTCCGCCCGTTCCATGATCTCATTGGTGAGGAAGGGCACGTCGGGGCCAATCCAGATGCCCATGCGGGTTTCCGGATCCCTGACAGCCTCATGCAAAAGATTGATGTACAAACGCATGGGGGTTGCCGCATCTCCGTAAACCCCTTTAAGAAATTCGTCAATGGCCAGGTCCGTGTCGTAGTTGGGATTCCACAGGAGCTTGGCGCCGAGATATCCGCTCAGCGGGCTAAGGAAGCCGTGAGGCGTGTTATATACATCCTGTTCGAAAATGCCGCGCACATTGTTTTCAATCATGTAACGGATATTGGGTCCGCGCACATAGAGATTTGGAAAGGGGTTAAGGTAGTGGCTGTAAGAACAATTGTAATTCCAAATCCAGAGACGACCGGCGATGGCCGCCCAAGCCTCCAGGTCATCACAAAAGGTGCGGTTTTCCGGAGTTGTGCGTTCCTGAAAGGGGTGCGCGAAATCGCATTCAATGCTGCACAGCCTGATAATCACATTAGGTTCCGGCCGCATGGTGGCGGGCGGCTTGCGCGTGTACTGGTAGGCGAGGGTATCCACCAGTTTTCCAGGGAATTCCCGCGCGGCCATGCGGGCGACCTCGTTGACAAGGTGCAGTACGGGCGCCATCTGGCTGCCCTCCGCCTCCGCGAGACGGGTGCAGGATTCACATTCACAATAGTTATGCCAGTCGTTCTGGGACACGGAAAACACCGTGGCCTCGGGATGTGCCGTCATGCGGCGGCGCACCTCCTCCGTAACAAGCCTGATCACCTCTTCATTGGTGCAGCACAGCTGGGAGCGTTCCTTGAGGCGCTTTCCCCCCACCAGGGAATAATATTCCGGATGCTCCTCAAAATAGGTGTCCGGGGGAAGCAACCCTTCAAAGGTGTGCACGAAACCGTGATAAATAATTTTGCCGCCGTGCCGCTCCTCTAACCTGTCCGTGTTGCCGTTCATGCGGTTGCGGGCGGCCCAGTCGCCGTCAAAGCATTCCTCGACAAAGGGTTCCCGGTATTCCAGGGCAGGCACGCGGACTTCATCGATGGGAAGTACTGCCAGTACGCGGGCTTTAGGTATGACGCTGACCTCGGGGGTAAACCAGCGACACCCCAGATGTTCTTCCAGAAAGCCGTACACGCCGTACAAGGTGCCTCGCGGCTCCCCGCCCGCTATCAGGATATGGGGCCCCCGGGTGCGCAGGATATAGCCTTCCCGGCCCAGGGTTTCATAGTCAATAAGTAGTCCCAATTCCCGCAGACGCCTGCTATCCCCCACAAGGATTTCCGAAGGCGCAGGCGGCGCGTCATCGGTCACCAGCGGCATGTCCGCGCCTGTCATCTCGTCCAGAAAATGTTTCAACTCCTCGGCCGCGTAACGGGTTGCGGGCGACGCTGAAGCGCTGACGACGATGGTCATCCTGGACGCGCCTTCCTCCGCGATCAGCAAGGCATCTCCTTCCGGAGCAACCGCCTTCGGAACTGACACCGCGGTGCACCCCGCGAAAAACAGGCCCGCCGCCACACTTATTACAATCAGCGATTGATGTTTCATGGACTTTCCTTCATGGCGTTGGCCCCTGCAGGCGCCTTGCCCCTCTACAAACCATGGGGATGTTGTACCACAGTACGCGCAAAAAAAACAAAGGCCCGAAAGGATGCCTTTCGGGCCGGGTGTTCACGCGTGGAACGAATTACTTTTTGGGGCAAACCGCGTCCTTGGCCGCTTTGGCAACCACGAACTTGATGACCTTCTTGGCGGGGATGGTGATCTCGGCGCCCGTTGCGGGGTTCCGGCCTTTGCGCGCCTTGCGCTGCACCAGTTTAAGTTTGCCGAGTCCGGGCACCGTGAAACCAGCCGGCGCCTGGGCATAGGCCAAGCACACCATCTTGTCCAGCACGGCCACAACGTCTTTCTTCGTCAGTCCGGTCGCTTCCGCAAGTTCAGCGATAATCTGGGTCTTGGTCATTGGCTTGTCGCTTGCCTTGGCTTTCTTGCATACCATCGTTGTAGTTCCTCCTTCTTTAAATTTTTAACTGTAACCACCGTATGCCGACATCCTTACGCCGTCATACACACAACCTGATTCGCGGCTTGGCATCGCTCCAAATCTACAATCGCACAGCGTCTATTGAATTGAAGATCGAACCCAAACCCTGCCTGTATAAGTACACGTTAAATAACGATTTGTCAAGTCCTTTTTTACGTTTCCCTTTAAAATTCATGGTAGAATCAGGGGCTTTCAGACATAAAATGCCGTGTTTACGCTGTTTTTTGAACGTCGATACTGTATAATCGGTTGATTTTACATAAGTTATTCAACGCATACACAACCCCTATCCTCCGCATCCATTACCCGCCATCAAGGCTTCTTTTAAGCGGATAACACCTTATTTAAGGGATTTCAACACATGTATCTTGCGGTAATCGGCGACATCATGAGTAACTTTTCCGGGCTTACACGCATTTTGGAATCACTGGAAGAGCAGGGAATACACCGCGTAATTCAAACCGGGAACCTGTCACAAGACGGTTTACACCTGTCGGAATGCATCCGACGTCTGCGCATGAAACAGGCGGTGTGTGTGCAGGGCCGGCATGACCGCGCCTTCGTACGCGGAGGACGCGGTGCGAGGAAGAGCGTCGGGACTTCCGGAGCGGATGCGCCGCGACACCCTGTCGACAGCGCATCAATTGAGTATCTGAACACCCTTCCCCGCAGGCGCGTTGTCACGGAAGAAGGGCTGCGCATTGTCGTATGTCACGGTTCCATAAACAGCGCCGGCACCCTGTTGGACAGCCAAACGCCGCGCGCCGTATTTCAACGGCAGCGCGAACTTGAACCGGCCGACATTATTGTCAGCGGCGGCGCCCCCGAACCCTTCAGCTGCACCGTGGACCGCACCTTGTTTGTAATCCCGGGCACCATAACCACGCCGTCAGGCGCTATCCGGTACGCGCTGGTCGACACGGAGGTTTTGCCGCCGTCCGTAAAAACGGTTACACTGTGATCCGCCCCGCCAGGCCCGGACCCGGCGATGCGCATGTTTTCAATTCGGTTTCAGGAGATGTTTTCCCATGACATATTTTCACCGTACTTTCATCCTGACGTTATTGCTGTCTTGTCTCCTTTTGACGGCATCGGATACTTTCGCCGCGCCTTTGTATCAGATGCCTGAAGAGGCGCAGTCGCGCTGGGTAAGTTTTGAGAACCCGACCGGCGCCCCCGGTTCCGGCGGCAAGGCGAACCGGGGCGCCAAGGGCGCTGCCTTCTCCCCCATTGCGCCAGGCGAGGAAAAAGTACTGATGGATGTCGAAGGCCCCGGTGTGATTCATCGCATGTGGTGCACCCTGTCCCAGCGCGCGCCGAAAGACCTGCGCTCCTATGTGCTGCGCATGTACTGGGACGGCGCTGCGAAACCGGCCGTGGAAGCGCCCTTCGGCGATTTTTTCGGCGCGGTCCACGGCGAGGTGAAACCTTTTGAAAGCGCGTTGTTCAGCAGCCCGGAAGGACGTTCTTTCAACTTCACCCTGGACATGCCCTTTCGCAAACACGCCCGGGTGACCCTGACAAACGAGTCGGGAGAGGAATTGCACCAGTTCTTTTACGACATCAATTACACGTTGGCGGACCAACCGGACACAGCGCTCTACTTTCATGCGTTCTGGTGTCGGGAACGCTACACGGAACTAAAAAAGGACTTTGAGATTCTGCCCCGCGTAAGCGGCCGGGGGCGTTTCCTGGGCACCCATATCGGCGTTATCGGACACCCGGACAACCTGGGCTGGTGGGGCGAAGGGGAGGTAAAAATCTACCTTGACGGTGATGACGCTTTCCCCACGCTGACGGGCACCGGTACGGAAGACTACGCGGGTACCGGCTACCTGCAGGGGGAATACGCCCACCAATTCCAGGGCTCCCTGTTAATAGACAACGTGAACAAGTATTATTCCTTCTACCGGTATCACGTGCCGGACCCGGTATATTTTCACCAGGATATCCGCGTCACCATTCAACAGATCGGCGGCGCCATGCAGGAATTTGTCAAGGAAATGCTCGCGAACAAGGTTGAAATCATCCCCATATCGGTCGGCGCGGAAGATCAGTACGTAAACCTGCTTGAAAGCGATCCGCCCAAGACGTTGGACGATCCAGATATCCCCTATGGATGGACCAACTACTATCGGCGGGACGACGTCTGCGCTACCGCCTTTTTCTACCTGGATGCGCCTGAAAACGGCCTGCCGCCCATCGCGCCGCTCGAAGAACGTGTCACGGCCATAGGAGAACGCCGTGCCGCCCATTGACCCCAAACCTGAGTCTCTCCCCGAACCAAGTCCAGAACCGATTCCCGATCCGGACGACGAACAAGAAGGGTGTGTAGGCACCTGTTTCGCCTGCGTGCCGAAATGTCCACGACGCCTACCCGAGCCGGTGGAAGATTTCCGATAATCACGTCGCGGGATCCTGAACAAAATCATGCGCGTAAAGAGGACGTCCGTCTGTAAAGGCAATTAACCAGAAGTAAAACACAATGTAGAAGCGGCGTCCCCACCGCTTTATGATGCGGCAAGGATGCCGCATCTACAATAATACAACGCGGCGGGGACGCCGCGTCTACATTTCCCTCTTTTGTGGGCTCTAAAACTGGATCGCGCCAGCATCCGCGTCAGAACAACTCTTCCTGTTCCGGACGGGCGGGGCCGGATTTCTTTTTAGGCTTGCGTTTGGGCGGGATTTTTTCGGACGTTTTCTTTTCGGGAATCGGCTTTTCGTCCGTTTTCTTTTCCGGGGCCGTTTTTTCCAGGGCTCTTTTCTTTGCCGGTTTCTTTGGAGGCGCAGGTGGTTCTTCCAGGATCCGGCTGAACGATCCCATAAAGAACGTGGAAAGCGCCAGTACCAACCCCAACAGCGACAACAGCCACGGCGCATAGGAAGGGCCTCGGGGAATCGGCTGTAATCCCGGAGCCGCCAAGGGGAATACGCCCACAAAGCGGCGCATAACCGCATGCCACGGCCTCACGGCCTCACCCCAATCGACGAGTTCGTTCTTTGCGGAGACCGTGTGCCGCACCACCGAAAAACGGCCGTAAGGGTCGAAGACCCCCGAAATACCCGTGTTTGCGCTATGTACCAGGGGCAGCCGCGTTTCTATGGCTCGCATGCGGGCGATTTCCAGTTCCTGCGCAATGGCGTTGGAACCGCCAAACCAGGCGAGATTGGTCATGACTACCAGGACATCGGCCCCCATCCGGCGCAATTTCTCCGCCATGGACGGAAACAGCACCTCGAAACAAATCAGCGGTCCGACCTCCCGTTCCTTTACGGAAAAGAGCGTCTGTTTTTCACCAGCGTCCACACCGCCGAAAGCAATGCCCCGGAGGAAAGGCAGGTACTTTTCCAAAGGAATGTATTCGCCGAAAGCCGCAAGACGTACCTTGTCATAAAATCCCGTCACTTTGCCGTCCGGGCCGACAAGGGCGCTCGAATTATAGCTTTTACTCGTGGCATAGTCCTCCCGGACCGCGCCGGTCAGAATATGCGTCTGGGCGTCCCGGGCCGTCATCGCGAGGCTTTCCATGAACACCGGGTTTTCAAAATGTCGCACGATGAGCGCCTCGGGCCATACGGTAAGGTCCACTGGACTGCGCGAGGCGAGGGTGCGGGTCATCTGTGCCGCGCGCTGCAGCATCTCATAATCGTAAGCGGGGTCCCATTTCATCTCCTGCGAAAAATTCGGCTGCACCACGCCCACCTGCAGGGGCGCGCTTTCATAGTCGGCTTCTCCCAGCAGGAAATGCCCGGCGACATGAATCAATATCAAAAGGACGGGGACACAGGCCAGCCGCTGCCAGCGTAACTCCCGGTGAAGCACTCCCAGTGCCAGCAGACCGTTGACCAGCACCACGAGAAAAGACACCGAGACGACGCCCCCCAGGGCGGCCCATTGCGCCACCCGGAGATTGACCCCCTGGGTATATCCCAGCGCGCACCAGCCGAAACCCGTGAAGGCCGTGGCCTGGAATACTTCCATGGCCGCCCACAGCCCCGCCAGGCACAATGCACCCCCTAGCCGGGGCGAACGGGTGTGGGCCGCAGCCCAAATAAAACCCGCCACCGCCCAGCACAACGATAAAATAACGCACAAGGCCTGCTGGCCGATGATGGCCCAGCCGCCCGCCCAAAATATGTTCGCCCAGAGCCACTGCAGTACCAACGTGTGGAACAGGTGCCCGCACAGATAAAAGTGGAGGGCTGCCTTCCCGGGCGTGTAACCGGCGGTCCTGAGCAGCAACGGCGTCAAGGCGACCCAGGCCAGCCAATGCAGGTGGTAGGTGGGAAAGCACCAGGCAAGCAGCACGGCGCTCGCCAGGGCGGGGGTATAGATGAAGGCAAGACGTTTCATAGTGTCAGCATGATGCGGCATTTAATCGGCAAAGGTCAAACCGGCGCCGGGGATGCCGATTCCACGAATATTTTTCGAAAGGAAATTTTGGATTTTGCGGTCTTTACGGGTAAAGTATGGGGGCAGCGTAATGATAGACCCACTACCTTCGGAGAAGTTGCCATGATGAACCGTGCCGGAATTTCCCGGCGGGACTTTGTGCTTGCCGCAGGAGGCGCCGCCTTACTGGCGACAGGATTACCCTCCCGGAATGGTATCGCGGAAACGGATACTTTCGGTGATCTTGTGCGAAACTGTGGCGCCATCCGGCTGGGATACAGCACCTCCTGCGGGATTGACCCGGATGCTATAGAGGCCGAACACATCCGTCAACTGGCGTTTTTGTTGTCTTTATGCGGTATGGAACAAAGCGCCCTTTCTCCCCTTTCGGCCGGCATCAAGCCGAATGCCGAATACCCTTTCCCGGCATCTTTGATTACCTTTCTGTCAGACAGTGACGGGCGGCGTCTGGAGATTGTAACCACCTCGGCCCGGTTGCAGATGCCCCGGATATCCCTCCGCGGCTCCGATGGCAGTCTTCATGCCGACGATGAACGGGTATGGTTCAGCACGGATGCCGGGGAACTGTGCGCCTGGCAAAATGATAAGAATCTTCTGCCGCCCCAGTACACGAAGGCCTACCACGCCGCCAGGAAAGAAGCCTGCAGCGATTTTATGCGTATTTGCACCGCGCGGCATATCCTGCAAAAAGACGACACCCCGGTATGCTGAAGCGAAGTCTATTCCTGGACCTCTGTTTCCGACTCGATGACCGGCATGCGGTGCAGGAAACAGGGAAATGCACGAATGCACGCCGGCAAAACAATTGCTTTGTATAGTCTTTAAGAGGAGCATTGACATGAAGCACTTCGAATTAAACCGTAGAACTTTTCTACTGTCCACGGCTGCGGCCACCGGAATCGCCACAACGGGCGCCGCTACCGCGCATGCGGAAGCGGCCGCCGGCAAGCGTTACCAGGACGGACTCAGTCCCTGGCCGCTGGTGCTGAACACCAGCACCATCCGCCCGGCCTCGCTGGAAGACAAACTCCGGGTAACGGCGGCGGCGGGATGGGACGGCATTGAACTGTGGATAAACGAACTGGAGGACTATGAAAAGGACGGTGGCAGCCTGAAAGAACTCAACCAACGCATCAAGGACATGGGCCTGTACGTGCCGAATATCATCGGCCTGTGGAACGCTATGCCGCCCACCCGGGAAGAATTTGAGGCCTCACTGCCGGAAACCCGGGAACGCATGCGCCGTTCCTCGGAAGTGGGATCGCTGCACGTGGCGGCGATACCCGCGCCGGACCGCGAGGATTTTGACCTGAAATGGGGCGCGGAAATGTACCGGGAACTCATGCGCATCGGCCGCGACGACTACGGTCTTGCGGTTGCCTTCGAGTTCGTCGGGTTCATGAAGGGCGTCCACCGTTTGGGACAGGCCTGTGCCGTGGCACTCGACGCCAACGACGATAAAGCCTGTCTGATCATGGACACCTTCCACCTGTTCCGGGGCGGTTCCGGATTCAACGCCCTCGGGTTGATCCAAGGCGCGCTGATCGCCAACTTCCATTTCAACGACGTGCCCGGCGACGTGCCGCGCGAAGAACAGGGCGACGAACACCGCCTGTATCCCGGCGACGGGATCCTGCCGCTCACCCAGGTCCTGCAGAGCCTCAAGGCCATCGGATATGAAAAAGCCCTTTCCCTGGAAATCTTCAAACGCGACTACTGGGAACAACCCCCGGACCAGGTCGCCGCGGACGGCCTTCGCAAGACCCGCGAATGCATCGCCACGGCGGGGGTTTAAGCAACTCCCTTAAACTGAATCCGCGACGAAGTCATCCCCTATGCCGGCCACGACAAACCAAGAATAGCAGTGGACTGATTATGGCAACCACATTACCGGGGAAGGCCTTGCTCGGCGCGCAGGAAGTGTCTAAAAGCTTTGGCGCGCAACAGGTGCTTTCACGTATTTCCCTCACAATACACGAATCTGACCGTATCGGCCTGATCGGACGCAACGGCTGCGGCAAGTCCACGCTGTTGCGTATTCTCGCCGGCCTGATGGAAACGGACAGCGGGATGACCACCCGGGCCCAGGGCATTCGCGTGGCCCTGTTGGAACAGCACTGCTCCCTGTCCACGGACCAGACCGTCGGCAAGGCGCTGGAAGCGGCGACTTCCGGACTGCGGGCGTTGATACGGCAGTGGCGGGAAGCCCATGAGCGGTTGGCACACCTGCAGCACAACAGCCCCGCCTACGAAACGCTCGAGCAGGAATGCCACGACCTGCAGCATCGCCTTGAGGCCGCGCAGGCCTGGCACCTGGATACGGAAATCAAGAAGATCGCCGCGGAACTGCGCCTGCCGCCGCTGGAACAGTCCCTGGCCTCCCTTTCCGGCGGGGAACTGCGGCGCGTCGACCTGGCGGCCAAACTGCTGGCCCATCCGGACGTGCTGCTGCTGGACGAGCCCACAAACCACATTGACACGGACAGCGTGGCCTGGATAGAGCATTTTCTGGAAAGTTACACCGGCGCCTGCATCCTGGTCACCCATGACCGGTATTTCCTCGACCGCGTCACCAACCGCATTGTCGAAATCAGCCACGGCGCCATGCTGAGTTTTCCTGGCAATTACGAGCGCTTCCTGGAATACAAGGCAACAGTGGAAGACGTGCAGGCCCGTACCGAAACGAACCGACTGGCCTTGATCAAACGGGAACTGGCGTGGTACCGACGCGGCCCCAAGGCGCGGGGCACGAAGTCCAAGGCGCGCATCGACCGCCTGCTGGATACACAGGCCCAAGGCCCACCGCCGGCGAGCAAGGAATTTTCCTTCGCCATTCCCGAGCCCGAACGGCTGGGCAAGGACATTCTCGAAGCACGGCTGGTTACCCACGGCTATGAAGACCGCGTGCTGTTCCGGCATTTCTCCCTCTTCATGCAGAAGGGTATGCGCGTGGGCGTCGTGGGCCCCAACGGCTGCGGCAAGTCCACCCTACTCCGGGTGCTCATGGGCCGCGAAGCCCCCCAGTCGGGAGATATATTCATCGGATCAACCACGCGCTTTCTCTATGTGGACCAGGTGCTGGCCGACATGGATCCCGACGCGCGGGTACTGGACTTTGTGTCCGACGGACAGCGCCATGTCGACGTGGGCCGGCAACGCATTCATGTGCCTTCCTACCTGGAGTCTTTCCTTTTCGATAAAAGCTGTGCCGAAATGCCGCTGGGCCGGTTTTCGGGCGGCGAGCGGCGGCGGGTGGACCTGGCCAAGAAACTGCTGCACGGAGGCAACTTCATCGTCTTCGACGAGCCCACCAACGACCTGGACCTGTATACCCTGCGCGTGCTCGAAGAAACCATCGAATGCTTCGAGGGCTGCGCGCTTATCGTCAGTCACGACCGGTACCTGCTAAACCGGATCTGCACCCACATGCTCATTTTCGAGGAGAACGGGGCCATTGTGCAGATAACGGGCAATTACGATGACTACCGGCTGTATTGTCAACGCCGGCGGGAAGATGAAAAGCGGCAGCGGGCGGAGCAGCAGGAAGCGTCCCGCCCTGCCCCGTCAAGTCCCAAACCCCGGCCGGGCCTGAATTACAAGGAAAAGCAGGAACTCGCCGCGATGGAACAGCATATCCTGGCCGCTGAAGAAAAGGTCGCCCTGCTTCACGAGCAGGTCAACGATGCAGGATTCTACAGCCGGGACTTCACGGAAACGCAAGAAGTGCTCCGGCAATTACGTGACGCGGAAGCGGAGGTAGCCCGTCTCTACCAGCGCTGGGAAGAACTCGAAGCCGGCAAGCAGTGAAAAGGGTTAGCCCCCGCATTACGGGCGCCTTGCGGCATGTTTTTTAGATCAGCGCAACATCCACCGGAAACTCAGGGTGAACTTTGGTGGACAAAGTGGACGTTGTGGACCTTGTAGACATTGTATGGTTGTCCGCGTATTCGTCATCCGGTCCTTATCGCTTGGCTTAATCCAACACTCTGGCTGCCAGATCATCAATAGAACCACTTTTCCGGCAGTATCTTTAACTGCAGGGAAAGGCCGCCGGTATAATTGAAATAGGTCAGTAGCGCCTCTCCCTCCACCCAGGTTACGGCGGGATAGGCCCAGGCATCCCCGGGTTTTTCCTCGATGTTCCGGAAGGCCTCCCAGGTCTTCCCTTCATCTTTGGACAAAGCGGCGGTCAACGGGGTGCGGTGCCCACCGCCGGGATTGTGATTCCAGACAGCCAGGATATCGCCCGTGGACGGCACACGGCTCAGGGAAACGGGCGCGGCCGTTCCCAGCAGGGCGGAGGGTTCCGGTTCGGTCCAGTGTTCTCCCCCGTCACTCGAAACACTCTGGTACTGGCCGCCCATGCCGGTGCGGGTCAGCATCAACACGCGTCCGTCCTTCAGTTCAATGCACGCCGGTTCCCAGGAGCCCTGTTCCGGCTTGATCCTCTGGCTTTCGCGCCAGGTCGCGCCGTCATCGTCAGACAGATACACGTAACTGTAGCCGTCCTCCCACGCCTCCAGCAGGATGCGGCCTGATTTAAGGCGCAAGCTGCGGCCGTTGGTCAGGCCCGTATATTTGCCGTCTTCACTGATTTGTTTCGCCTGGGTAAATGTGGCGCCCTCATCGTTGGAGACGCGCATCATGACACGACAATCGGTACTTTCCGAGTTTTTCTGACAATAGAACAAGGCGATGGAATTGTCCTTCAACCGCAGAAAATTTACCTCCATGACATTGCAGCCACCATCGTTCTCCACCAGGGTATATTGCTCGCCCCAGGTGCGTCCCCGGTCCTTCGATACTTTTCCCACCAGCCGCGCCGGGCCATGATCCGCGCCGCTGCCGGCGTAAAATTCGGTCCACCCCAGCAGCAGGCCGTCCTTGACGGGAATAATCGCAGCCTCGGAATTGCGGGGATTCTCCGCCTTTACCGGGGCAACTACGAGATGAAAGGGCTCGGTTTCTTGTGCGATAGTCGCGAAGGCGGCCATGAGGATTCCCGAAACCACAAACATGACTAAAGCGGCGTATTTCATTGTTCATCCTTTCTTTAAAGCCGGACATGCCACTTTTGCGGGTTACTCCGGCATTATGAATTCAAAAGCGCCGATATCCGGGGCATCGCCCTTCGGCACGGGATTCCCGTCAAAATCATGTCGATAACCAAGGTCCGTTCCCGCGTCTATGGATGCCGAGCCGGCCGCCGGCCGATAATTTCTTTGGCTTGCATCCACAAAGGCCGGCGCGGCAACGAGCGAATGGGATTCTTTGTTCCATGCACGCCGGTATTCTTCAAAACCGTCCATGGGATACTGTTCTCCGGCAACGGCTATCATAGCACCCTCTGACTGGTACCAGGCATTGTAGTCCATCACCAGGCGGTCCACCTGTTCTTTCGACCAGCCGGGCGCGTAAAAGGCATTTCCCTTCGCTTCACAAAAGATATTATTACGCAGATGAAAGGCGCTGATGGCTGCAGGGCTGTTGTAAAAACAGAGATGCCTGCCGCTGGGATCCGGGCGCTGACCGTGGCCCCAGCCGAACCCGGCATCCACGCAGGTGTTGTGATCGAAATAGATGTCACGGGTAACCGATTTTTCCGGCCGGTTCCAATACTCGAAGGAGTATTCGCAATTCCAGATAACATTGAAGCGGTACACAATGTTGTAATGGGGCGTATCCGGCCCGCTACTCTGATTGGTCAGGGCGGCATCATAAATCTCCCACAAGCGGCACCGCTCCACGAGGCAGTCGTGGGCGGCGCCCCAGAACTCGATGCCGTTCCCGAAACGAACCGTCTTGTCGCCCCCGGACTGATCACCGCCGCCGATATAACTCAGCTCACAATCCCGAACGGTAATATGGTGGGTGTTCCCGCCGCCGATGCCGTGGGCAGCGCCGTAACGTAGTGCGAGATTTTCATAGGTGACAAACGAACGGTTGCTCTGGTCAATAATGTGCTCCCTGATTGCGCATTCAATATCCGTGTAATAGAGTGCCGGATTTTTCTCCGACCACAGGGTCACCGTGTGACGCTCCTCATCGTACCAGAACCGGCCCTGTTCCTTGAGGTCCTCCCGGTTCCAGACCTTCACGCCGCACAAGGCCTCGTCGTTAAAAATGATGTTGCCCACATCCCGGGCAAACAGATTTCCAGGGGCGCATTGGAACAGGCGGATATCGTCCAGGTGCAGCACCGCGCCGGCCGGCATGGCCTGCCCCAGAAAGAAGGTAATGCGCCCATCGTCCGCCGATTGAGACGCCTTGTAATACATGGTGACCGTTTCCCATTCGGCGTTCACGGGTAAGGAAGGCGGCACGGGCATCGCGTCATAGGAACTCCAGGGGGGGCCTGCCTTCATCAGCCGGGGCGGCGGCAACGAAAAGGGCGCGCTGCTTTTCACACGGAATGAGAGGCGGTAGCAGTTCCCCCCATTGAGAGGAATGCCGGCGATGTACATCTGTATGTGGCTGTCTTGCGTGCCGGCCTCCGCGCAAGCCAGGCGCCAGGACGCGGGCGCCGAATCGTAGTCCTCTGTATCGCGCACGGCCGAAGTCCTGGCGCCACCTTCGCAATGGAGCGACCACGGCGCCTCCTCGCTTGTAAATTCCGGATTGGGAAGCAGGCACTCGCCCACGGACACCGGCTCTGTGGAAGTCCAGAGATTGGGCGCCGTTTCCGTCCAATCCCCAGGGCGGTTCTGCTCCAGCGAACCCAGGAGCACAGGAAGCGAGCCTTCGCCGTAGGCGCCATAGGTGACCACACCCGCCTCACTTCCTGAACAGGGGCGCAACTGTTCGCGCCAGGTATCACCGCGATGGAACAGCACGGCATCCCCCGGCTGCAAGGCCGCATCATTCACACGCTGCACTGTGCGCCAAGGCTGTTCCGGCGACAAGCCGTCATAACCGTCATCACCCGTTGCAGAAACATGGTAGACAGCCCCGACGGCGGCGCTACCGGCGGACAGGTACAATACGATCCCCAGGAAGAATGCGCGGATAAGCATGTGATACACCCTTTTCTAGAGTCCGGATTCCCGCTCACGAATGATCGGCGGATCGGCTTTATACGAGGCAACGCATCGCTCCACCAGTTTTCTGGGATCATCGTCAAAAAACATGCGGCTTCCGGTGGGTTTCTTGATCACTTCCAGGATTTCATCGATGTGGTCCGCGACACCGCCAGTATCGGTCAGCACACCGATCATGCGTCCCTCGTCATAGGCGATGGCGAATTCGCCCAGCGTTCCTGAACGTCCGCCCACAATAATCACGATGTCACAACTGCGCACACCGATAATTTCACGGCCCATCAGTCCGGAACCGGTAAAAATCATCACGTCGATATTGTCCGTGGGGCTGTTATAACGACTGACATGCTCCTGAATGCTCAACGCAGGCGAAACGCCGATGGTAATCCCGCCCCGCTCCTTGCATCCTAACACCGCGGCATGGGGCAGGCCGGGGCATCCGCCCGTGAGAATGGCGCACCCTTCGTCGGCAATGGTGCGTCCGAGTTCTTTGCAACGTTCCAGAATATCTTCGTCCATCTTGCCGCCTGCTGAACCCATCACGCCAACCTTGATCAATCCGCAATACATTCCGTCCATCAACAACTCCTTTTCTACTTCATTATTTAACGGGATTCCGCCAGCAACGCCTTGGCATGTTTAAGGCTTGCGCCGGAAACGGAACCGTCCAAAAGCCGGGCAATCTCTTTTTCCCGGTCACTACCAGATACTTCGTTTACATTGGCCGTGGTGACATTCTCCCCTTCTTGTTTGCGCACCACGAAATGGGCTTTGGCCATGGCGGCGATCTGTGCCAGGTGGGTGATACAGAGGACCTGGCGCCTGTCCGCCAACTCCGCCAGTGTTTCCGACACCCGCCGGGCGGTTGTGCCCCCGATTCCGGCGTCGATTTCATCGAACACAAGGGTGGGCACCGTGTCCTGCTCTGCGAAGACCGTTTTTAACGCCAGCATGATCCGTGAGATTTCACCGCCGGAGGCCACCTGCCGCAACGGCTTCAAGGGTTCGCCGGCATTGGCCGAGAGCATGAAGGTGATCCTGTCAACGCCATGGACCCCTAGTTCCACCGGCTCCAAATTCGTTTCAAAACGCGCATTCGGCATGTCGAGTGATCGCAGTATGTCCAGCGCCTTCCGGTCCATTTTTTTTGCCGCCGCGCGCCTTGCCGTGGAAAGGGTATCCGCCTTGTCCGTCGCGAGCGCCAGGAGCCGCTGATGTTCCGCGCGCAAGGATTCCAGCCTTGCATCCCGGTTTTCATAGTCGGCGAGGGCTGCGGCCGCCTTGTCCCGGTATTCCAGGATGGCGCTGATATCCTGCCCGAATTTACGCTTAAGTCCGGAAATCAATGACAGCCGCGCGTTCAGGGAATTGATCTCTTCCGGGTCAAACTCCATGCGGCTTGTGAAGCGACGCAGTTCCGCGGCGACAAGTTCCATGCCGATCCGCGCCTCCCCCACTTGTTTCGCCTGTTCCCGAAAGGAGGCATCTATCTGCTCCAGTTCTTCAAGGTTTTTCAAGGCTTCCGCCAAAACATCCACCGCGGATACCCCTTCGGACTCGTACAGCGCGGCATAGGCGGACGAGGCGAGACGGTGAATGGTTTCCGCGTTGGTAATCAGATGGAGCCGTTCGCGCAGTTCCTCCTCCTCGCCGGGGGCCAGGCCCGCCGCGTCGATTTCCTCCAATTCATGGCGCAGAAAATCCGCCTGGCGCGCCCGGTCCCGGTCGTCCGATTCAAGCCGTTTTATGTCCGCCGCGACACGGTTCATTTTTCCAACCAATCCGGCAATTTCCGAGACGGCATCCTCAACGCCCGCGTAGGCGTCCAACAGCCGTATCTGGCATTCAGGCCGGAGCAGCGACTGGTGCTCATGCTGGCCATGGAGGTCCACCAGTTCATCGCCGATGGCGGCAAGCGTCGCAACGGGAATCGCCCGTCCGTTCGCGAGGGCGCGGTTACGCCCGTCGGCGGCAATGGTCCGCGACAGGATCAACTGATTGTCGTCCAAAGGAATGTCGAGTTCTTCGAGCAAGGTGGCCAGACCAGGTGGCAGCCGGTCCAGCCGAATCACGACTTCCACGGCGGCCTTATGTGCGCCGGACCGGATACTTTCGGAAGAAGCCCGCGCCCCCAAGGCCAGCCCGAGCGCGCCCACCACAATAGACTTGCCCGCCCCGGTCTCCCCGGTAAGCACGTTGAAACCGGACTCGAATTCAACGCGCAGGTCCTCGATAATCGCGTAATCACGTATGTGCAGCGTTTCCAGCATGACGGACAGACTCACCTTCTCTGACTCGGGTCGTACAAGAGGGAAACCGCATGGCGGTGCCATCTTCATCGGGGCTGATTGTATCACAGCAGGCGGACCGGATGGACACCCCAACAATCTCACGGGCAAAGGCGCTGTTACGCCCACGGTAACAGTATTGACCGCACCCGCACCAACCGTAGCCTGACACAAATCTGACCCGGGGCTCCCTGACATGATATACTTGTTACAGATGAATTTTGACCGGCATGGACTTCGACAGTCTGTCCTTACGGGCGGCATAAGGAGATTTTCAAGGTGAAGCACCTTATTTTCTGCGGCGTGACAATAGCGTGCCTCTTCATGGCAGGCTGCCAGACGGACTCGGGCGTGAGCGTTACCGACAAAGTGTTGGCCGATTTCGGGTTGCGCGAGCATCCGGAAGGCTATGTCACCGGCTCCGACCGTGTATTTCAAGAACTTGACAAGGTGGGCGCCACCGAAATGAAACGCCTCAACGGCCTTGAACGCCACGGAGAGGTCAAGTTCGACGACCAGGGAAGGCGTGGTCAATACTATAAAGAAGTCAAAGTCTATGAGAGTTATCTTCCCATGGATGTAAGCGGCACACCGGGCGGTGGCACGCGCGACCGGGGTTATTCCGGGATCATTCAATACAAATATCGCATTCTGCGCGGCGAAGCCAGGCCGACCAAAGCCGAGGCGGCAGCGCAGTCCGCCACCATCCCGTATGGCGATGAAGGACGTGAAAATTATCGGTACAGTTTCTCCACAAGCGGCGTGTGGGACGGCGCTACAGGTGAATCCACCCGCGATTAAGCACGAACTTGACATCATGTTTTATGTACGCTTCTATCAGGTCTTGATCGGTCTACTCTGTTTGGCGGCATTCTTTCCGCCCGCGCACGCGCAGGAAGAAGCGACGCCTTTCTATGTGGTTGAGGTGACCGCGCCATCGCCGGAAGCCCTGCACGCGCTGGTATCGATGTCTCTTATTGTGGCTTCTGTGGACAAACTGACCGCCACCCTGTACCTGACGGAAGAAGAATACCGACAGGTGCAAGCGTTCGGATATACAACGCGTCTTGTGGAAGTCCAGCCCAACCCACTTTTCAATGAGAAGGCCTCCGGATATATCACGTACGATGAACTAGGCTCCCTGCTGAATGGATACGCCGACTCGTATCCCCATCTGTGCCAGGTTTCAAGCCTGGGACAGTCCGTCAAGGGGCGTGAACTGTGGGCTATAAAAATTACCCATAACCCGGATATTCCCGCGGACAAACCGGTGGTCAAATATGTGTCCACCCTCCATGGCGACGAGCCCGTAGGCACCATGATGTGCCTGGATTTCGCCGGAGAACTGCTCGCGGAATATGAAAACGATCCCTATATTCAGGACCTCCTCGACCGCACTGTCGTCTGGCTGGTGCCCCTGGCCAACCCGGACGGTTATGTTCTGGGCATGCGTGTCAACGGAAACGGCTGGGATCTCAACAGGAGTTTTCCGACATACGGCTTGGACTATGTAGACACTTGGTACGACACCGGCGTCCTGGGAGATGGCGGACGCCAGCCGGAAGTCGCCCATCTCATGCGCTGGCATGCCGCCGTGCCCGGCGCCCTCGCCGCCAATTTTCACACGGGCGCGCTGGTCGCCAATTACCCCTATGACAACGAACCCGGCATTCCGAGCGGCGTGGAAGCACCCTCGCCGGATGACGACATATTCCAGTATATCTCGCTGGAATATTCAAGCCGGAACTACCCCATGTACAACAGTCTTGCCTTCCCCCTGGGTATTACCAACGGTTCCGCATGGTACAGTATCACGGGGGGAATGATGGATTGGAACTACCGTTTCCTGGGGTGTCCCGAAGTAACCTTTGAACTCTCCGGCATCAAACGCCCGGCCCCGTCCTACCTGCCCCAGTTGTGGATGGACAACCGGGATGCCATGTTCGCCTATGTGGAAGCGGCCCACATGGGCATCCGCGGCCTCACCCGGGACCGCAACAGCGGCGCCGCCCTTTGGACAAAGGTGTCGGTGGCCGACCGGGAACAGCCGGTCTTTTCCGACCCCGGTTTCGGTAATTATCACCGGCTGCTTCTTCCGGGAACATATGGCCTCGCCTTTTCAACGGAAGGATATATTACCTTCTTTGTGGACACGGTAACCGTGGAAGAAGGATCGGCAACACGGGTGGATGTCACTCTTTCGGACGGCGATTTAGACGACACGGGCGTAGTTGACGCAAAGGATGTCCAATCCGTGGTGGATGCGGTGTTGGGACGATCCGTTTCCTTTGACGCCGATGTCAACGGGCGCGGCATAACGGCCACGGACATCCAGGCGGTCATCAATCAGATTCCTGTTTCCTGAGGCCTATTCCCCGGCAACCACAGAAAAAGTGCGGCTGCTGACTTCGTTGTTTTCATCTGTCACACTAAGCGTGACCACCGTTTCCCCGGGATTGTCAAAGGTGCGCGGCACACTTTCCTTTTTCACCCTGTCCCCGCCGAAATTCCATTCCACGTGTTTCACGGATTCCGCCGGACTGTAACGCGCGGCGGTGCCTGCGGGATAGCGGTCCGACAGGGTGACCGGCAGGCGGCCCGAGGGGGCCTGTATGATTTCATAGGCGTTGAATGAACGGCTTTCCCCGACACGCAGGCGGATGGGGCTTTCCACGGGAAGAATGGACATGGGGGCGTTGCCCATCAGTATTTCGGCCATGGCCTGCATGGTCTGGGCAAAATTCGCCGCATCACAGTAGGCAAGCACCACGGCGTCCGCCCCGGTAATCATGGCGGCATTCCGCGGATGTCCCAGGTACACCACCACCACGGACTGGGCGCTGCCTTTCAGGGCGCGCACCAGTTCCGCCTGGGTTTCCGGGCGGGCCTTGTCGGTCAGGATGCAGATGATCGTACGAAACCCTCTCATGTGTTTCGTCAGCCGTTCTATCTCAAAACGCTGGATTTCCCCGATGTGCCGCGCCGTGGTGATACGCTGCTGAGCCAAGGGCTTCAATTCCTTTTCCAGCAATGCATGTAGTTCTTCCACACCCACGATGCCGGTGATGCCCACGGGGGTGCTGATCTTGTTGACAAGGGGCAACACGTTGCCTTCGTTCTTTAAGAGTGTAATCGCGTGACGTTCCACCTTCCGGCTGATTTCGACCAGGTCTTTTTTGCGCGCCTGGCTGTTCGCTTTCTGCTCGGAGGGCGCCTTGCCGGGTTTGGTCAAACCTTCTTTCAGCGTCTTGATACGGGCAATGGAAGCATTAATGCGCGCTTCGTTGAGTTCCTCGGTTTCCACCGCGTACCGGATGCGCTCCATGGCACGCATGACCTGCACCAGCCCGCCGCGAAAATACAGCATGTCGGCGCCCGCCAGGATCGCCTGCAGCGCGGCCTCGCTGATATCATAACGGCCCAGCAGCACTTCATCATCCATCGGCCCGGCCACCACCACCCCGTCAAAACCCATTTCATCGCGCAGTAGGCCCGAAATAACCGCGGGAGACATACTCGCAGGCCGATTCTCCATGTCCAGTGTCGGGGCGAGCACATTGCCGACATGCAACATCCGTACACCCCGTTCAATCAACGTTTTATAGGGTAGCCCGTCGCTTTCGAGCAGGGTGCTCGCCGGCGTGGTAAGGACCGCTGCACCCCGGCCGATGCGGTTGCCGCCGCCGCCGGGAAAACCCGAAGGCATGTGCAGGATGCCGCTTTCCTGAAAGGCATCAAAGAACAGGGCGCCCGCCTCGGAAACGAAGCGGGGATTGCTCCCAAAGGTGTTTACGGTGTCCGGCGCACCCTCCAGCGTGGGCGCCAGTTCCAGGGTGGGCCCAAAATGAAAATTAAACCCCATAAGCTGCATGTATTGGGCCATCAGGCTGCCCACACTTTTCACGAGATCCGGATCACCCGCGGCGGTAAGGGACAACAGCGACGGCAACTGCACGAACTCCCCGGGCATCATGCGGACATCATCTGTCAGTTGATACAGGTTTGCACCCAACAGCAAGGGTAATCCGCCACTCTTCTCCAAGGCACGCAGGATGCCAACATAGGTAATGGCCTCGCTTGCCTTGAAGGCGTGGGTAAGCATTACCCCGCCGGGAAAGGTCTGCTTGAGGAAATTCAGGTCCTGGGCGGACGGCGCGGTGACCCCCTCCAGCGTCACCAGCATCATCTGCGCAATACGGGCGGCGAGCGGTTGATCCTCAATCGCGAGAACCGGTGGCTGATATTCCCCTTCGGCAGCGGGAACCGCCGGCTTCTCCCAACTTTGGACATCCCCTTCCGGATGAAAGGCCGACGGTGGCGCATCCTCGCTATAAATACAAAAGGATGCGAAAAGAATCAGAAAA
The DNA here is from genome assembly GCA_012730105.1 of Candidatus Hydrogenedentota bacterium. Lineage (GTDB taxonomy): Bacteria > Hydrogenedentota > Hydrogenedentia > Hydrogenedentales > CAITNO01 > JAAYBJ01. The sequence continues at coordinate 34,407 of JAAYBJ010000192.1, forward strand.
AACACCAGGCAAGAAACAACGGTTGTAGTAGCAGAACGCATGGTTGTAGTCCTTTACACTATATGGCACCTATCCTAGCAGAGAACCTGTAATAAACCACAATCAGACGCCGTTTGCCGTCTAAAAGAACGCTCATGGCAGATTACTCTCCGAATCCTCGTTTAGGGGCAGGGGGCAAAAATGCCCTCGCCGTATAGGTCCTATAGGTCCTATAGGTCCTATAGGTCCTATATGCCCCATAGGCCCTATAAGCCGCTTCATTCCGCATTCCCCATTCATTCCATGGCCTTAGGCTATTCCCTCGGCCCCTTTGCTATAATACATTTTCCTGTAGATTCTTTGTTACCAATGCCCCTATGGAGGATGACATCATGATTACCGTGCTGTTTTTTTCTATGCTTTCCGCGGTCACGCTGCCCGAAGGGGCGGCACCCGAAGCCCTCAATTTCTCCCACTTCCCCGACCGGCTGCATGCCTTTGTCTGGCGTAATTGGCGGCTGGCACCGCTGGACCGGATGGCGGAAGTGGTGGGGGCGACGGAGGCGGATGTGCGCACCGTGGGCAAGGCCATGGGACTGCCCGATCCGCCGGAAATTACCGGGACGCAACTGCAGCGAACCTATATTACCCTTATCCGGGCAAACTGGCATCTGTTAAATTATGAACAATTACTGCAGCTATTGGGTTGGGATGAAGCGCGCCTCGCCTATACCCTGCAGGAAGACGATTTCCTGTTCATCAAACTGGGCAGCCTGAAACCGTCCTGTCCACCCCTGGCCTACGCGCCACCCACGGAAGCCGTCAAGGCGCGGGAGGCGGAAATTGCCGCAATCGTCAAGGCCCGGTTCGGCGATGCGGCCGGGGTGTCCGTAGACCCGCTGTTGTCCTTCGTGGACCATTTGTCCGCGCCCTTTGAGGCTACTCAGGAAACAAAGGGCGCCTCTCTCTTCGACCCAAGATTCTGTTATTCCTATTTCGCCCTGTACGGCGACCCGCTGATCGAGTCGGACCCCTTTCCGGAGAATTACCTTAAACGCCTGTCGGCTTCCGGGGTCAACGGTGTCTGGCTGCAGGGCGTGTTATATACGCTGGCGCCCTTCCCCTGGCAGCCGGAACTGAGTGACAAGTGGGAGCAGCGCCTGGAACGCCTCCGCGAGTTGACCGAACGCGCGGCTGCAAACGGCATGGGCATTTACATGTACCTGAACGAACCGCGCACCATGCCGCTGGCATTTTACGACAAGCACCCCGAATTGCGCGGCGTTACCGAGGGCAGCCATGCCGCCATGTGCACCAGCGCGCTCGAGGTGCGTGATTATATCCGGGAATCGGTGGCACGCATCTGCGAGGCGGCCCCGCAACTCGCCGGCTTCTTTACCATCACCGCCTCCGAGAACCTGACGAACTGCTGGTCCCATCACCGGGGCAATGAGTGTGCCCGCTGTGGCGCGCGCAATCCCGGCGAAGTCATCGCGGAAGTAAACGGCGCCATCCAGGCGGGCATCGACCAGGCCGGCGGCAACGCACGCCTCTTTGCCTGGGACTGGGGCTGGGCGGATGACTGGGCGCCGGCCGCCATTGCCGCGCTGCCGGCCAAAGTGTCCCTGATGAGCGTCAGCGAATGGAGCATGCCGATCAACCGGGGCGGCATAGAAAGCAGCGTGGGCGAATACTCCATCTCGACCGTCGGCCCCGGCCCCCGGGCGCAACGTCATTGGAAACTCGCCCAGGAACGCGGCCTGTCCACCCTGGCGAAAATCCAGGCCAACAACACCTGGGAACTCTCGGCAGTACCCCATATACCGGCCGTGGCCAACGTGGCGAAGCACGTGGAAGGGCTCCGCGACACCGGCGTGACCGGGCTGATGCTCGGCTGGACCCTGGGCGGGCACCCCTCCCCCAATCTCGAGGTGGTTTATGAACTGGGCAAAAAACGGGAAGACGGAAGCCTCCCCTCGGCGGACGAAGCGCTGGAAACCGTTGCGGCACGTCGCTTCGGCCCGGCGGCGCCGGAAATGGTCGCCGCATGGAAGGAAATCAGCGCGGCTTTCTCCGAGTTCCCCTATAACGGCGGTGTCGTGTACAACGCGCCCCTGCAGATGGGCCCCGCCAACCCGCTCTGGGCCGCGCCCACCGGCTACCGGGCGACCATGGTAGGCATCCCCTATGATGACCTTGGCTCCTGGTGTTCCATCTACCCCCCAGAAGTCTTTATCGGGCAGTTGGAAAAGACGGCGGCCGGTTTTGACGCAGGCGCAAAACGCATGCGGGCCTCGATCGCGGATGACACGCCAACAGAATACAAGAAGGCAATACAAGAGGAAAGCAACATTACGGAAGCCGCTTATATCCATTTCCAGAGCGTGGCAAATCAGGCCAGATATGTCCTGTCGCGCAATGCCGTGGCGGAAGGGAAACTACCTGAAGCCGAAGCATCCTCGATGAAAAAAACGATGAAGGAAATCATCCAGGCGGAACTGGAGCTCGCCGAACGCTTGTATCAGCTGCAAACGAACGATTCGCGTCTCGGCTTCGAAGCCACTAACCAGTATTTTTACACCCCCATGGACCTGGCGGAGAAGGTGTTGAATTGTGAATGGCTGCTGACGAAAGACTGATCCTCCCTTTAACGATATGCGCGAGATTATTAAACGTCAGACAGAGATTCTTGCACGCACCGCATAAGACGCGTTGGTATTTTATTCCGAGCGCTAGAAACATTAAGGGCTTCTCATCTGACGAGGGTGACGTTAAGCGTATTTATTGATGACTGTCTTCTTACACCAATTATCAGACAAGGTTGGCAATACAGATTCAAGAAATACGGCAAGAATAATCGGGATACTCGGCATGAACTCGCTGGACAGGCAGGCAACAGGCCAGTAATACAAGAAGGCCAAACCGCCATTGTGGAAAATTCATTCGCAAAGACTCCCTCGAATAAAATTCGGCGAACGGTATATAGGACCTATGGGTCTTATGGGACTTATGGGACCTATCATCTGCTTTGTATCGTTTACTCCTTCGCGGGCAAGTTCGCCAACAGCGTGCCCTGACCGGGCGCGAGCCAGACATTCTCTCCAGACCAGGGGCTCAGTGCGCCGGTATAAGGACTTACAAACTGAACATCGCCCGGGGTCTTGAAGGAGATCCCGCACGAGGCGGACTTTTTCAGGTCTTTGTTCACCACCATGACAAAGGGATTTCCGTTGCCGTCCTCGAACTCACCGGCCAGCAGATCACCGCCCGACAGGGAAGCGACAAAGCGGCTGGTATCCATGCCAGAGCAGCCCTCAGGCACATTGGGATGGTGAAAAACATTGACGCTCCTGAGCGTAATATATACCGGCCCCAGGCGGTGCAATTGAAGATTGACATTGCGCAACATGTCCCAGGTGGGTGTCTTGTTGCCGAATTGGTCAACGGGTCCCAGGCGGTAATTACCGACGTTGGGCGTAAAATAGGTAAAGTAGCTGATGCCCCGCGCGCCATAAGCCAGCGTAGTGTACAACTGGAACCGGAACCCGGCTGGACTTGGTTCGGCGTAATTGAAGTGGGCGTTGGACAGTACAATGTTCCAAAAGGGCAGATCATGACGCAGCGCGGCGGTGCGCACTACTTCCAGGTTCTTGAAATAGCCGCCGCGCAGCGAACCGTCATCCATCAGGGCATAATGATCGTAACTGATAAATGCGGGCCGTACCGTTGTGACATAGGATTCAATATATTCCTCATAGGTCGGAATATTCATTTGTCCGGGCGAGGCATAATTCGGAAACAGATTGATATAGGCTAGGCCTTTGGGGTCGGCTTTTTGAAAGACTTCCTTCCATTTGCCCAGCCCAGGATAGGCACTCGCGCCCGGTTCATCGCGCAGGTAATACCCGAACAGGGCGGGATGCCCGCCGACCCGCGCAACCAACGCATTGACGCGCCGCTCAATTTCCGCGTCCTCCAACTGCGCCGCCGCGTCGCTGACATGGGTCTCCGGATCGGAAACAATGGCCTGCAGTCCGGCGGCCGCCACGGTATCGAGATGTTCCGGCGCCACAAACCCGGCCAGGTTGAAACCACAGTCCCGTATCGTCTCAAGAACCTGGACGTCACCCGGCGTCCAGCCCCAGGGTAGCACCGCGAACTCCTCCGGTTTAAGCAGGGGAACAGTGTCATCCCCAAATACAGAAACTGCCGTTCCCAGCACAACTAAACAAAACACCACAACATATCCTACCGCATGTTTCATGAAATTGTATCCTTTCCAGTTAAGTCCTTTGAATCCCGGGGACACGCTCGAATGGCACTAATTTAAGCCCGCAAAGAAGGGACAGACACCCCAAAAACATTGATGTTCCTATTCATGATAAGGGCTTGGTATGTTTTTGGGGAGTCAGTCCCTTCTTTGCTTCGTTATATACTACGACTAGAAAATGCCCAAAGCTAGTGTCATTCGAACATGTCTCCGGGATTTAATAGTTGTTTTCCGATAACACTGTCAAGACAGTCCGTTTTTTTTAGGGACTTGAAAACTTCTCTTCAAGATTCATGCCTGCCCGGCCGCGTGTTCCCATCCCCGCGAAATAAGGCGCCATCCTTCCGCATATACTTCCTCCGGACTTCCGGATAAGTCGCGCCACACGCAGGTGGTTGCCGCGAGATCGGGCATGGCCCGGCCGAAGGCCTCTATGGTCACCCATCCGTCGTAGCCGCCGCCACGTAAGGCGCGAAAGGTTTCCGGCCAAGCCACATGGTCGCGACCGGGCGTACCCCGATCGCTGGCGGACACGTGGAAATGACCCAAAGCACCCACATGTTCACGAATACAACCAACCGGGTCTCTTTCCTCGATATTGCCGTGGAAAGTGTCGTACATGGCCTTGAAATTCGGATGCCCCACCCGTTTGACATAAGCCACCGCGTCCTGCAGCGTGTTCAGGAAATAACATTCAAAACGGTTCAGGGGTTCCACGGTCAGGAGCACATTCGCTTGGGCGGCAATATCCGCGATATCCCGGTGCACTTCCGCGGCACGGTTCTTCTCGTCTTCCGTCGGCCCCTGACCTGTAAAAACACCCAGGGGCTGGTAATAGGGGCCGCACAACACCTCCGTGCCCAGCGCGGCACAGCATTCCACAGCCCACTTCAAGAAATCCTGTGCGCCTGCGCGATCTCCGGCGTCAGGACTGATCGGACTGTGGGCCTGATCGGGGATTACCGTGACGGCGGTGCAGGCGAGCCCGTTATCCCGCAACCCCCGCGCCACATTCCGATAATGGGCCGGTGTGCCGTTGAACAAGGGAATCTCCACGCCGTCATATCCCACATGTTTCAATTTTTCAAAACAGGGAAAATGTTCGTCCGTTACAAAGGCCGTCCAGAGCAGCATGTTGAAACCAATTTTCATGAACCCTCCTGTCCTTTAGGCGTTCCAATTGGAAGTATACTGTATCACAGCCTACGAGACTGCAATAAAATGGGAAACCTTACACGCAAGCACATAGGCCGTAACAGAAAAGGGCTATGCATATACCGTGGCAAGAGATGCAACAAAAGAGAGGAAGTGCAACTTCAAGAACACGGGAGTTTGGGCGCCAATTGGTCATTTCTATCCTTAACGCCATAGAATCTTCAGAAAGCGTTTTTAGCCCCCAACGTAACAGGTTAAGTCCCATCGGGACGGTTGACGTTAGCCCGCTTCTTCAGAGGCGGGGAAACTTCGGCCCACCCCTTGTCTCAGTCCCGTAGGGACGGTTGAATGAAGACGGATTCAATCGTCCTTACAAGACTCAACACGGAAAGGTGCGTCGTCTACACCCGCCACTGAAGTGGCGGGCTATCCTCAATCGTCCCTATGGGACTTCCGGTTGCGTTCACGCTCCCCAAACTGTCTCAAAACTCTTGATTGCTGTTTTCGCAAATGGATTGGCATGATCACCGTTCAGGGCTTAAGAAGCGCATGGAAACTCCATGATACAATTTTGCGGAACTTTTGAGACAACCTCAGTAACTTGGAGAAGACAATCGGACTACTTTTTTCACGGCGGGAAAAGGGTATAATGCCCGCACGAGGCATATGTCCATTTTTTTCATCGTAATAACGCGTTTATCCGATGATACGAGGGCACCAACGCTATCGGTCGGCCCCTGACATCAGAACCGGGAAGGAAACACGCATGACGGGAGAACCTATCCATGTCGCGGTGATCTTTGCCGTCTACCTGGCGGCCATGCTGGTCGTGGGCGCGTTTTTCTACAGGCGCACCGAAAGTATGTCCGATTATTTTCTGGGCGGGCGGAACCTGAACAAATGGGTGACGGCCCTCAGCGCTGAGGCTTCTGACATGAGCGGCTGGCTGTTGCTGGGCCTGCCCGGCGCCGCCTACCTCGGCGGCATGTCCGCGGCGTGGATCGCCCTCGGCCTGCTTGCGGGAACTTATGTCAATTGGCGCTTTGTCGCCCGACGCCTGCGTCAATACACCGCGGTTTCCCTGAACATCATCACCCTGTCCGACTACCTCGAATACCGTTTCCGGGACTCGTCCAAACTGCTCCGTACGGTTTCAGCCTTGTTTATTGTCATCTTCTTCTTGATTTACACGGCCTCCGGATTTGTGGCCTGCGGCAAACTGTTCGGAAGCGTCTTCGGCATCTCCTATCCGGCGGCGGTCCTTATCGGCGCGGCCGCAGTGATCACGTACACCTTTCTGGGCGGTTTTAACGCGGTCTGCTGGACGGATTTCTTCCAGGGTACGCTTATGTTTTTCAGCATCATCGTCGTGCCCATAGTCGGAACGGCGGCTTGCGGCGGTCCGGGCGCCACCGCTGACATCCTCAAATCCATCGATCCTAAGTACTTCAACCTGTTCCATGTTAACGGCGCGACCGGCCTCGCGCTTGTCGCGGCTATCGCCTCCTCCGCGGCATGGGGACTGGGCTATTTCGGGCAACCCCATATCCTGGTCCGTTTTATGGCCATACGGTCCCCAAAGGAAATCAAGGGCGCGCGCCATATCGCCATCACCTGGGTTTCCTTATCCTTGGTGGCGGCTGTGGCCGTCGGCATGGTCGGACGGGCCTATTTAAAAATACCGCTGGAAAATGTTGCTGCAGAGAAAGTATATATTCTCATGGTCGCTGACCTGTTTCCATCCCTCCTGGGGGGCGTGATGCTGGCGGCCATCCTGGCGGCCATTATGAGCACCGCAGACTCCCAGTTGCTGGTAACCTCTTCCGCGATCAGCGAAGATTTTTACAAGACCTTTCTCCGGAAAAACGCTTCCGATGCCAAACTGGTCTGGATAAGCCGCTTGACCGTTTTGATCGTGGCCGCGGCCGCGCTACTACTCGCGTTGAAGCCCGACAGTTCCGTGCTGGACCTGGTGGCCTACGCCTGGGCGGGTTTCGGGGCGGCATTCGGTCCCACCTTCATCCTTTCCTTGTTCTGGAGAGGCATGACCCGGGAAGGCGCGCTTGCCGGCATGATCACAGGAGGGGTCACCGTGCTGGTCTGGAAACAACTGGAGGGGGGTGTTTTTGACCTTTACGAGATTCTACCAGGCTTCGTCTTTTCCATGGCGGCCATCGTCCTGGCAAGCCGATGGAGCAAGAAATCGGAACAGCAAATTCTCGACGAGTTTGACTCCCTGTTTGGGAAAAATCCTGCAGAAGTTGAAGCCGGATAGTAAAATCCGATCCTTAGGACGTCGCACTCCCACCAGCCGCAACATGTTTTTATTTGAGACCTATACTGTATGGGTTTTGGTTAAAACATGCCGACGCATATACCCCCCCTCAACATTAAACGCAAACGGGTGTTCGCAGCAAAAAAAATGGTGGGCGATGCGGGGCTCGAACCTGCGACCTCCACGATGTCAACAGGTCAAACCACCTGCCCGCGTTGCGTAACTGCTTCAAATATAAGGGGTATTGTAACATACACTGTCACCAATTTCAACTATTTTTCACTACCAACCCTATACATGTTAGGGTTGCGAATCGCATACCCCTAGGGGGTATCAGGCCATACCCCAGTGGGGTATACCATAGATAAATAGCAGCCACCTCACCCGATTGCTGCTAGAATGCCCTACAAGCGGCGAACGTCTCCAGGCGGGTATTGTATCGGCCTCGGTGCCGTTCGTGGCACCACGCGCCGTGTACAGCTTCACAGGGGCATGGGCGCCGTATCCACAATCTGTTCTGGTTCGCGGCGGGCGTAGGTGGTGGGGCGTTCTTTGCCGTCCTTGCCTGTGCGGGTGGGTGGAATGGTCAACTTTCCCAAATGGGAAAGTTCTTCTTGGATTCGAGATGCCGTGCTTTTTGATGTTCCGACTTGATCGGCAATCATCTGAATAGTCTTCTCCGGCCACGTCTTCAAAGCGACTTCCACGGCGTGGCGATACCCCCGCATCTTCAGCACGCGCGGCACGGCCCGGCGCGCGGTCGGCTTCGTTTAGTACTTGTTCTGCAGGAACAACTACTAAACTGTCTTGTTGTTTTGTTGATGCCCTGCCTACCTTGCCTTCCTTTGCGGCCTCACTCCGCTTCTTGTTTGCCTCCGCTTGGATGGATGCGGCCATTGCCACAGTGCCAGTTGCCACACCCGCGGCCGCGGCAATCTGTTGGCGGGTGTCGTGGGGGACATCAACGCTTTTGTCAGTATTTGACAGAAGTGTTTTGCCGGGTGCTGTCTTTCCGTGTGTGGTTGGTTCTTCCGAAGTGTCAGTATCTGACATTTCGGGCTTTACTTTTCCGCGCATTAAATTCTGTTCCCGCTTTTCTTTCCCTACCGCCAGCAGTTCATCCTTGTTTGCAAACTGCAATTCCAGTTTATGCGCGGCGTTCAAGTTGCGGCGGCACATGTATCCACTCGCCTGCCGATCGTTCAATGTGGGGCATCCTGGGCGGCGTGCCGCCCGTAACACCCGGAGGCGGCACTAAACGCGCCGGGTTCGCGCAGGAGCGGTTAGTCCTGTTTCTTTGTGGCGTCCGTGACGACCAGCTTCACCTTTTGCAGCAACAGGTTGATCAGGTTGCGCCGGTAGGATTTCTTGTCAAGGCGGGATTCGTCGCGTAGTACTCTGTTCATGTCTGTCATGGTGTGTTCCTTATTCCATACGGTCAATGGTAACCATTATCTGTTCGATAGAATGCGCGGCGGCGTCAATGCGGCCTATCAGTTCCTGCAGTGCGCGGGACGGGTGCGGCTTGGGCAGTGGTGCGGGACGGTGCACACCCGGGAATGCCGTGCTCCACGAATCGAGCACATCCTGGTACGCCTGCCACCTACCGACCAAATCTTCTGCCAGTGCCAGGAATGGCGCGGCGGCCTCCTGCAACCCTTCCAGTGGCGGCGCAATATCGGCGGCCACCTTCGGGACGGCTTCGGTCCATTGGATGCGGCCGGCCTCCACGGCGGCGGCGTGCGCCTTCGTGACGGCATCCTCCAGGACAAGGATTTCCTCCCGTGCGGCCTCCACCATCGCGGCGTGCTTTGGGAGGGCGTCACGGGCGGCGGCGATCTCTTTACTGGTTGCACCTTCATCGGCAATCAGATCTGAAAGCCGTGCGCGTAGTGTGGGCGTTTCCGCTTCCAGTGTGGCAAGCCTGGTCCGTGCGGTAACGAGTTCATCTCTCAATTTGTGGTGATGATTCAAACATTCAAATAACATTGGCGTGCTCCTTAGTTCGAGTACAGTTTTGCCATCGGCTTTTTCTTTGGCGGTGTCGGTTCGGGTGTCGGTGTCGGTTCGGGTTCGGGTGATGGTTTGGGCGCCACGGTGCGCGGCGGCAATGGGTTGACGTATTCCACCCGGAGGGTGACGTCACCCTGTTGCACTTCCCAGGATAGCAGGCGAGCGGCCGTTTCAATGGCGCGTATGCGTGCGAACTCGGACCGGCTCGTCCTGGCAATGGCGGCCAGTATGTTTACCGCTTCGGTCATTGACA
>JAAYBJ010000017.1 GCA_012730105.1 Candidatus Hydrogenedentota bacterium
GCCGCGATTTTGTCCTTCTGGCCGGTAATGCCGCGGGGCAGCGGACCGCCGCACTGGATGCAAAACGCCTGGTTGGGCCGGGTTTCCGCGCCGCAGTTGAGGCAGAACTTGTTTTCAAGGAGGGGCGGCACCCCGCATCCCGGACAGGCCAGCGCTTTTTCGTGCACAGGCTTGCCGCAGTTACGACAGTACATGATGGTTTCTCCCGTATAATTCCCTAAACGCAGGCACACGCAGACGCGCCACCATCATAATGAAGCCCGACGGGGCCAAACAAACCCGTATTCTGAGGTGTCTTTTTGTTGCATGGGGGAGCCGCTTTCAGTACACTAACACGGCTGAGAAGTGCCATTGTTATCTGTAACCTACCAAGGAGAGGATATCTTTATGTTGAAAGCGGAGTTTCATCATTTCGGTGTGCCGACGACACGGAAACAGGAAAATGAGAACTATATCGAAGGCGCGAAAGTATTTGTAACCGACCCGGAAGCGAGCCCGTTCCGGGTGGAGTTTCTCCGCTTTGAGGAAGGTACGCCCATGCCGCCGGAGGTGAGCGGCGGGGCTCATGCCGCGTTTCTGGTGAATTCACTGGACGAGGCGATGGCCGGGCGTAAGGTGATTGTACCGCCCTTTGACGCCACCGCCGAGCTGCGCTGCGCTTTCATCATGGACGGCGACGCGGTTATCGAGGTCATGGAAAAGCGCTAAGACAAGGCGCCCGCTTTAACACAATCAACACGGATAAAGCCCGGCGGGATACGTGCCGGTAAAAAGGAGCATTCCTCATGGCGATGAAAAAACTGATCAATAATCCGGATAACCTGGCTAAGGAACTGCTTGAAGGGTTTGTCCTTGCCAACAGCCGCAAGGTGGCGCTGGTCAGATCGGACCTGGTAGTGCGCGCCAAGGCCAAAGCCCAGGGCAAGGTGGCGCTGGTGACGCTCGGCGGCAGCGGCCATGAACCCGCGCTGAGCGGTTTCGTGGGGGAGGGCATGCTCGATATCAGCGTGCCCGGCGAAATCTTCGCCGCCCCCGGTCCGCCCCGGGTGCTGGAGGCGCTGCGCCTGGCAAAACGGGACGCCGGCATCTTGTTCATCGTGCTGAATCATGCGGGCGATGTGCTTTCGGCTAATGTGGCCACGGGCCTTGCGGAGAAAGAAGGCATCAAACTGCGCCGCGTGCTTACCCATGAGGATATGTCAGGCGGGCCTCGGGGTGAATCGGATGACCGGCGCGGCCTTTCCGGGTGCCTGCCGGTGATCAAAGTCGCCGGCGCGGCGGCTGAAAAGGGATATTCCCTGGAAGAATGCGCTACCGTGGCGGAACGGATGGAGGCGGGCATGTCGACGCTCGCCGTCGCCGTGTCGGGCGCGACCCATCCGTGCACGGGCGATGTGATCGCCGAGATTCCGGAGGGCATGATGGTGGTCGGCATGGGCCAGCACGGCGAGGCGGGCGGCGGCACGCAGCCGCTTAAGACCGCGGACGAGACCGCCGAAATTATGCTGACAGCCCTGCTGGACGATATCCAGGCGAAGCCCGGCGAAGAACTGTTTGTCATGCTGAACGGCGTGGGGTCCACCACGCTGATGGAACTGTACCTCGTGCTGCGTCGCGTGAAACAGCTGCTTGAGGCGCGGGGCATCACGCTGGCCCGTTCGCTGGTAGGCGAATTTCTTACCGTGCAGGAAATGGGCGGCTTCCAGATGTGCGTGGGGCGGCTGGACGCGGAATTGAAGGCCTTGTGGGACGCGCCCTGCGAATCCCCCGCCTGGACGGCGAAGTAGATCCATGAACACGATTACTCATGATACGCTGGCGGAAATGCTGCGCGGAGCGGCGGCGGAGATCCGGGAAAACCATGAATGGCTGTCCCGCCTGGATTCGGTGGGCGGCGACGGCGACCACGGCACCACCATGGTCCGCGCAATGGCGCGCATGGAAGAGGCGCTGGCGTCGAGCGTGTCCGGGAAAATCCATACCCTGCTTAATGATGTGGGCTGGGCGATACTCGGTGTGGACGGCGGCGCGACCGGTCCGTTACTGGGGATGTTTTTTGTCTCCATGGCCTCGGCGGCCGAGGGCTTGGAGGAATTGGGCGCCGGGAATGTCGCGGCCTTGTTCGAGGCCGGGTTGACGGGCGTACGCGCCCAGACCAAGGCGCAGCCCGGCGATAAGACGCTGATTGACGCGCTGGTGCCGGCGGTGGAGGCGCTGCGCGCTGCAGCCGAACCCGGTGCGGATATCCTGGAAGCGCTGCATCTTGCCGCCGAAGCGGCGGAGGCCGGGGCGAAACTGACAAGCACTATGCAGGCCCGATTCGGGCGTGCGAGAAACATAAAAGAACAAAGCATTGGAACCCAGGACCCGGGCGCCACCTCGATGTCCCTGCTGTTCCGTGGATTCAAGAAAGGACTTGAGAGCCATGCCTGACAATGAAAAAACGCAGGGCAGCGACGCGAAAGATTATGGAGTCGGCATTCCGATGGAGACGCCGGGCTTTTTCCTGAAAGGTTCCACCCATCTGTACTGGGGTATGAAGAACCGGCTGTCCAGGATTTTTAATCCCGAGTCGGGCCGCACCGTCATGCTGGCCTTTGACCACGGCTACATCATGGGACCGACCTCGGGCCTGGAACGGCTGGACCTGGTGGTGCCGCCCCTCATCCCACACGTGGACTGTCTCATGTGCGCGCGGGGTGCGCTGCGCGCCTGCATCCGCCCCGAAGTGAACAAGCCCGTGGTCATGCGCTGCAGCACGGGCGCAACCGTGCTCAAGGAGTTGAGCAATGAAGTCATCGGGGTGACCGTCGAAGAGGCACTCGCCCTGAATGCCGCCGCCGTGACCACCCAGGTGTGCATTGGCGCCGAATACGAGCGGGAAACCCTCGAAAACCTGGCCTACCTGATCAACGAAGGGAACCAGTACGGCCTGCCAACGCTGGGCGTGACCGCCGTGGGCAAGGAAATGGTGCGTGACGCGCGGTATCTCGGGCTGGCCTGCAGGGTCATCGCGGAACTGGGCGCCCACTTTGTGAAGACCTATTATTGTGAACCCGGGTTCGAAACGGTCGTCGCGGGATGCCCCATTCCCGTGGTGATCGCCGGGGGCAAAAAACTGCCCGAACTTGACGCGCTGAAGATGGCCTACAAAGCCATAGACCAGGGCGCACTCGGTGTGGACATGGGCCGCAATATTTTTGCCGCCGACGATCCCGTCGCCATGGCCCAGGCGGTTGGCGCGGTGGTGCATCGCCTTGAAAAACCCGAACAGGCCTTCGCCCTGTATAATGACTTGAAAGCGAATAAATAACCGGCAGGGAATGTTTTCCCACGAGAATACAGAGACTGTCCCGAATTACGCTCTCTTAAGGAAGTTGTGAAATTGCGAAGTTTTTTTACAGTCAAAAATTACGGTGCAAGACCAAAGCAAAGGAGGGACTGACTCCCCAAAAACAGTGTTAAATCACCTTTCCTAACTAGAGTAGTGCTGTTTTTGGGGTGTCTGTCCCTTCTTTGCGCGGGTATTGTTGGGCTGTTTCCGAGGATAAACAGGTTTTAGGCGCTTAAGGCCATTTTGCTGACAATTAATTATGAGTTCTGTTTTAAGTATAGGTAACCAAGAAGA
>JAAYBJ010000193.1 GCA_012730105.1 Candidatus Hydrogenedentota bacterium
AACGCAAACTCATGGCAACGCTTGGGAACTGACTTCCCCAAAAGGGGCAACGTCACAGGGGTCGCCCGGTGAACGACCTTCACGCCGGTAAATATGGGGAATTGACCCCATCGCGACAACGGGGAGGTGGAGGCCGAAAGGCATCCACCTTACCCGCTTGACTGGAAATGCGCGTCCCAGAAATGCCAACACGAGTGTCCATCAACCCGTTCACAACCGGTCAGCAACGAAATCAACGGAGGCGTTGGTAAACGTACCTTCGTGGAGCGAACTCCTGCATTACCGACTCTATTTTGAAAAGGCGACTGAACCATCTCTAAAATCGTCGGTCAGACAAAAGCAGAGCTACTCTCGTATGGTCAGCCTGCGATGAAGGTGGGTTCCGCTCAGGTAATGGTGATCTCAGATAAATATGCTTCCCACGGTTGTAGTAGTCTATTGGGTGATAGGTGAAGGGATCGCTCCACCCAGCCTACAAAATTGAATACATGCCGCACTGCAGTCGTCTTTTTTTCTGGATGAAGCGTTTAGGCCTTATCAGAAATGGTCTATCATCAAAAAAAAATCACGTGCGTTGTTCACGCTTTAGCGTACTATCTTGTTCAAGTTTATTGTGCTAACACGTACACTAACGTGTGAACAACATACTCTGAATATTTTCTTTCTGGGGTGTGGGCAATGCCCAGCTTAGTTTAACTCCAATTGACATGACGAAAGAACAGGTCTTATAATAGACGTTAGTGTACCGCACGTAGCAAAGACCGATTGAATTTTTATTTCGGATATTGCCATTAATGTAAAAAATATGCGCGGTTTTCGGCTGACGAGGACAAAGGGTATCGCCCAGATGGGAATAATTGACAAACCATACGCCTTTTCAGATAACGCTTCTGCCCAGGGCTTGTCAATTTACCCGAAAACAGCACGGGGACATATCTTTTTTATCGGCTTTATGGGCGTAGGGAAAACGACCTGTTCCACCAAATTGGCGTTGCGCCTGGGCGTCCCGCATGTGGAACTCGATACGCATATCCAACAGAAGGCAGGGAAGTCCATACGACGCATTTTCGCGGAGGACGGGGAAGAAGCATTTCGAGCCTATGAACATCAGGCGCTTTGTGACGCGGTCGCCAGTCATACCCCATCCCTTATTTCCTGTGGGGGAGGCGTGGTTTGCCATACACCCAACCAGGCGATGCTTTGTTCGGAAGGGTATTGCATTTTGATGGAAGCCGCGCCGAAGACTATTTTGGAGCGTTTACAAAATAATCTGCCTCCCTTATTGGCGGTGGACAATCCGCTGGAGCGCATCCTGCAACTTAAGCAGGAACGGCAGGACGCTTATGAATGTCTTGCGGACTGGGTGTATGACACCACCGGCAAGACCGTTGATACCGTCTGTGATGACCTCTATGCTCATATTTTGTCCCTGAATTCCGTGTGCGTGAGCGCGTAGCATGACGGACACGATGTACTTCATTGGCGCCTCGTGCGCGTTGCTGTCCGGAGTGGCTTGGGCGCTCGGCGCCGTGCTTTTCAAAGGGCTCGGCGAATCCGTGCCGCCCGTTCTGCTTACTTTTTTCAAGGGGATCGTTTCGCTGCCTCTGCTTTTCTTTGCGCTGCTCTTCGTGTCGCCCGGCACGATCACCGCCGGTCCCGTGGCACTGCTCTGTCTCAGCGGCTTTTTGGGGATCACGCTGGGGGACACCTTTTTCTTCGCAGCGTTAAAACGGCTGACGCCGGTCAGCCTGCTTGTGTTTCTGGTGCTGGGACAGGTGCTGACCGCCCTGCTTTCCGTGGTCTATTTGAAGGAAACGCTGCCGTTGCCGGTATGGGCGGGACTGGCGGCCGTCATAGGCGGCGTGGTCATCGTCCTTTATGCGCCTGCGGAAACGGACGACACAGGGATTACACAAAAGGATCGCTACACAGGCTTTATTTACGCGGCGTTGACTGCGCTGGTAATCTCGGTATCGTATATCGTCATGAAACCCGCCCTGAAAGAGATTAACGCGCTACACGCGACGTTTATCAGGATGGCGGCGGCCATTCTGTTTTTGATTCCGTACATTTTTCTGGCGCCGTCTCTGCGCGGAGGAGTCCGGCATGCCGCCGCGGACACGACCTTTCTGAAAAACCTGCTGCGTGCAACGATTGTGGTCACCTTCGGCGGGTTTTACCTTTCCGTCGCGGCATTCAAGTATACCAGCGTGCCGATCGCGAGCGCGCTGTCGGCCACGGAACCTGTTTTCGCGCTGCCCCTGAGCTGGTTACTGTTGCGGGTTCCCGTGAGCAAACGTGAAGTAGTGGGGGCGGTCCTGTGCGTATGTGGCATAATCATTGTATATTTGGGAAAATAAACCAGGGAACAGATAGTTCAGGTGATGAATTCGACTTTTCTTACGAAAGAGGACATTATAGAGGCGCTGCGCTTCCGAAACGAAGCGCAGCAGGAACTTTTTTCAAACGCCCGTGAAGCGCGGGCACGGTTTTTCGACGAAGGCGATGTAGAGGTCCGTTCCGTTCTCGAAGTGTCCAATGTATGCCATCAAAACTGCCGGTACTGCAACATGGCGTGTCGCAGGGATCTGGACCGCTACACACTAAGCACGGAGCAAATCGAAAGCATTTTGACGTCCATTTACGAGCGGGGCCGGCGCTTCCTATTGCTGCAGTCCGGCGAGAACCGTTCCAGAGAGTTTCTCGCCAGCGTCGCGGCGGCGATACGGGGACTGAAAAAACGTTTTCCGGACCTCGTGTTTATCCTTTGCCTGGGCGCCCTGGGAAAGGATGACTACCAGATGCTGCGCGATAACGGTGCGGACAGGTACATATTGAAGTTTGAGACCTCGTCCCCCGAACTGTATAAGACCATGAAGCCCGGCGGCACCCTGCAACAGCGGCTTCAATCCCTGCAATGGGCCATTGACGCGGGGCTTCAGGCCGGAACGGGCAATATTGTCGGCCTTCCGTATCAGACCCTCGAAAACATCGCCGAGGACCTGCTGCTGACGCTTCAATTCGATCTGGCGATGGTCAGCGCCTCGGTCTTTATCCCGGGCGAGGGAAGCGCGCTGGCGGACCATCCCGCCGGATGCGTGGATACCACGCTGAACGCCATGGCCTTATTGAGGACGTTGCACCCGTCCCTCCGGATTCCCACCACCTCATCCCTTGAAAAGGTCCGCAAGGGCGCCCAACTGGAGGGATTGCGCGCGGGAGCCAACACGGTGACCATCCATGACGCCACCCCGAAGGATTACAAAGCCCTTTTCCCGATTTATTCGCTGAACCGCATTGTTCCCGATGAACAGCATTGCATGGGTATACTCAAGGAATCCTTAAGGACCGGTGCGGGAATGATTCAGGAGACAAAAGACCATGAAATCCACTGAAAACGGCTGGGACGAAATAGAACTGTATCATGATCTTCAGCAAGCCGGGTTGATTCCCGTTCACGGAGATTTCTTCCCCGCAGTGCATTATCCTCCCATTACGCGCTACGCCCCGCTTACCGAAGAGGAAGCTTACGCAGGATTCCAACTGCCGGAAAACAATACGTTTGATATTTATGTCCATATTCCCTTTTGCCTGAAGCGGTGCATCTTTTGTCATTACCCGTCAAAGTACAACGCCCCGGATGAAGAAAAGGACCGTTATCTTGAAGCACTCAAGGGAGAAATGAATCTTTTCCTTCAGCGCATTGGCGCGAACCGTATACGGACTCGGGCGATTCTGATCGGCGGAGGCACGCCGACTGACCTGACGCCCAAACAACTGGAGTATTTTCTCCAATACTTCACTGAACGTGCCCCAGTGCGCGACCAGGTGCAATTCAATTATGACGTGGATCCCAATTCGCTTATCGGCCCGGTGGGCCTTGAGCGCCTGAAACTGCTCAAGGACTATGGCGTCAACCGCCTCACCATCGGGGTGCAGTCGCTGAATGACCCTATCCTGAAAGGAATGAACCGCGCCCATACCGCCGCGGAGGCCATCGAGTCCGTGAACAATTCCCTCGAGGCCGGCTTTAAAGTCAACATCGAGTTCATTTTCGGTTTTCCCGGTCAGACCATGGACATATGGAATGAGGACATCCGTCTTGCATCGACGCTGAACACGGATGAGATTCAATTGTACCGGCTGAAATACGAGCCCTACGGCGACCAGGTGGGGATCATTAAGAACTATCGTGAAAAGAAACAAGACAACCTCGTTTCCGTGGAAGAAACCCTGCGCATGAAACGTTCGGCCATTCGCATCCTGGCGGAGCAGGGCTACCTGGAAAACCTGCGACGTGTTTACACCCGGTCAAAAGACAACATATCCCGGTATGCCTATAATCAATGTTGCCGCCTGCTGGACCAGGTCGGGTTCGGACAGACGGCCTTCGCCAGTTACCATGACCGATTCCTGCTGAATCCGTTCTCCTTCGAAGAATATTACGGCGCCATCGACTCCGGACGCCTTCCCCTGAACAGGGGCATAGTCCGTTCCCTCAGCGAACAGATGCGCTGGTCAATTATTCTTCCCCTTAAAAATTATTATCTTCCCAAGAAACTGTTTTACCGGCGAACGGGCCATTATCTGGAAGACACCCCCTTCATATCGATAATCCATAGATTGATCGATATGGGGCTTGTGGAAGAAAGCGATATGAATTATACGCTTACCGAACAGGGGGCATTTTTCGCCGATGAAGTAACCGAAGCCTTTTACAGTCATGACTACATTCCCTTCCCGGAAAGCGATTATCTGCCGGGACCGCTGAATCCCTATAACAATGATCCCGGTGATGTCATTTATGATCAGGCAGCAAGGAGCAACTAAGATGGAAAAGAAATGGCTTGTGATTCAACTTGTCGTGCTTGTGCTTATTGTAGCGGTTCTGTTAGCGGTGCAGGAGCGCCGCTTCAACGCCCAGCAGGCGCTGTTAAGCGAGCAAGGACGCCAAATCGCCTCCCTGAAAAGCGAACTGGCCAGTGTGCAGGACAAGACGATCGCCGCTCTGACGGACAAACAGGCAGGCGAAAGCCCCCAGGAACCTGTCGCAACCGGGGCGGAAGTGGAGGCACGTCTTGAACAGGCGGAAAAGACCGCGGAAGAGGCGTCCTCCAAAGTGCAGGAGATGCTCGATGAACAAAATCTCCTGAAAGAACTTGCCACGGACATGCAGGACCGGAAAGCCCAGCGCCAGATTGCCACCATGATGCAGGCGCGCCACGAAAAGATTCTTGATGATGATATTGCGGCGCACGGCAAGGAACTGTATGAACTGTATAAGAAATCCCTGCCGAAAGAAGGGGTCATGAATCTTTTCGACGGAGAAAGTGACACCGCGTTCAAGGAACTGGTGGCCAAGTATCCCACGGCGCAAACAACGGCCGTGGCCGTGGCGGAACGCGCCCTGGCCTGTGCCGCGAGGCAGGATACCGAGGGTGCGACGGAATATTACAACATGCTGATGAACGGTGCGCTGGATGATACCGTGGTGACTTCAAAAGGCGTTGAGGCCACACCCGCCCTTCTGGGTTATTTCACGTCCCAGTACGCCCGGAACGGCGATTACGCCCAGGCCCAGGAAATGCTGAACTATTTGTCCGAGAATTATACAGACAGCACCCTGGCTCTTCGCGGACCGGGCGGGGAACCCGTTTATTCGACCGTGGATGATTTTGTCCAGAGAATGGGCAATGAAATAAACCGTTCACAAAGGTAAGTAACCATACTGACAACCACAAGGAAGCCTGTACCATGTCGAGACTCGTATTGTGCCTGTTTTTCAGTTTGTCCGCCCTTTCAGGGATTGCACAGGAGAACAACGCGGGAACGGATAACGGATATCCCATCACGATCACGGATTATCGTTCCCTGATTCATATCGGTAGCCTGGATTCTTTCGATCTTACCGAGGGGGGCACCAAGGCGGCCAGTCTGCTGGTCAAGGGAATTACGGAGAAGACCCGCGGTTACCTCGAAGAAGCCCGGATGGTTTACAAGGAAATCACTCCCAAAGAGAATTTTGGGGGGGAATATACCGCCCTGGCATGGTTCAACGATTACCTGCTCGCCGATGAGTCTACCCGGGCCGAAATGATCAGCGACCCCTTTGTTAAGGCCTATTATGATTTTTTCGGCGCCAATGACTATGAAGTGCTTGTGGAGTATATTAACCGCAAGTATGCCTTCGCGCGGGAAGCCGAGGACAAGGATCCTGATTTCGAGTTTCGGCGCCGCGCCTTTCTCGAAGACTTTATCTTGTTTAATAATCCCCGCAGGCCGGAATGGGAAAATACTCCAAAGATACTGGGCTTGTTGAAAGAAGTAATCAAGGAGGACTCTCATGTGGCCGATATCGGCAGCGGCCCGGGATTTTACAGTTATGAAATATCCAAAATGCTTGGAGCCGGCGGCATGGTATATGCCCTGGACACCAAAAACGAGCACCTTGAATACCTGCTGGAGTTTATCAACAAACAGGGGATTACCACGATCAAGCCGGTTCACTCGCAGGAAGACGATGTCACGCTCGAAGAAAACAGCATAGACGTCGCCTACATGTGTTCCCTGTATCATATTATCTACGGCGTTGCCACCGAAGAAAGCCGCGAGGCTTTTATAAACAGCATCAAGCGCGCCATGAAGGACGGCGCCCTATTGATCATCGTGGATAACGGACCGGTATCTGATTCCGATTTGCCCTATCACGGATGCTATATCGCGAAGGAACTGACCATCGCCCAATTACAGTACTACGGATTCAAACTTAGGAAATACGAACAAATCATTCCGCAGCGGTATTATCTTGAATTCGTGCTGGACAAGTAACACCGGCACGGGAAATGTTCAATTTGAAAATGTGACCGCACATATACAGAATATAGTAGGATGCCCCTGATGGTTTCCGGCGGTATTCAGATATTTTGGTGAAGTGAGCGAAGGGAGTATTCTTTTGCTGGCGCGTATCCAATCTTGCGCGGTGTTGGGAATCGACGCGTATCCCGTCTCGATAGAAGTGGATGCGCGGGCGGGTATGTTCCGTTTTAAGGTGGTTGGTCTGCCGGATACGGCCGTGAAAGAAAGCGAAGACCGGGTTCTTTCCGCCGTGCGCAACTCCGGGTTCCGTTTTCCCGGCGGCAACACCGTGGTTAATCTGGCCCCCGCCGACATGCGCAAACAGGGAAGCGCCCTGGATTTGCCCATTGCACTTGGCGTCCTTGGGGCAAGCAGCCAGTTGAATGGCGCCAGGATAAATGAGTACCTCGTGGCGGGAGAATTGGCCCTGGACGGTTCCGTGCGTCCTGTAAGCGGCGCGCTGGCCATGGCAATTGCCGCGAGGAGCCTCGGCCTTCGCGGCATTGTGCTTCCGGAAATGAACGCGGAAGAGGCGGGCGTGGTGCAAGATGTCGAAGTGATACCGGTCGCGGATCTGAACATTGCCCAGGCATTCTTTCAGGGAGCGCGGGATATCACGCCTTACCGTACTGATATTTCACGGGTAGCCGAGGAAGCGCGTCGTGTGGTGCCGGACCTGAAGGATGTCAAAGGTCAGGCCCACGTAAAGCGGGCCATGACCGTGGCCGCGGCCGGTGCGCACAACATCCTGATGATAGGGCCCCCGGGCACGGGTAAGACCATGCTGGCCTCCCGTTTGCCAGGAATTTTGCCAGAACTGACCTTTGAGGAAGCCTTGGAAACAACCCGCGTCTACAGCGTGGCGCCCCTGTCAGGACAAAGGCGTTCTCTTGTACTTAACCGCCCTTTTCGAAGCCCGCACCACACCTCCACCACGATAGCCATTACGGGCGGCGGCGCCAATCTCCCCGTGCCCGGCGAGGTCAGTCTCGCCCACAATGGCGTTCTTTTTCTGGATGAATTGCCCGAATTCAGCCGTTCCGCGCTGGAAGTGCTGCGCCAGCCCTTGGAGGAGGGCATGGTGCATATACGGCGGGCGAGCTATTCCATTACCTTTCCCAGCCGATTCATGCTGGTCGTGGCGATGAATCCCTGTCCCTGCGGCTGCCGCACCCATCCGCGGAAGCCCTGCCGCTGCTCGGACGGAGAGGTGCAACGCTATCTGGGCCGCATCTCAGGGCCGCTTCTGGACCGCATTGACATTCACGTGGACGTGCCCGCCCTCCGTTTTGAAGAATTGCATGACGAAAGCGATTCCGGGCCGTCCAGCGAGGAGGTTCGGGCGCAGGTGCAGGAAGCCCGTGACCGGCAGCGCGCCCGTTTTAACGGCAGCCACTGCTGGAACGCCTACCTGGATTCTTCCGCCCTCAGACGGCACTGCAAACTGAGCGATACCGCGTTGAACATGCTGGAAGTCGCGGTGCTCAAGATGGGGCTTAGCGCCCGGGCGCACGACAAGGTACTGCGCGTCGCCCGCACCATTGCGGACCTGGAAAGGGCGGAACATATTCAGGAGCACCATGTCGGCGAGGCGATCCAGTATCGTTCCCTAGACAAGGATTATTGGTCCGCGTAGATATATTTCCGTCGGCTTACAGTATTTCCTGAACGAATTGGTATACTTACCGTCAGCCGAGGCGCTTCAGGAATAGAAAAGAGTCCATGTAAAGCCTTTGTGAAAGCACGTTCCTGCCGAGAATAGAGAGGCCTTTCCCTGCCGTGAAAAAAAATATACAGATTATACTGGGGCTCCTGATCGGTGTGTTTCTGATGTGGTTTTTATTTCGGGACACCGACTGGAACGAGGTGTGGGCGGCCTTGCGCAAAGCCCATATCGGATGGCTGGCGCTGGGGCTGTTTTTCATACTCCTCGGCTTTGTGGTGCGCATCTGGAGATGGGGCTATATCGTGAATCCGGTTACCCCTGTTTCGTTCTGGCACCTGTTCAGCGCCACGCAGATCGGGTTCCTGGGAAATTTTGTCCTTCCTGCGCGCATCGGTGAGGTCATCCGGGCTCTGGCGTTGAGCAGGAGCCAGAACATCCCCTTCCCCAAAACGGTGGCCTATGTGGCGTTGGATCGCTTGACGGACCTGTTCGGCCTTGTAGCCGTATTTATTGTCACCTTGATTGTGTTCAATCCGACGCAGGATGTCTATCTTCCGGAAGAGTTCCATGGCTTATATGCGAAACCCATATCCCGGGAAATGATCCGCGGCACCGTTTACACGCTGACCTTCCTCATGTTGGCGGGCGTGCTCATGTTGATGGTTCTTTTCGCGCAAAAAAAGATGTTCCTCGCCCTTTCCGACAAGATTCTTGGATATGTTTCCACCCGCCTGGCCACATTTGTCCACGGAATTTTCGAACACTTCGCCGAAGGCATGCAGGTGCTCACGTCCTACGGAAACCTTGCCAAGGCCACCGGCGTTTCCCTGTTGCTGTGGGGCACATTCGCATTATCCCAGGCAGCCATCTACAGGGCTTTCGATGTAGAGGTCCCCTGGTACACACCCTTTGTGGTGTTATCGGTGCTTTCCATCTTTATCAGCATACCAGGACCCCCGGGATTTATCGGCCCGTTTCACGCCGGCATTGTGGGCGGGCTTATTCTTGTTGCCCCGCAAATCAATGTGAATGCGGCGCGCGCCATCGCCATTTTCGCCCATCTATATAACCTGATCCCCATTATCATCATTGGGGTGATCTGTTTATCCTTCGAGCGGCTGGGACTCCGTGAGCTCAGCCGTGAGGGCGAGGAGATAACATCGTCCGACCCCCCTTCAGAAAGTCCCTGATGTACAGGGCCGTTCAGGCCGATAAGAAGCGGGCGTGATACTCATTCCGACGGGGGAGGAGGGTTGCAGAGCATCTTGCTGCGCTGCAGGGTTTCAGCATGGTCCGGCCACGTGGCAAGCACCTGTTCATAATGACAGCAGGCCTCTTGTGTTTCCCCCAAATCCCCGTACACGTTGCCCAGGTTAAAGTGAGCAAGGGGATAGTTGGGCGCGAGGGAAAGCGCCTTTTCAAACCACGGAATGGATTCCTTGAGTTGCCCTGACCGGGCAAGGGAAAGCCCGTAATTATTCGCAATATGTGGATTGAAGGGTGCTTCCGTAAAGGCCTTGTCGAAATTTTCAATCGCTTGTTCGTACCGCCCGGTTTCAAGGTACACATTCCCCATATTGTATCTTGCGAAGGGATCCTTTTCATTGATGTTCAGTACCTTTTCGAAACAGGACAGCGCACCATCCGCGTCGCCCTGGTGAAGGAGCGCGTTCCCGAGATTATTCAACGCGAGCGTAAAAATGGGCTGGCGCGCCAATGCCTGACGATAGTACTTCTCGGCTTCTTTATAGTTTTCCTGGAGATAATACTCGTAGCCCAGGTTATTTGCGGCAAAGACATTATTGGGATTCGCTTCCAATGCGCGGTGATAATGTTCCATCGCCTCCGTAACCCGACCTTGTTTGATGTACAGATATCCCAGTTGCAGATGGGCCTCGTCGTTTTCGGGGTTTTCCGCAATGGCCGCAAGCAGGGAATGAACGGCGTCCTCCGCCTTGCCGCGAGCGGCATAGGCGATACCCCGATGAAGATGCCACTTGGAGTGATCGGGGGTATAGGAAAACAGGGGGAAGGATACGGCCAGATAAAAAAGAACAGTAACCAAACATAACACGAATGCGCGTTTAAATTCTCTTTGTTTTAAGAACCTTAATACCAGGATTACCGCATACCCGGCAAACGGGAGGAGCAGGGGTAGTATGGGGAAACGGTAGCGTTCCGACACGAAAAAAGGGAGTATGGATAGAAAGTAGCCTGCGGCAAATAGGAGTACAAGAGGCTTGTCCGTCTCGGACCCAGAAGACCGCTTCCGTTCAAACAAACGCCATCCCAGCATTCCGGTCAGCACCAGCGCCAGCAGATGGCTGAAGCGTGGCAAGTATGCCAGGATCGGTGAATGCAGGCGTTCATAATGAACCACCTTGCTGTCCGATATCTCGTGTGGGCCCCAGAAAAGCCAGGCTTTTCTTAGCGTAAGCATGCATGCCTGCAGCGGCTGTTCACGCCAGAATTCCAGTGCCCGCAGGTAGAAATAATGAGACGCACCGGCAAAAGAAAGGTCCGGTTTGTCCAAATGACGGGCCATACCTCTAACAATACTGGGATAGTTGAAACAGTTCCACTTCTCGACCCCGGAAATTTCATAAAGATCGGGAACTTCCGGTTCCGTGCCTTCCGAATGCGGATTATTGCCGATATAGGCGTTAATGCCGCCGTAATAGGAAATAAAGACGAATTGACGGCCCACCCGCCAGTTGCGAACGATTACTGGGCTGATAATGAGCAGCACAATGCCGGCGAATAAACAGGCATGCGCGCAGGCTTTTGATAATTTTGAAGTCCCCCGATACGCTTTGAGGAATATCCAGAGGAGAACTAAAGCGCCCGGCAACAGGATATTAGGGCGCATTAAGGCCCCCAGACCAAGGCATAAGGCGGCGACGGACAACGATAACACGGTATAGGTGGAGGCCCAGTGCAGCAGCAACAGTATCATGGAAAGGGACAGGAAAACTTCCCAGGTTGGAGAATTAAGTTCGCCTTCAAAATAGATGGAGGCCCAGAATATAGACATGAGAAGCGCCGTGACGGCGCCCGAGGCCCTTCCAAACAATCTTTTCCCGAGCAGATATACCAATAGAATATTGGCCAGCCCTATGGCAATTTGGATACAGCGCGGGGCAAGGTAACTGCCCCGGGAAAGAAAGTATATTACGGCCAGCAGCCATGGGTATGCGGGTGGTCGTCCGTAAGGCGTAGTCGCGATTTCCGGATTATCAGCGTGCGGAGGGGGTGTCCAGTCACCGGTTATCAGAGCCCGAGCCCAGTAATCATTAAGTTGAGGATCCAACAACGGGGACGCGAAATCAGGCGCATGGACATTAAAATACAAATAAAGCAACCGAAGCAGGAGGCCGAATACGACTATGGCAGCGGGAAGCAGAAATGCGTTATGTTTCTCTGGTTGGCTTATATTCATGTAAATTCAAGCATAACGGTTATTTGCCGGTCAATTCTATGAAGAAACGGTTTTCACCTGCCTTCAAATCATATCGTAAAAACATAAGTTCATGAGGCAGGATTTTCCCCTCTATTAGATCCGGGGCATTGCCGATCTGATACAGGCTGTAATCGTTCCACAAGACAATCCCGTAGGGCATGGCTTTGGGGGCGTTGACATACAGTTCAATTTCACGACGCCAGGTAAACTTGCTCTCTCGTACCAGGCTCACCCGCGGGATTACGGGTTCTGCGTAGAACTCTCCATAGGACCAGGGACGGTCATAATTTCGCAGGCAAACCGGCTCCACCTTTCCGTCAACAAACATCATTTGTGCGTCCCGGTCACAGAACAGAAAGGTTTTGGGAAAGGGGCCGACGCAGCTGCTCCAGTTATAGTCGCTGTTGGGACGTCGGGGCAGGGGCGTATCCTCCCACAGCATATAGGAAGCAGGGGTGCTGTCATAACAGTCATGATACAAACGAATGACTTCCGGAAGTGTTTTGACCACGGCCCTGGAACGGATATACCCGATAAACGCGTCAAGCATAACGGCCGCTTCGCGAATATCCTCCTCCGTGTAGCAGCGCCATCCGTCGGCAATCTCCATTTCGTGGGATTCCTGCTGCTGCACCATGAAAACGTGCTGATTGTAGCGGGTATTGCGGATATAATTGTCCGCAAGTCCTTTCCAATAGTCAATGTTTCCCCACGAACAAATGCCGCTGCGCGCCACATCGTTCGGGTCCGTGGAATACATGCTTGCGTATCCGCTGTGAAACGATTTGAGCAGATCCCGGGCGGTCCACTCAAAACTGAGGAGGCTGCGTCCGTCGGCCGGCCGTAGCCGGTCGTCGGGATGCATGTAATAACTGCCCCAGGGACACCCCCGATCCGTAATGTCATCCACGTCGATTTGTTCCCAGCACAAGCCCCACATGCCTTGTATGCCGACTTCCTCACACATCCTTACAATGTCGGGATCGGTATGGCCGGAAGCCACCAGGCACTCCGCCCAGGGAAGCGCCAGGCGCACCTCGTCACGGAGACGGGCGAGCCTGTCGCGTCGGGCAGGGTACGCTTGGGAGGTGTCCACGGTGGTTATGGAGAGTTCCTGCGGTGCAACCGCCACATCATCGCCGAAATCATGATGCCATCGCGTCAACTCCGGCGCGGCGGCCCGCGCGGATTCCGGGCTTACCAGCCAGGTTATGGGAACACCATGGGGATGAACGACATCCGCGAGGAGACGCATCCCCTTTAGCGCAGTCACCTCATTTTTATACCGGGAGGCAATGCTGACAAAAGAATAAATAAAATCGCCCAAAACAACACCCTTTTAAGCCTTGGCTAAATCTGAAAGTACCTCATGAACTTCCCAGGATTCATCCACCCAAAGACCGTAAATGGAAATATCAGGATACCAGGAGCGCACCAGGGCTACCGATTTGTATAGTTGTTCCAACTGCTCTCCTTTGGGAACCGGGTTCCCGGCGCAGTCGTAATGGCTCACAATGGCAATCGCATGGGCGTGGTGCTTGTTCACGGATACGTCACAACATGCGTGGATATTGTTTATCCAAGGCGCATTTTGTTCCGCAAGGTGTAGTATAGGCCCGGGTTCCGTAACCGCATCGACATAGTCTATACCCAATTTTTCCTTCAAATAACGTATAACGGGTTCCTGGGTCCTTCCATCCATGCAGTTTATCGCGCAGGCGAATGATTTTTCTGACATGCCGGTTCACCTCCTGTAAAAAATAGTTTCAGATTCTCATTGAGTTCTATATCGAAACAAAACCTGCAACATCGGCCATAGACCATGATAATGCAACCTGAAATCGCAACTTTTGTATTCATGAATGCCGATGAATAGGCACTATTATATCGGAAATAATAAAAAAACGCACCTCTGCAGATTATATGCAATCATTTTGTGGATTGTGTGGCGGTACAGGGTCTGTTACCGTGTGGCATGTATCATCTCCGGAACACCGCAAAAAACTTCTTGACATTTCAGATGAAATAGTGTATTACAGATATGTCATGGACGGTATCGGTTTCAGGTTTACAGTGCTTAGAACAGACAACTTGCACGTGAAATAACAGGGAGGTAGGTTCATGCGCGCAGTATTCTCGCATAGGG
>JAAYBJ010000194.1 GCA_012730105.1 Candidatus Hydrogenedentota bacterium
AACGCAAACTCATGGCAACGCTTGGGAACTGACTTCCCCAAAAGGGGCAACGTCACAGGGGTCGCCCGGTGAACGACCTTCACGCCGGTAAATATGGGGAATTGACCCCATCGCGACAACGGGGAGGGGGAGGCCGAAAGGCCTCCACCTTACCCGCTTCGACACGGAACGGTGCATTTCCTACACCCGCCACTGAAGTGGCGGGCTACCTTCAATCGTCCCTATGGGACTTCTGATCGCGTTCACACGCAAAAGAGGCTACCTCAAAAATCTTGATTATTATTTTTGGAAATGGATTGTCAGAATCGCCATCCAAACGTTAAGAAATGCAGGGCAACTCCGTGAAACGATTTTGCGGAACTTTTGAGACGGCCTCTTCTATTTGGGAACGCAATAATGCGCGAAGTTCCACTTCGCAATCATTGTCCGCAGGCCATGCTGAAAACGCGACACACAAGGTGATGAGAAATGGAATTTCAAGAGAGAGAGGGTTCCCAAATGGAATTTGGGAACCAGAAGGAAAAGCGCAAGCAGGGCCTGCGAACTCCAAAAAAAAAGCGGTTTACGGTCGCCACAAATGCAAGTACTGCAGATGGCTAAACTGTTACTATTATTTGACCACAAGGTTCACCATTTTACCGGGAACATAAATTTCCTTGACGATGGTTTTCCCTTCTATATAAGGGAGCACTTTTGGATCCGCTTTGGCTGCTTGCAGGATAGTGTCTTTATCGGCATCGGCGGGCACGGTGATTTTTCCGCGCAGTTTGCCCAGCACCTGGACGGGAATTTCCAAGGTATTTTCCACCAGCAACGCCTCGTCATAGGTCGGCCACGGCTCATAGGCCAGGGTACCGGCATGCCCAAGAAGCGACCAGAGTTCCTCGGCAAGGTGCGGGGCGAAAGGCGCCAGCAACAGTACGAACTGCCCCATGCCCGCCTTGTCAAGGGCTTCCGCTTTCATCGCGCCGTTAACGAATTCCATCATACGGGCAATGGCCGTATTGAACGACATGGATTCAATGTCCTGGGTAACCGCCTTGATGGTCCGGTGCAGTTCCCGCGTTATGTCCAAGTCATCAACCGCCTCCCGCAGCCGGCCGCTGAGCTCTCCATCTTCGGCGACGAAGAGGGACCAGACGCGCCGCAGGAAGCGAAACACACCCTGCACGCCTTCATCCGTCCAGGGCTTGTCGCGGTCCAGGGGGCCCATGAACATTTCGTAGAGGCGCATCGCGTCGGCCCCGTATTCCCGGACTACTTCATCGGGATTGACCACGTTATACCGGGACTTGCTCATCTTTTCAATCTGCGTTTCCACCGGTTGTCCGCCCTCTTTCAGGCGGCAGACATCGCCTTCGCGCTCGATTTCACGAGGATAATGGTACTTACCCTGGGCGTCCTTGTATGAGTAGGCCAGAATCATGCCCTGGTTGAACAGTTTCGTAAACGGCTCCGGGGTATGGACCAGGCCGGCGTCATAGAGCACCTTGTGCCAGAAGCGGGAATAGAGCAGGTGTAACACGGCATGCTCCGCGCCACCGACATACAGGTCCACCGGCATCCAGTAGCGTTCCGCTTCCTCGGACCAGGCGGCATTGTCGTTGCGCGGGTCGCAGAAACGCAGAAAATACCAGCAGGAGCCCGCCCACTGGGGCATCGTATTGGTCTCGCGCACCGCCGGGAGGCCGGTGTCCGGGTCCTGCGTGTTTACCCATTCGGTCGCCCGGGCCAGCGGCGGCGCGCCGTCCGCGGTCGGCCGGTAATCGTCCAGCGGGGGCAGCAACAAAGGCAGGTCCTTCATGGGCACCGCCTTGACCGTGCCATCTTCGAGCCGGATAAGCGGAAAAGGCTCGCCCCAGTAGCGCTGCCGCGAGAACAGCCAGTCCCGCAGTTTGTAGTTTATCGTGCCCTTGCCGACGCCCCGATCCTCCAGCCAGGCCGAAATTTTTCGCTTGGCCTCACCAACCTTCAGCCCGTTGAGCAGGCCGGAATTGACCAGGGTGCCATCGCCGGTCCAGGCTTCTTTCGTGATGTCGCCGCCGGAAATCACCTCAATGATGGGCAGATTGAAAATGACCGCGAACTCATAGTCGCGCGTGTCATGGGCGGGCACGGCCATAATCGCGCCATAGCCGTATTCCGCCAGCACATAGTCGGCGATCCAGATGGGGACGCGGGTGTTGTTGACCGGATTGACCGCGTAAGCGCCGGTAAACACGCCGGTCTTGGTCCGCTCGTCCTTCATGCGGTCCTGGGCGCTTTTCTGGGCCGCGGCATTAATATACGCCTGCACGGCGTCCCGCTGTTCCGGGGTGGTAATTTCCAGGGACAGGGGATGTTCCGGGGCAAGCACGCAATAGGTCGCACCGAACAGCGTGTCCGGCCGCGTGGTGAACACGGTGAATTGCTTGTTGGTGTCCGCCACGGAAAACACGACATCGGCGCCCTCGCTGCGTCCGATCCATTCGCGCTGCATGGCCTTGATGCCTTCGGGCCAGTCGAGATCATCCAGGCCGGCCAGGAGTTGTTCCGCGTATTCCGTGATCTTCAACATCCACTGACGCATGGATTTCTTTTCGACCGCGTCGCCCGTCTCCACGTACTTGCCATCCTTGACCTCTTCATTAGCCAGCACAGTATTCAGCGCGGGACACCAGTTCACGGGCGCGTTGACCTCGTAAGCCAGACCCCGCTCATAGAGCACGGAAAAGATCCACTGGGTCCACTTGTAATAGCCCGGGTCAGTGGTGTTGATTTCACGGTCCCAGTCATAAGACAGGCCGAGACGCTGAATCTGCCTGCGGAAGGTGTCGCAATTCTTGCCGGTAATAATGGCCGGATGCTCGCCCGTGCGCACGGCGTGCCGTTCCGCAGGCAGGCCGAAGGCGTCCCAGCCCATCGGGTGGAGCACGTTGAACCCGCGCATGCGTTTGTACCGCGCGAGAATATCCGTGGCCGTGTAGCCTTCCGGATGTCCCACATGCAACCCATCGCCGCTGGGGTAGGGGAACATGTCCAGCACATAGTACTTGGGTTTGTTGGGATCGATTTCGGACTTAAAGGTTTTATGTTCAAGCCAGAACTGCTGCCATTTGCGTTCTATGGATTCATGGTCATACACTGCCGCGCTCATATCGTATCACTCTCCGTGGCCAGTTCGTTGGGGTTCGCTTCCCGGCCGGAAGCGCCATTTGCCAGTTTCAGAATTTTTTCCTCGATCTCCTCCGGGAAGCTGAGCAGTTCGTCCAGGATGGCCGCCACGCGAACCGGATCGGCGTGCACCAGTTCCTGAACCATTCGCAGCACCAGCCGCTTCATGCGCGGTGGCCCCCCCGAAAAGTCCGTAAAAATGCGGTCGAGGTGGGTGGCGTAAATGTCAAATATGCGGCGTTCATTGGCTTCTTGTTCATTGCGCGCCGGCTCGGCGTAGGGGTACATGCCCGTTTCCTTCCAGTATTCCAGAAGGTCCTGCGCCTCCTCCGCCTCGCGCAAGGCAAAATGCTCGCGCAGTTTGGCGCGCGCCGCGTCCAGAATCTGGCGCAGGTCGGGATACAGTTCGCCGGCGTCAAGCAGGCCCTCACCGTCCAGTATGGCGATGTGCTCTGATTTCACATAGGCCGTGTAACTGAAACCACGGAAATAGAGCCGGGGCAGGGCGTTAATACGCATGAACCCGTTCTCATCACACAGGACCACGCCGCGTTTACCGGACCGGTTCCACTCTACCACGTCCATGGTGCAGGTGACCTGCTCCCCGTTTTCCATGACCATCGGCGCCAGGGGATAACTTGTGAACCGGCTCTCGGCGTTGGCCGTGTCCAGGGGCGTACCATCGTAAATAATGCGCGTGTCCGGATACTGCCGCAGGTAGAGGGCGAAGATGTTCGTGACCTCTTCCATCGCCTTGACACCGCGCAGCAGGTTCGCCGTTTCATTGACTTGGGTAATCTCGACGGTCATGCCCGTCGGCACTTCCACCTTGCCCTTCCGGTCCTGCACCTGGAACTCACCCAGACTGGACGCGTCCCCGGACAAAGTAAAGGAATACCCCTCGGCACCGTCCCGATAAACCGAATGCCACCGGACATTATTGCCCAGTGAGAAGGCGCGGAAACGGCCCTTGCCGAACTTGCCGTGCAGCACCCGCCTGCGTTCCTGAGTGCGGTTTCCGCCGCGTTTCCAGGAACCGCCCAGGTTCTTGAACACCAAAAACGCATCATCATAGTGCAGGCCGTGGCCATTGTCTATGATACGAATTGTTTCCAGGCCCTGCAGTTCGTTTTCCACGAACTCCACCCGCGTCTCCGTTGCTTCCGCGTCCAAGGCGTTCCAAATCAGCTCTGCCAGGGCCGCCATGGGCTTGGTTTGCGCCAGGTTCTCCAGGTGGTCTTCGCGCACTTCAACTGTGATTACCTTCACCTAAACTCTCCCACAGGTTTGAAATAATGTCTGGAAATACAACCGCTCCCCCCTAATCGACAATGCCTCCACCCGTCCACCCCTGTCCAAACCCTCTGACTTCTATTGAAGGGAGGCAATAATATCACGCCTTCCAAGGCGCGGACAAATAAAGAGGAATAATCAACGTTTAACGCGTTACTTCCGACCCACTACAGCCGACGTTGTCCGTAAGACGATGAGGGGTTAGGGGCCAGGGAGCGACATGGACATTATGGGACCTATAGGACCTATAGGACCTATGGTATGCATAAGGCAAGCGACTTGACCGCGCCCGCCCGATTTCACTCCGCATTCCAAACGAACCCGACAAAGGTCATTCCGTTTTTTTCGCGACCAAGGGGTTTAAACCAAAGAGTACTACCGAAACAATGCGAAAGAGACCGGAATCCAGATGGGAGCGCTGGGATAAATACCAATCGCTTTTCCTGACAAGCAAAAAGGAAATGGTATGTACGGAAAATTGATCGTAGAAACGACTCACAGACGCTTTACAGCGCGGCAAGGATGCCGCGTCTACATTTACCAGGCTTTGCCTGATCTGATACACTTAATCCTGTTGACATTCTACGCGCCGCATCAAACACTTGCCGCCGCTTTGACCTATTCCTGCCCACAGGTTTTCATCATGTCCTTTATCGATACATTACATAGCTGGCCCCGGGAACGTATCACTGCCCTGTATGAGGCGATGACCCCGGAACAGGTGCAGTCGGCCCTTGCCCGGGAACACCGGGACATAACGGACCTTATAGCGCTGTTTTCACCCCGAGCGCTGCCCTTTCTGGAAAAGATGGCGGAGGAGGCGCAACGGATCACCCGGCGCCAATTCGGCCGTGTCATCAGCCTCTATGCGCCCATTTACCTGTCCAATGTCTGCGCGGCGAACTGCGTCTATTGCGGTTTTTCAGCCTGCAGCGGCGCCTCAGAGACGCGCGTGACCCTGTCTGAAGAAGCCATCGCGGACGAGTGCGAAGCCCTCGCCAGGATGGGCTACCAAAGTGTGCTGTTGCTTACGGGTGACGCTCCGGCGGTCGCATCGCCGGAATATATCGCCTCGGCCTGCGCCATTGCGCGACGCTGGTTCGCCTCGGTGGCCGTGGAAGTCTATTCCATGGGAGCGTCGGATTACGCGCTGTTATGCCAAAACGGGCTCGATGGCGTCACCTTGTACATGGAAACCTATGATGAGGCGACCTACGCGGCCATGCACCGTGCGGGCAAAAAGAAGGATTATATGTACCGCCTCGATACCCTGGAGCGGGCGGGCAAGGCGGGGGTACGCCGCCTGAGCACGGGCATTCTACTAGGCCTGTTTGACTGGCGCATTGATGCCGTATGGCTCGCCCTGCATGTGCGCCATCTCCAGAAACAGTGCTGGCAAAGCGCTGTTTCCATTTCCTTTCCACGTCTGCGCCATGTACCCGGCGGCTTTGCCATTCCGGCCCCCATGACAGACGCGGAACTCGTCCAGATGATGGTGGCGCTGCGTCTGGTGTTTCCCGAAGCGGGATTCAACCTGTCCACGCGGGAACCCGCCGCCCTGCGCGACCGGCTGCTGCCGTTCGGAGTAACCTCCATCAGCGCGGGATCCAGCACGCGCCCGGGCGGCTACGCGCGGCCCGAAGACCATAACCTGGCACAGTTTGAGATAGAAGACGCACGCACACCGGCAGAGGTGGTGGACATGCTCATCAAGGCCGGCTACGACCCCGTCTGGAAGGACTTTGATCAGGCCTTTTTTGAGTCATGATAAAACCGCAATATAACCGGACTTTGGCACAGATTTGTTCCCCTCCATCTGGCCTGCAACAATGTTTCTGGTTACTTACGTTGAGAATACGGACGCACCCGTTGAAAACAAGCGCTGCACCGTGCGCTGAACACGGTTTTACGACCCGCTAACCAGCATCTGAAATATTCCCTGGCAGTAGGAAAAAGCCCGGTGGCGTTGACGGGTGCGATAATGCCGCCGATCAGCCAGAGTTCACAACGGGCCGGGGCGACCAGGGCGGCCAGGAGACGCAACTTCAGCGTACCGAAACGTAAAACAAACAGATCGAAGCCCTGTTCCCG
Organism: Candidatus Hydrogenedentota bacterium; assembly: GCA_012730105.1. Taxonomy (GTDB): domain Bacteria; phylum Hydrogenedentota; class Hydrogenedentia; order Hydrogenedentales; family CAITNO01; genus JAAYBJ01. The sequence goes on from JAAYBJ010000194.1 coordinate 6,538, forward strand.
CAATCGCTCCGCCACGGAGAACAGCGTTCCCCGGAAGAGCAGGCGTACGGGCGACAATTCCAGGCGCAACAGTTCATCGGCGCCGGCCATATCTTCCGGTGTCAGGGACATGCGTTCAGATACCACGGCCACGACCTGTGCGCCCGGGTGCCGCCTGCGCACCCCTTTAAGCAAGAGGGCCGATTTTTCCGTAACATTGAACAAAATGCCAATTTTCAAGGGCGCTGTCATTGTATTACCTCCTCAAGCATGGACGGGTAATGCCGGCGTATCACCTGTTTCCAGTCATACATCTCCTCCACCCGTTTACGCCCGGCATCCCCCATGCACCGCCGCAACGCCGAGTCATCCAGCAACCGGCGCAGGCAGGAAGCGAGTTCTTTCGGACGGTTGCGCCGGTAAATATAACCGGTCTCGCCGTGAAGGACAATCTCCTGCAGTCCGCCCACATCCGAAACCACACAGGGCCTGCCACAGGCCATAGCCTCCGTGGCCACAAGTCCGAAGGGTTCCTCCCACTTGGAGGGAATCACGCAAATATCCGATTCACGGTAGAATTGCCTGCTCTTTTCCACATCGTTCCACCCGAGAGACTTGAAAAAGGGATACTTGGAAACGGTTGTATTCAAGGTGGCCTGTATCTCAAAATCCTGGCGTTCGCGCCAGAGGAGTTTTCCCGCTTCCCATAAAACATCCAGCCCCTTGGTCGGATCGTCCGCACGACCGGACATAAGAATGATATTCTTTTCTCCGGGCGATTTTTCCTTAACCGGGGTATAGGTAAAGTCTTCAAGATGCACTCCGCCGCCGATAACATGCACATGGTCATTGAAACCCTGCAACAGCCCCTTCGTAAAACGGTTGTAGACGATGATGGCCTTGTAGGAACGGATACTGTCCGTCAAGTCCCGGTAATATTGCGGTGACCATGCGCGGGTCTGTTGGTATTCCAGAGGATACCCGGCAACGACCCCGTTCTTAAAGGCCGGCCCGATATCCCGCAAGGCACACCAGCGGCATACATTGGGTGTTCGCAGGTAGTTTTTGGGACAGGCCTTCTTTTTCCAATAAAGCCGGTAATCACGGGGACAAAAAGGCTCATAGGCATAGTACCGGGCGATCTGGGGGTAATGGGACAGCGCCAGCGATACATAGGGTTTCATGAAAAAACCGAAGCATTGGAACACGACATCGGGGCGCCAGGCGTCCACGGCCTCCCGGAACCGGGCGCCCATGCGCTCCGGCGTGGTTTCCGCGCGCGATAACGGCACCGCCTGAGCCTCAAAGGGCAGGCGCTCCTCCTGTACCGGGTCCAGTAGCCAGTTCTCGGTCTGGGACGCATAAAAAAGCCGGACATCGTGACCGAGATCCTGCAACCCGGCCGCCGTATAGTACAGATCCAACGGCGCGCCGCCCAGGGGCGGCCAGGAAAATACCAGATCTATAAATGCCAACCGCATGCGTTTTACTTCCTTCTACCATTGCGGGGTGTTCTAAAAATGACGTTCCGCGCCCAGCCACTGGCTCCCGGCGTGATCCAGGTGCGCCACGGGAAACGCCAGCCGGTATTCCTCGCCATAACAGGCCCTTAATCCTAAAGCAAATTCGTAATCTGCGCTTTGAAAATGCTCGTATTCCGGGTAGCGCAGGGTTTTAAGGCACTCCCGGTTAAAACACTGGAAATAGCCGATGGGAACACCCAACGCTTCGTTTTCTCGAATCTCGTCGGCCGACGCCAACAGGCCGTTCCAGTCTTCCCAGGGACGCAGGTCGCCTTGCAGGATTCTCGCGGTCACCTCCGGCCCCAGCATGGCGCGTCCTTTTGGGAAAACAAAGGGGTGTTCCGGGCAATATCGCTCCAGCTCGGCGAAAAGCGTCGGGGGGAGTATTGTATCGGCGTCGAGAAGCAGAATACGCGAGCCTGACGCCATATCCATGCATTGGTTGAGTACATAGCCCTTCGAGCGGATATTTTGATACGGGAACGTGGCATGCACCACGCGGAGTTCCGGATGAGTCAGGCGCAAGGTTTCCAGCACGTCTTCAGTGGCATCCAAACCGGGAACGTATCCCACAACAACTTCCAGTTTTGAGAGGTCGAAGTCCGCCTGGTGCGCCAGGCACTGCAGCACGGCGGAAAGCCTTCGTGCAAAGCGCGTGCAAAATATGACCACGGAAAACTCCGGCTTCGCCGCAGGCACGGGTTCCGGCGCCGGTTGCTTCCACAGGCGCAGAGGTGAAAACGACACACGTTCTTCGATGTCCCAAGCGATGAAACGAAGCCGCACCACGCACGGCGCGCGGCGCGGGGCCGGGTATTCTCCGGGAATGGGCACCGGGTCCATGGGTACGCCGTCGCGTAATAAAACATACCGTCCGTCGCCCCGAACATACAGGGTAAGCGTATGACGTGTTTCCACCATGGGACACAAGATTTTGCAGGACGGGGTTAGTTGAAATCCCGCCACTTCCGCAATGCCGCCGCCCACGGTCACAGACACCATGAACGGAAGATTCATCATGTCGATTTGGGTGGACACTTTTTTCCCGGACAGGGAAGTCAGCCAGGCGGTGGCGCCATACTCGGGAATAACAAAAGCCTCATAGGTCGCCCATTCTTTTTCATCACAAACACGCGACGGAGCCACCGTCCGCTCCAAGCTTCGCGCTTCACGGGCTAACTCGCGCCATAATGCCGCCTGCCGAAGTTTCTCTTCATCAAAGCGGTCGTAATACTTTGGCTGTAGGATTTCCACCGGAACTGCCGCCTCGGGTGCATCCGGCAGAACACGCCCTTCCAACCGCAAGAGACCCAAAGCGCGTTCTTGTTCGTCGTCTCCGGGAAACCCCCTATCCGAAGACAAAATCACATCCCCCGCCGGGTCATGGATCGTACGCGCGAGACGCGTTCCCCGCCGCGCGCGCCAGCGTTTCGCGGCATACATATACGCGTTATGCAGCGACGTGCTGTGTATATACAGTTTTTCCGTCAACCAGCGGTCCGTCACATTAAGCGAAACCGTATGCCGTTTGAGTGCGAGCAGGAGCATGCTGCGGGCAGCCATGGGAGACACGGAAAAGAAACGTTGCGCAAACAGAAAGGCCTGCCGGTCGTAATTGTGATGGCTATAGCGGTACTCACGTGCAGTCACAGCATAGGGCGCCGCGGAAGAGTTCAGCAGCCGGGGTGGCAGTCCGACCAGATGAAGTTCCACGCCCGAACTTGGAAGCAGTTCCGCCAAGAGGTTGCAGCACGCAATAACTCGCTGTCCTTCGTCTGATGTCTGACAGGCAAAAAGAGGTTGAAACGGCTCCTCCAGCACCACGGTAACCATGCGCACCCCCGCCTCCGGCCAGGCTGAAACAAGACGTTCCGCGACTGCGGGGTCCATTCGGGGTACTTGCAGTTGAAGCCGCACCGGAACCTTCAGGTGGGAACATGCCGTAAGCCATTGTTGGAAAAGGGGATCCGTTACGTCCGGCGGACAGAGGAAAACATCGCCGAGCCCCTCTTGAACAGCCGCTTCGAGGCCGTCCGGCGGGGCTGTTCCGTCCGTGCGCAGGGATACCGCGCCGTCAAACTCCCGCACATACGCAATGGTGGACAGCAGTCCCTGCGGGATACGCCCCCATGCCAGCAGGTCCATTTTGGGGCACTGGCACACCCGACCACAATAGGCTGCCCAGCGGTGATAGTCCCTTTCCCGAAAGTACTGTTGCCGATTGTTATGGGCCAGAATCAGTCCCTGGCATGGCAGCAAGTCCAACGGCACCGACGGCAAACCTGCAACAACCCCATCCGTGTGTTTATGGGATTCTTCTCCGTCGTGATTCTTCTTGCTGCCGGACGGGTCGATCATACGTTCTCCAGTACCGATTACAGTACAGTCATAGTTGCAGGAAAGCGGCTGGAAGCCGCTTCTACATTGAATACCCTTATTATAGTCATATCAAGTTTTCAGATAAATATCCGGTCTATGATGTCTCAGGGCCGGCTTTTGTGCTCTTGCCGGGTCGCACGCCTGATAACACGCCACTCTTTAAAACGCCGATAACTGCCGCGAATACCATGATTTCTGAGACTGGTGATGAGCCTGCGCGGCAACCCGACGTTTCCACCATCCTTGGAAGTATTTTGCAGCGCTTTCTTGAGCGCAACGTGCTCTTCGCTGTGAGGAAACGGGCAATGAACACATTCGCCTCGCAGCCGTCCCTGTAACATCCTTTCCCTGAACACGGCCATATAAGATCCGTTCCAGGCTTCAGCCAGGGTCATGTCCCGAATGCTCTCCGCCTTTTCATCCCAAAAAAAACAACACGGGCTGATGTGGCCGCTGGAAATGATAGACACACCGGTCCAAGGCTCCAGGCAGTACGCCCCGGCAAGCATATTCGTGGGTTCCGGACACGCCGGCTTCCCCGTGGCAGTATCACTTTCCGCCTCTTCCACAAGCATCAAAAGATTAAGGAGGGTATGCGGCAGTCCGGCGGCATCCGCTTTTTTAACCGCAGCTCGTATATAAGACGGCAGCGCCGCCCGTTCATCCCGATTTAACAGGTATCCCGTATCCTCCATGCCGTTTTCTATCAACGGGCTGGCAGCCAACATGTCCACACCGTTATCGAGGCAAAAGGCGACCATATCTTCCAGCCGGTTGTGGTTCTGGGCTGTGACAGTCATATGAATGGAAACTGTGGGCAGAACGCTCCGGTAGCGTTTCTTCATATCCCGCAAGGCGTGGAGTGTAGTGGATATTTTGTTAAAGGCCCCTTCGAAACGAATGGCATCATTTACCGCCGCATCTGGCCCATCCAGGCTGATACTAAGGCAATCCCATCCCGCCTTGATAAAAGCCTTCATGCTTTCTTCCGGCATGCGCGTGCCGTTGGTCTGAAGCCGTCCTTCCATGCCGCGCGCCTTGGCCTTGACACACATTTCCGTCACCAGATTTCCGCGCAACATGGGCTCCCCGCCCCCACCGATGACGAAGGAACGCACGCCCAAATCCCCCGCTTCATCCACAAGCCGCAACCAGCGCTCGTCCGGCAATTCATCAAACAAAAAGTCCGGCATGGGATACCAGTTCCGCACACATATCCCACACTTGACATTGCAACGATAAGTGGGAAGCGCCAGCAGACGCCAAGGGCCCTGCGGTCGCTGATGCTGCCACTGTACAAGTCGATTGGAAATCAGGGGTACTACCGTCATCTATTTCTTCCCGGTATAAAAGTGAAGACTTTCTTGTCCATAATAGTGATAACCGGCCTATGGTTTTTCGGATTCATCGTACAGCGCACGCCGTATCGCCCGCCATTCCTGGTACCTTCGCAGGCTTGCACGCAGTCCGTGACGCCGAAGACTGTTCCACGCCTTCCCCAACAAACCCACTTGACTTGGATACTCTTTGCCCTTTGATTCCAGCGCCTGCGCGAGACAGTCCGCCAGTCGGCGGTGTTCATGGCTGTCCGGGAAGCCGCAGGTTTTACACGGTTCGGGCAGTTCACCGCGTTGCAGTTGCCGACGGAAGGATGTCAAATAGGGACCATGCCACACGTCATGAAGGCTTTGATCTCGAATACTGTCCGCGGTTCCATCCCAAAAGAAACAGCATGGCGCCACATGCCCGGAGGAAGAAACAACGATCCCGCGCCACGGTTCCAGGCATCGTACCTGTGCGAATGACACAGGCATCTTGTCCACAACAGTCCCCGTGCCAAACGCCCCAATACATTTCGTTGCCCCTGACGCGGACAACAGACTGTCCAGGTTATTCGAGAGGCCTACGGCCCGGGCCCTCGCGATCGCGTTTTCAATTTCCCCGGGCAGGGCGGACTGTTGTTCGGCGGATAAAATATACGCCTTCATATCCGGGCTGTATTCAAGCAGCGTTTTGGCGGACAGATATTCCACGCCGTGGCCGACACAAAAATCAACCATGGTGTCCAGAACGTTATAATTCAACGCCGTCACAACGATGTTAACCTGCAGATGGGGAATTGATGAACGACGCCTCTTTTTCAAGGTATTCAGCCACTCGATGCGTTTGACGGTTTCGGCGTAGGCGTTTTTAAAACGAATGGCATCATTAATTTCCGCCGTCGGTCCGTCAACGCTGACCGTAATATAGTCCAGGCGAAGATCGATGAGGCCATCCAAGTCGTCCTGCGTTAGCGTTGTGCCATTCGTCTGCAGGTGGACCTCCATACCGGAGGCCTTGGCCTTGGCGCACATCCGCAGGACCAGTTCACGACGCAAGGTAGGCTCTCCCCCCCCCCCGATATTCAGGTAGCGCACCCCCATGGCCGCTGCTTCCTCCACAAGATGCAGCCATCGTTCTTCCGACAGTTCATCCCGCAATGGTTCCGCGGTAGCGCCCTCCCAGGTCCGCGCGCAAATCCCGCAGCGCAGGTTGCAACGATGCGTCGGGCACACCATCAATTCCCAGGGCGGCGCCGGTCGGCCTCGCCCCCACTCTGCTATACGGTGTGCCATTACAGGCTGCATTCAATCACTCCGGAAACACTATTGTCTATCTTAGTCATACGCGTCTTTGTTTTACCCATTACAATGTGCATAAAAACCCGAACCTGGGTATTCAGTTCGCTCAAGTCTCCCCTATGGATTGTGGTTTGCCGGTCTTCTGGCTCGCGCATGCTTGACCATGTCCTTATACGGTACGGGTGCGACCGCCACGGCTTGCTGGACCAAGCGGTAGAACAGCTTGCCGCAGTGGCTGCTAGTTCTACGATTAAACCGAAAGGTAAATTCATCAAGATAGTAATCCAAATGTTCATGGCTAATGGCACCCTGGTGGGTGCCCAACATCCAACGCTTGAGCGAGAAGGCAACCTGGTGACAAAGTGGCAGCATATCCTCTCCGACTTCGCTCTGAGCGGTAGATACGATTTCGTGGGCGTATCCAAACGATTCAATATTCGCGTATCCTCTTCAGCCGTCGGTGAGAATGACTGTCCCAGGATCGACCGTTTCCTACAACGCTTTCCCAAGGCTACCCCCGGAAGCGTCTGGAATGCGAGCCAGCCTGATACTGCCTATTCGCCTGCCCTCACACCGTGCCGCAATCAGAACGAGGCTCTTTCCTGCGGCACCACGCCCCGGTGTACCTTGTTTGACCCCTCCGATGAGAGTCTCGTCCACTTCTATCGTTCCGCAAAGGCGATCCCGGCCGGGGCGGACCATCGCACACCGGAGTTTATGCAGCCATGTCCACGCGGTAAAGTAGGTACCTACTCCCAGGGCCTGCTGAAGGCCCAGCGCACTGGCTCCCGTCTTCTGACTGGTTATGCTCCACATCACGCGAAGCCACATGGTCAGGGGCTTTCGCGTACCCTCAAAAATGGTCCCCGCCGTTACCGATTGATTGTGGCCGCCCGAGGCAAACACAAACAGACCACGCCGGGTCTCCCACACCTTCGTAGCGCCACAACTAGGACACACGATGCCATCCGGCCAGCGCATTTGAACCAGATATGCCCGGCAAGCGGCCTCAGTAGAGAAGCGCGACGTGAATTCACCAAGAGTCTTCGGGTAATCTTCCATGAGTTATATACTACCGATTGTGGTCACTTGAGTCAACTGACCGAATTACTCAGGAAGTTTTAAATACGACATACTTTGTTAACACTTACAAGTACCCTAATGCCTGTAGAGATTCCATATCCTCCTGCTTTAGGTTGTCGCGTTCAAAGGGTAAAGCATCAGAAACATCTTGGAGCGGATTAGTCCCTCCCAGGAACTCCAGCAACTCCCCTTTAAGACGCACTGTAGTATCAGCGCGCTCTTCATGCACATCCTTTTGTTCATCCGGGTCCACGGAGAGATGATAAAGAAATTCATCGGGAATCTGTTTGAGTTGTAGGCTCGTGCCTTCGGCTAAATTATTAGGTTTATTGCTTATGATGTACTTGAAGTTTGGATATCGCAAAGATCGCTTCAGCCATTCAAAAGGAAAATTGAGGGCATCAAGACAATCAAACTCATAATAATACATCTCACTGGCCACAAAACGACGGGCATAGGGTCGGTCTTCATTTGGCATAAACAAAGGCAATAGGCTATAAGAATCAAGCCCTTCAGCAAGGGGAAGGTTCAATAGATCGTGTAGGGTGGCAAAAAGGTCCGCAACCGCAACCTGTTCTTTTACACGCATAGGAACCGACATCACCCAGGGAATATATACAATAAGGGGTACATGTAATACTTCATCATAGAGTGTTGTTACATGCCCGATGCCGTCATGTTCCCAGAATTCCTCGCCATGGTCAGCGAAAATCACCACGATGGTATTGTCCAACAATTGACGCGCCTTTAGTTCATCCAGAAAACAGCCAACCCAATAATCCGTATAAGCGATTTCACCATCATAGCAATCGCTTACATAACGCTTTTCTTCGTCAGTCACGGCCCATTCAGCTCCTTCTTCGGCTCTGTCGGTACAATCAGAGGCGGTAAACATCAGGCCCCACGGCGAGGGCGCCATATAGGGCATGTGGCACTCATAGCTATGCACAAAAAGAAAAAATGGCAGGCGCCCATAAGAATCCAGCCATGCAAGCGCGTCTCGCATCGTTTTCTCCGCGGTACCGCTTTTCTGCTTGTCCGGTGTAACTCCGTCACTATATTGATCAAATCCTTGGGAAAAGCCGAATTGTGAACGCACACACACGCCTTCCGTAAATGCCGCGGTTAAACGATTCGTCACACGCGCCTGCTCCGCCAAAGTAACGAATTGGCTATTCAAGGCAAACCCCTTGGAAAACAGGCCTGCCTGATGACGTGATGGGTGCAGGCCGGTAAAGATACTGGCGAATGAGGGCGTTGTCCAAGGCGCAGAGGCGATCGCCTGTTCAAAAAGAATACCCTTTTTAGCAAAGGCATCTATATTCGGGCTAGTCAGGCGTGGATAGCCATAACACCCCAATCGATCCGCTCGGAGCGTGTCGAGGCCGATGAGAATAATGTTGGGGGGATTGGAGCCGCCTCCTGACTTTGTCCCCTGTAAAATAGGATTTGCCCAAAGCGGATAAGCGAACTGCGCATCCGGATCATCAATCCCTGTAACAGGTTCCGCATTAAAAGCGAATCGTACACTGTGGCCGGCATATCTTTCCAGTGACACGGACCGTTCCTGCCATTGCGGTTCTTCATGATACATGGAGCGCTGTAAAGTTTCCTCGAAAACCGTGGCGGCTTTACCGTTTTCGAAAATGCGAATCTGAAAAACGGCACCTGCACCTCTGGGTATGCGCCAATCCCTCTGCAAGGCTATCGCGAAGTCAAGACGCCCATTTTCAGGTATTTCGACCTCTTTCGAAACCAGGGATTGTGTTTGCGGCAACACCTGCCTTGCGTAAATACGCACTTGTGGCATCGGCAGGCCCGGCGGCTTTAACTTAATCTCATCCCCCTTCTTCAACGCATCAGCGGATACAAAACAATAGTCTTTCCGTTGTTTCGCGTACAAAGAAATCGGCCCCTCATAGTAGGCATAACAAAGACGCAGCCCAAGACTATTCACCTCAAGCGGGGGCAAATCTTTTTGAACCGAAATGTGAATATACCCGTCATCATCAGCGGGACAAAGGGAAGATAAACTGGTAAACGGGGCCATAAGCACCCTGCGCATTTCTGTCCCGATATATTCATTCCTTTGTATAGGTGGAGTCGAATCCGCCTCCATGCAATCAATAAGTCTCACCATGACAGGCGTCGAAACACTTTCAGGATCGACCGCGTACAAATGGCCGCAAATGCACACCAGAGCAAATAGTGTCAGAGACGTTGACTTCGCCATTTAATACACTCCTTCTTAATCAATAAATTATTGGCTATCAGTTACCAAAACATTGCTAAAGTAACATAAAATATGAGTAGATGTCTAGCGAAAGCGTTTATAAAGCATCATTTCTTGTTTCCAGGGCAACCGAACCACTAGAATATTATCTCAAGGTCTTGACATTTGGTTTTATTTGACTTAGTCGTTGTGAAAGTTTTACGCTTAAACACAGTGTAGTGTGGGGCCAAGGAGCAATAATTCGTGGGAAACAAGGAACTGCGCCTAAATTACCAGGAAGCGGTACAACTCATTCGTGTCGGGCGGTTTGAAGAAGCGCTGACGATATTGAAAGAGATCGATCGCGAACGTCCCAATGTGAAGAATGTGTTGTATCCCATGGCTTTCTGCTGCGAAAAACTGGGTTATGCCGAGGAAGGCCTGGACCTGTGCGAACAGCTCATAATGGAATACGACCACGAAAAAGCGCGCGCCATCAAAGCCAGGATCGAACTTTCCATGGCGATTCCCGAAGCGGTAGAGGTGGTAGCCGGGGAAGAACCCGTCGAAGCGGAGGAAGAACCCTTTCTGCCCGTTGAAACGCAAGACCCGCCTGTGCCGGAACTGGCGCCGGCGGCTACCGATGGCGATGTGGAGGCCGTAGAGGTCAAATCGCGGCACAAAAAGCCCATATGGCTGGTGCTGTTGATCGCCCTTGTCGCCGCCGCGGCAGTGGCATTCCTGTTGCACAAGTATGTTTTGAACTCTTTTTAGAGCAGTACATGACGCATGCGGTTGAAGCGGATTTTAAAGCGGCTTTGGAGGTAACGGTTTGGCCTGTATGGACGAAGCATGTTTGGGGCATGACGCACAATGACCCTGTTTGACTCCAAGGACAAAAACTTAAGCAAGTATCTGAGCGAAATATCGAAGATACCCCTGCTTTCGCCCTCCGAGGAATTACGCCTCGCCAAACTGGCGCGCAAGGGGGATCCCGCCGCCAGACGCATCCTGATTGTCTCCAACTTGCGGCTTGTGGTTAGTATTGCCAAAAAATACCTCTATTATGGGCTTCCCCTGCTGGACCTTATTGAAGAAGGCAATCTCGGCATCATGAAGGCGGTGGAGCGGTTTGACCCTGACCGGGGTTGCAAGTTCTCCACCTACGCCACCTGGTGGGTCCGGCAGGCCGTGACCCGATCCCTCTCCAACCAGGGCAGAACCGTGCGCATCCCCGTGTATATCACCGACAATCTCGCCAAATACAAGCGGGTATCCGAGGAACTGTATATCAAGAACGGGCGCAAACCCACCAGCGAGGAACTCGCCCGCGCCATGGAAATCAAACTAAGCGACCTGAAGCGAATAGAACTTTTCGCGGATACGGTTTCCCCCCTCGAAAACCTGCAGTCCACCAACAGCTTGGAATTCTCGGAAGGGCTGGAAATACGCGAATCCGCCAGAACCGATCACGCCATAGAACAGTTTGAACGAGATCAGGAGATCGAGGCGTTGCTCTGCCTTCTCTCTGAAAGGGAGGCGTCCATCATGCGCTACCGGTACGGTCTGTATGACGGACACCCCCATACCCTGGAGGAAACGGGAAAACATTTTGAACTGACCCGCGAGCGTATCCGCCAGATCGAGCGCAATGCAATGAAACGGATGCGTAAGTTCATGAACCATCATGCGGATGACTTTACCAAGTTGTAAGGGTGATGTCCGGGCGGACTTTGGCGGACGCAGCACGGCGATTAGGGCGGTAAAGGCGGACGGTCGGCATCACGCAGGAGGACAACGCATTCATGCCTTCCAAAAAAGATCCCTACAGCGGGCCATCGCAGAAAATCATCGGGCTGTTCAGCCTGTTTCTTTTTTCGGGACGCGCCCATTCCCTCGGCCAGTTATCCCAAATGTTCCGCTGTTCCAAACAAACCGTCCTGCGTATGCTGGAACAGATAGAACGCAGCCGATGGTTGGTTATTGATTCCTGGTCCGAAGGGCGGGAGAATATGTACCAGGCCCGCAAGACGCGCAAGATGCCCAATATTTCGCTCGACGCGGACGCGATCGGGAAACTGCTGCTTTGCCGCGACATGGTCTGGCACATGCTCCCCGCCAACTACCGCAGGGAAGTGACGCAGGCGCTTCAAGGCGCCACCACGCTGCTGCCCGATTTTGACGACCGTGACGGGGCGCTGGCCTCGTATACCCTGGCCAAACCCAAGGGCATGATCGACTACACGGACAAGGAGCACCTGATTACGACATTGATACGGGCCATACGGGAATACCGGATTTGCGGGGTTACCTACGCGGGCCCCAGACATTCCGAACCGAGAGTTTTCACCGTGATGCCCTACCAGATGATCGTGTTTCACGAAGGGCTCTACCTGCGCTGCCGGCCGAAAGACGCTCTTGCCACAGCGAAAGACGCCCGGGACATGCTTCTGGCGGTGCACCGCATGCGCGCTGTCGCCTTGCTGGAGGAACGCTTCAAACCCATCAAGATTGATAAGAACGTCCAGCAACTCGCGGGCGCCTTCGGACTAAACCAAGGCGATCCATTCCGTGTCAAGGTCAGAGTCGGTCCGGGCGCTGCCCTATATGTGCGCGAACGCGTCTGGAGCGACGACCAAAGTATCGATCCGTGCGAGGATGGCGGGCTGGTACTTGAATTCACCACCACCAGTGAACAGGAAACCGTCGCCTGGGTCCTGAGTTTTGGCGGTGAAATGGAACTGCTCGAACCCGCCCATCTCCGTGACTCCGTGCGCGCCCGCGCAACTACCATCGGACAGCGCCACCTGTAAACGGTAGAACAGGCCGTTGGTTTTGGGGTGTCCCTATTCAGAAACCGGTGACGGCCGTCGCTGCAAAAAAACTATCCCCGACAGATCCCGTTCGGTACGCTCCCCCACCGCCAACGAATCTGCGGATAACCTTTTCAATTCGTCGTCATAAGGGCCTGTTGGCGTTGCGCTCGATGGTCGGCGATCTCGGCGGTAATGTCCAGGTCAAACTGGTGGTCATTGCGTGCCGTCTTGTGGGCAACGCTATCACACAGGCGGTCCTGGGCGGGGCTGTAGGTTAAAACCTCAATGCGTCCTTCATCGGGATGGAACCGCAGCAGGCGCAGCCAGTCTGAGTTGTCGGCGTCCCGGGGATAATCCGTGAGTATTTCATGCACCGCATTGCCGTGTTTGCCGTGGCTGGTCTGATGGTGAGTGATGGAGGCGGACTGGTCGCCACAGAGCACCAGAAAGACGTTCGGATGGTTGCTGAAAGACTTTTCCCACAGTTGTTGCGGGGCGTTGCCGCGATCGCCATGGACCTTCTTCCATTGCATCCGCCCCTGCGGCTGATCGGCGCCTTTCTTTGCGACGCCACCGAGGTACATGTGGGTCGAGATAATGGCCATGCGGTAGCGATGGGCCTTGAGCACGGTGTCCGCCCAGGCCAGCACATCATCAGGCGCGTTGCATTCCAAGTGTACGATGATAAACGCCAGCCCGCCAGCCTCGAACACCTGATAGCTGTTGGCGTTGTTGCCCGATACTTCCGGCGCATGCTCCGTGTGGCCTGCATAGGTCCCTCCGTACCAGGGTTCACCGGTGTACCGTTCGGCGCCGAAATATTTCTGGAATAGCCGTGAATCCCCCTTTTCGCGGACCATGTCGTGGTTACCAACGGAAAGACCGTACGGAATTTGCCCATGAAGCCGGTCCATGCACGCGCGGGCGACGCGCCATTGTCGGTGCTCATTCTTGTCTATAATATCGCCCATGTGGCTGATAAACACCATCCGCTGCGTTTCGAGGTTCGCCGCCAGCCAGGCGGTGCGCGATTCAAACGCCGGGTTGATGACCGTATCGCGCTCCTCTTCGCGTCCCGAACCGGGCCCGAGGTAACGTTGGGTATCAGGAATCACGGCAATGGTAAACGTACCTTCCGGCGCCAGGGCAAGAGATTCTCCCCTTGAGATGCCACAAAACACGAACAGGTATGCGACTGTAAACAGGACACAATAAAATCGCTTCATCATCGTTTCCTTTCAGTGAAATAGCGGATTCCGCTTCGCTTCACCCGCCCTGCAATTATTTGCGTTTTTTGCCGCCCAGCTGGTTAATACCGTCGAGGACCGAATCATCCCGGTATTCCGGCCAGATCAATTGCAGGGACGCCATTTCCTGGTCGGCCGCGTCGTGCATTTTCCGGCACAGCGCGGTTGCCGCCTTAACCACCTTGCTTCCAGTTTTTTCTTCCAGGAAACTGCTGCGCGCGGTGCGGATTTCATAACCGCCGCCCGGAAAGGCAGCTTCGGCACAGATATAGCCGTTATAGCCGTTGGCGAGTTCCGCGCAGCAGGTATAGGGGAACGAGGATGCAGCGGCCACCTCCTGCGCAAAGGCTTGGAAGAACTCCGCGGGCACGCCCCAGAACAGGCCGTCGCCGACCCGGACACCCATGATTTCCAGCCTGCGATAGGAATGTTTCCGGGACAGCGCATTAACCAAAATGGATTCGTTGGCATAGATGCTTTCAACGTTCTCTGCGTCAGGCGTTTCTTTTCGCAGCAATTGTTTTGCTTTGCGCAACGTGTCCGCGGGAACCGGGCGAATCGCCGCACGCAACTGCACCGATTTACAGTCAATAGAGACCCCGCGCCTATACTCCGTTCCAGCGACCGCCTGAATAGCGGCCCCGCCCACACTACGCCCCGTCCGCTCCGCCCACCAGGGCCCCAACTCCATGGGGCGTGCACTGCGGTTGTCCACCTGGGTCACGTCGCCGCAGGCGCCGTTCAGAAACACCACGCCAAAATCAGAGCCATAGGCGCCCTTTAATGTGTCCACCACCCACTTGATGTAATCCGCCGAATAGAGCAACCCGTTCATATGGGTGGCATGGCACGCGAAATTAACGATACATCCAAATGGCGCGAAGGTATCCGGGTCCCCCACCGTAAGTACCGTCACGGAAGGATCCTCCGGTCCGGCCGCTTCTAGGATACCGGGGTGCAGCTTACCGGGGTGGGTACACTGCTGTCCGTCTTTCATGAGGAAACGACGGTTGAAGGCCACACCCGGAGCGGCCGCCCTGTTCCACCCGGCCAGGGCCGGACGGCTTACACGAAAGGCCTCGGAAATTGCAGATGCAATCTGCCCGGCGACGAATTCCATATAGATCGCGTCCGGTTCCGAGAGGAACCCGCCGAAAAGGGGGCCGCCGGAATGGGTGTGTGTGGCCGCGATGAAACATTGGGGGGCCGGAATGCCGCAGAGACGTTGGGCTTCTTTCCTCGCCTGCTTCACAACCTGTTCGGGCACGACGATAGCGTCCACCTGCACCAGGGCGATTTTGATTCCATCGTCCAGCGCGATCGCGCGCACATACAGGTCATCGTGGACACCTAATGCCAAGCGCCGTTCAAACAGGCCCGGGATATCTTTTTTGGGCGGTGGCGTAATACAGGCGGAGGCAAAACCAACTTTCATTGCATTCATGGGGAATTCCTTGTCACAATGGTGCTTTCCCTTATTGAAGCATATTCACGCAGCATTCACAAAACGAAAGAAAACATCGTGCCAAACGTTCATAAAGACTTTCATGGCGCCTTGAGTTACGGGTTGCAGTTTCTCGAGGACGCTTATGGCCGGGAAGGCGTCCGGGAGTTTCTGTCAGGCCTGGCGACAGCGGTCTATAAGCCTTTGTGCGAAGATTTGCGTACCCGCGGGTTGGACGCTCTCCGGGATCATTGGAAAACCATCTTTGATCTTGAAGGAGGCGAGTACGACATGCAGTTGGAAAACGATATGCTGGTGCTGACCGTAAAGCGCTGTCCCGCGATTGCCCACATGAACGAACATGACTACGCGATCGCCAATAATTTTTGCGAGCACACGCGCATCGTGAACGAAGCGGTCTGCGCCGCGGCCGGATACACGTCCAGCGTTGAATATGACCAGCAGGCTGGCACCTGCGTACAGCGATTCTGGAAGGGGTAACATAATGATATCCGAATTCCGAAATTCCAGCATATTTCCGGTTTGCCACTGAAAACAAAGCACCAGCAGTGACAAGATAGCAAACAGTTAGAGTCAAACCCGGTTAAACTACGCGATTCATCATGGGAAAGATAGCCAACTTTATTCACCTTATTCCCCAACGCCATCCAAATATTCTGGCTGTGGCATTGGGCTGTCTACTGGTGATAGTAATACTGGCAGGGATAGAAGGATTTCTGAGAACCCGTTTATGGTGGCAAAATGTCCCAGGCAAAGGTCCGGCAAAATCTAATTTGTATCGTATCGTTGAGCGTGATTCCCGGCTTTCATTTCGGGGTACGCCCTCCTCGTCCCTAAACGAAATACTTACTCGAGGCGGGGAAACCATTTATGAGGCAAAGTACCACCTAAATGCCGAATCGCAGCGAAGAACCTGCTGTCCCGAACCGGCGGCACCAACCTGTACGGCCTTGTTCGTTGGTTGTTCAGTTACGTTTGGCTCAGGGGTTTCGGACGATGAGACCTTACCGTCCCGGTTCTGTAAATATCAGTCGCGGTATCAGGCCATAAATGCAGGGTTTATTGGGTACGGTCTGCAACAGGTTTGGCTACAAGTTACGGATAGTACTCTTCTGGATAGATTACCGTCCGAAACGGGTATTATCGTATACACCTTCATTGACGATCACATCAATCGTTTGCTCGGTACTCCGGCGGTGCTGACTGGATGGAACTACCCGTTGCCGTGGCTGGAAGCGGGCGAGGATGGCGGTATCGTCTATCGGGGTACTTTTGCGGATCGTGATCCCCTGCAGTATTTCCTTTACCGGTATTGTGGCAGACTGCATCTATACAGATTCCTAGAATATCGTCTGGGCGGCGATCGGGCCATCACGCCAGCCACCTCTTCCGGCATTATCCTCGCGGCTAGAATAATAGAAGACACTGCCGAGAAAATTGAAGAGGCCCGCTCTGGTTTCCGGCTTTGGGTTGTACTATTCCCAGAGTCTACTCTGGGCACCGCGTTGCAGCAGGAATTGGATAAAACGCTAGTGAACATTCTGGACTGCCAGAATCTGTTGTACGGGAACACCCGTCCACGGGACGATTTTTTTTATAGGGATAGTGCCTCCGCTGAATGGGGTCATCCAAAAGCACTTGTCTATGACCTCGTTGCCAGAAATATGGCAGAGAATATTCCTCCCTGTAATTAATTACGAGGCAATACCGGAAAAAGGAGTCAAGCAATGATATCGTGTACGGAATTCATCTGGGTCTATGCCGCGCTGTTCCGCTTTCTTGAAGAAAAGGGCGGCAAGGACAAAGTTATTGAATTTTGGAAGGGCATCGCCGACAACTTCCTGGGCAACCTGCGCGAACTCGTGGAGGCGGAAGGGTTGAAAGGCATGCACCGCTACTGGTCGCACACGCTGGGCGAAGAGGGAGGCCGCCACACCATGACTTTATACGACGATATGTTCGTCATTGACATGCATGAATGCCCTTCGGCAAGGCTTATCTTTCAGGAGGGGCGCGACGTGCCCTACGCGGATTACTGTGAACATTGCCGCTGGCTCTATCCACCTCTACTTGCCGAATACGGGTATGAAGCGGACATGGATGTTATCAACTGCAGGAAAGGCCAGTGCCGGCTTACGGTACGGAAACGCAAAGAAGCGCCCTGAGTTTTAACCTGTCCGGAATTTCAGGACATGCTGTTACACCGTTCATGGATTTGCTTCAGTTAAACCATTTCATAACACGAACCTCAGCATTATCGCTCCTTCTTTACTCTGATTAACATCAGAAAGTGGTCAAACAGTTTCACAATGCGCTATACTTCTTGATGTGGATTTGAAGGAGATACCCCAGTGGAAGCGATAAAAAAAATAGCGGACATAAAAAATCATACATTAACGCTTCACCTGCCTGAGGACTTTAATCATTCTCGGGTTGAGATAATTATTTTGCCTTGTGAGCCACAAGCAACCTCTTCCCGAGAGGATGCGTCCACGTGGCAGCAAGAATTTTTGTCCATCGCCTGTTGGGATAAACACTCAGAAGGAGCGACAGTGCAATCATGGCCGCTGAAAACGTTCTGATTGACACTTCGGTCATTATTGATTTCCTGCGCAAGAAGGACAAGCGAAAGACGTTACTGTGGAAAATCAAAACGGATAATAACTGTTATCTATCCGTGATCACCCTGTTTGAACTATATGCCGGCGCCACTACAGACATAAAGCGTTTGGATGTGGACAAGATTTCGGCATGGGTACAACCCATTGATTTGGACGCCGCCATCGCCTCAAGGGCAGCGGCCTAGTACCGGGAGTTGAAAACGCGTAACCGCAACATCGAGTTTCGCGATCTGTTCATCGCTGCCACGGCAACACAACACGGGCTTCAGCTGGCCACGCTGAATACAAAACACTTTCAACGCATTAAAGACCTGGCGCTATTCGAATACGCCTAAATCACATTACTCCTGCAGAATCAATAAGCGGGTTTTGTTCAGGCTATCTTTTGCCCCCGGCAGTTACCTCTTTCCCCGATACAAAAGTAACTACGCTTCGTCCGGGACTTCGCCCGGAAGAAGTGGCGCTTTCGGCGCAACCAAAACGCAGTATCTCAGTCAGAAAGAAACACATGAAGCACACCCGTATCAACGTATTTTTCGTTTCATTATAAACAACCTTATGCAGCGTCATTCCGTTTTTTTCGC
>JAAYBJ010000195.1 GCA_012730105.1 Candidatus Hydrogenedentota bacterium
TACCGATAGCAGTCGGGATGCATCTATTACGCGAATGTAGAGGGCGCACACACCGAGCCATGTCTGCCTTTAATGCAGAAACTCAAATCGTAACATTGTTACCTTTTCTTAAGACAATACTTGAAATTTAGTGTTACGGTATGTTATTATGTGGTTGAAATTGAATCGGTTATTGTTTGCACGGTAGGGTTGAAAACGGTTCACACGGCAGAGGTCGCAGGTTCGAGCCCCGCATCGCCCACCAGCACTTCTATCCGAAACGCCTCTCTTGCACGGTTCAAGAGGGGCGTTTTTCTTTGCTTACCGCTGGGCGGATAAACAAGAACAATCCAAGAAAAACCAAAGGCGGAACAAAGTACTTTTACCGGCGCGGGTGGGTATGCTTGGCGTGCCCGTGCAGGCCAAGGGGGCCTTGCGCGGCGAGAATGGCCATGAACAACCCAAGGGAGAACAGCCATGCGCCTCAGACAAGCCCGGCATTGCCGAAAAATGGAATTCACTTGCGATCCGCACGTACTCGCGAAAGCGGCCTTTGCCAGGAGCCCCTGGCACGAAACGGGGGAGGAAATCGCGGATGCCCTGGAGGCGTCGACGGAAAAGGCGCTGCTCCTGCGCTGGGTGCGCCGAGAAATGCGGCGCCGCCTCAGTCCCCGGGAATGCCGGTATCTCGAGGAACATTATTTTTGCGCGCTGCCGGTGGCGACGGTGGCCCGGCGCAACGGCGTCCACCGGATGAGCGTTTACCGGGGCCTGCGTCGGGCAATAGGCAAACTACAGCGGGCCGCGCGGGAAAACGGCCGGGACACCCCGGAGGATGAGGCGGTGTTGCGCGCCATTAAAAACAGAACCCGATAGCGTATCCTGGCATTACCCACAAGCGCGGATTGAGAAATTGGTTATCGTTCCAAGAAGTTTGTATTGGAATCCTGAAGGGATACTGTCTTATAGCCCAGTTGCGGTACTCCGCTACCCTGGGTCGGATAACGCCCAAAACTATGTCTACCCCAACGGGGGTTGCGGCAAAAAAGGCGTGATGACGTAACCCTTTCAGGGTAAACATGGTTTAAGGCCGTGTTTTACCCAGGGTAGCGGAGTACCGCAACCCTGGGCTTACATCCGCAGCCCCTTCGGGGCATTTCCAAGTAATCGCGCCATTCCAAATTGCCTCGGTATTGGCCAAAATGACGACAGTCGTTTGGGCTATTTGCCACGATGGCGTACACCGCCAGTTACGTCGATGATGTTTCCCGCGCGTTTCAGCCCTGGCGTAGCAGGTCGTCGAAATAGGCGATGGTATGGGCAAGTCCTTCACGAAGGGGAACGACCGGTTCCCAGCCGAGTTTTTCCCGGGCCAGGCTGATGTCGGGGCGGCGGCGGGTAGGGTCGTTCTCCGGCAGGGGATGATACTCGATCTTCGATTTGGAACCGGTCAGTTCGATGACCAGTTCCGCCAGCTGCAGGATGGTGAATTCACCCGGGTTGCCCAGGTTCACGGGCCCGTGGAAGCCGTCGCGGTCCATCATGCGCAGGATGCCGTCCACCAGGTCGCTCACATAGCAGAAGGAGCGGGTCTGGCCGCCCTCGCCATAAATGCTGATGGGCGCGTTCTTCAGCGCCTGCACCACGAAATTGCTGACCACACGCCCGTCGTTGACCAGCATGCGCGGGCCGTAGGTGTTGAAGATGCGGATGACGCGGATGTCCACCTTGTTCTGGTTGTGGTAATCGAAGAAAAGCGATTCCGCGACGCGCTTGCCCTCGTCGTAGCAGCTGCGCGGCCCGACGGGATTCACGTTGCCCCAATAACTTTCCACCTGGGGGTGAACCGTCGGGTCGCCATATACCTCCGAAGTGGACGCTTGCAGGATGCGCGCGCCCACGCGCTTCGCGAGGCCCAGCATGTTCAGCGCGCCCATCACATTGGTCTTGATGGTCTTCACGGGGTTATGCTGGTAATGCACCGGCGAGGCCGGACAGGCGAAGTTGAAGACGCGGTCCGCCTCGATGATGATGGGGTTCACCACGTCGTGGCGCACGATCTCAAACCGGGAATTGCCGAGCAGATGCGCGATGTTCACCTTTCTGCCGGTAAAGAAATTATCCAGGCACAGCACTTCCTCGCCGCGGTTCAGCAAGGCCTCGCACAGGTGCGAGCCGATGAAACCCGCACCGCCCGTAACCAGGTTCACGTAAGCCATATATCA
>JAAYBJ010000196.1 GCA_012730105.1 Candidatus Hydrogenedentota bacterium
GACCGGGCTGATTTCATGGCAAGGCTCTCCAGGCTGCGGGTGTTCCGCCGCTTTGTTGTGTTTTCATGAGGAAAGTCTTGCGCTTGATTCAGCCCTTATTCAAATTCCTGTGGGATGACTGTGAAAATTTTTCTTGATATTTTTACACAAAATGTATATGATAGTATTCGAACTGACGCCATATATTGTGGTATCAACAAGAATGGCTCGCTGACCAAACCGCCGCTGTGTAAACAGCTCTAACCGCCATAGGCAACACTGACCACCTAAGGTTGTTCAGGCTTTGAACATCTTTGCGGGCTGTGGTTTAACCCGTAAAGATGTAAAGCCTGAACAACACTCACTGAGACCAACACGTAGTTTTTGATCATAGATGGAGAGTGGGAGAAACGCGCAGATGCAGAACAGCGCCTCCGAGATTGCGAAGATCTGCGAATCCTGGTGGGGCCGCCTGTCGGATTCCTCAAAGGTCGAGCAGCGCGCGTATGTCATGAAATTGCTGGCGCTGCTGGATTGGGATTTGCCCATCCCCTTTTCACCCAGGCCGGCCGCGGAGCGCCTGAACGCGCTAACCTACCTGCTGCGCGCCGACGGCCAGACCACAATTGCCGCGTACTTTCTCATGCCCGGCGCGCTGGACGCTCCTTCCAGCATTTTGGAGAAAGGCTTGGACTATTGCCACACGACCAAGGCGCTCATGCAGGAAACCCGTTCTCCGAATATCAACTATGTGCTCATCAGCGATCTTTACCGCACCTATTTTTATGACGGCCAGACCGATGAGTTGCTGCTCCACGCGGACGACCCCGCCTCTTTCAACCGACAGGTGGCGGAGTACCTGAAACACGGCCGCGTCGCCCGGGGCGCTCTGGAAGAGATTCGCCGCGAACCGCGCAGCATGGTGGCCCGACGCCTGCGCGAATGGTGTGAGCGGTGGAAGCGGATTCTAAACGAATATCACCACATACCGGAATCCGCCCTGGACGTTTTCATGGACCGGCTCATGGTCACCCGCTTCCTTTTCCAGCACGACATTCTGCGCCGCACCCGCCGGCGGCTGGAAGAGCGTTTTCTTGAACTCTGCGCCGAGGGGGTCACGGGCAATACAAAAGCGCGCCGTGAATGCGGCGGCAAACTGGTCCGCCTTTTTCATGACATGTGGCTGGACTGGCGCGCCGAAATTTTCGCGCCCCTGCCCCTGCTCGATGAACTTCTGGAAGACAATGACCTGGTGGCGCCGCTGCTCAGCGAATGCATGCTCATGTCCCGTGCGAAATTTTCCATCGCTACCATTCTTGAAAGTTTCAACTGCGGCGATCCCACCGAAAAAATGCGGGTACGCATGGTCCCCGATGAAAATGAAGACCGGGAGTACTACCTGTCCAAGCAGACCCTGGAAACCATCGACAGCGCCTGCATTGAAATAAACGTGCATGAGGAAGGATACCGCGCGATATTCCACTGGCTGGACAAATTGATCGATCTGTACGACCGGATCAACCTCGACTTTGAAGCCAAGGCAAACCGTGAAACGAGCCAGCACAATGTGGTGGACTTGTTCGCGTGGTCCGCGGTGGATTCCAAACGGCCGGAGGCCTGTGTCGACCGGCTCGGACATGCCTGCGCGAAGGGCTTGCGTCTACGCTGTAAAAATGAAAGCCAGGAACGCATCGCCCGGCTGCTGCTTACCCTGCATCTTATCCACTTGGCCGGCTCCAAGCAGCAGGCCATGAATCATCTGCCCGCGATAAGCCCGGTGTTCGCGCAGGGCGACGCCGGGGCTTCAGGACAAAACGCCAGGCAGGGTCTGCGCATCTCCGCTGGCGGATGAGGAAGTACCCTTTTCATGCGGGCTGAATTACTCATGATAGGCACCGAGTTGCTCCTCGGCCAGATTCAGGACACCAACGCATCCTATATGGCGAAGATCCTTGCCGAGGCGGGTATCGACCTCTACTGGAAGACCACGGTGGGAGACAATCCCGCGCGCATAAGCGAGGCCCTCCGCGCCGGCCTGCAGCGTTCGGACGCCGTCCTGTGCAGCGGCGGGCTCGGCCCGACCGTGGATGATATCACCCGGGACTGCGTGGCGGAAACGCTGGGCGCTCCCCTGGAATATCATGAAGACCTCTTCAAGGTCATCGAGGAACGTTTTCGCGCGTTCAACCGCCCCCTTTCCGAAAACAACCGGCGCCAGGCCTTTCTGCCCCGGGGCGCCGCGCCCATCGCCAACCTGAACGGTACCGCGCCGGGCATCATCGCCGAAACCGGGAACAAGGTCGTCGTCTGCATGCCCGGTGTTCCTCATGAACTCCGCGCCATGTTCGACGGTGTCGTCATTCCGTACCTCCAATGGAAATACGAGGTGCGGTCAACCATTCATTACCGGGTGCTGCTGGTTCCTAACGTGGGCGAATCCCGCGTCGATTATGCTATCGCGGACCTGATCGAATCCCAACGCAATCCCACCATCGGCCTGTTGGCCTCGCCCGGAGTGGTCCGCGTCCGAATCACGGCAAAGGCACCTTCCAGGGAAACCGCTCTCGCCATGATCGGTCCCGTAGAAAAAGAAGTACGCAGGCGTCTTGCCGGGTTGACCGACGCCATCGACGTGGAGCAATAGACCTTGCCCGTGTTGGATGTGCTACTATCCTCCTGAGGGTCCGCCCCACGCGGTCCGGAAACAACGCACAAGTGCGGGAGCGCTTCTGATGGATACAGCATTCGAACAGCAGGTCCGGAACATGGCGGCCGCCATGCGCTTTCCCGAGCCGGTCTATGTGACTCGGCCCAACCTCCCCCCGCTGGACACCGTCACGGGCATGCTGGCCGCGGCCTGGGAGCGCCAATGGCTGACGAACGACGGCGCACTGCACCGGCAGTTGGAGGACGAACTGGTTCGCCTGCTGGAAGTGCCCCACCTCAGTCTCTTTTGCAACGGCACGATTGCGCTTCTGACCGCGCTCGAGGCACTCTCCCTTGAAAACGGCGAAGTGATCACTACCGCCTTCACCTTTCCTGCCACGGTAAACGTGCTGCACTGGCATCGGCTGCGTCCGGTTTTCTGCGATATTCGGCCGGACACCTATAACCTGGATCCGGCAGGCATCGAAGCCCTGATCGGGCCGGACACGAAGGCCATTTTGCCGGTCCATGTATACGGCACCCCCTGTGATGTGAACGCCATCAACGACATCGCCGACAAGCACGGCCTGCCTGTCATTTACGATGCGGCCCATGCTTTCGGCGTCCGGCTCCGGGGAGAATCCGTCCTGGGCCACGGTAACCTGTCCATGCTGAGTTTTCACGCGACGAAAGTGTTCACAACCGCGGAAGGCGGCGCGCTTGTCACACAAGATCCCGAACTTCACCGGCGCACGTGTCTGCTGAAAAACTTCGGCATCACCGGCGAGGAAAGCGTGGAAGCGCCCGGCCTCAACGGAAAAATGAACGAAATGCAGGCCGCCCTCGGGCTTGCCCAGCTTGCCGGGCTGGACGCCAACACGGATAAGCGCCGGTGTCTCGATGGAATATACCGGCGCCTTTTGAAAGAGGAACCCGGACTGGTCCTCCTCGACCTCCCCAGCGATGTCGAACCGAACTATGCCTACTTTCCCGTCCGGGTGCGCGAAGACGCGTTCGGCATGAGCCGGAACACTTTATATAACGCCCTGAAGGCGTTCAACATTCAGTGCCGCAAATATTTTCATCCCCTGTGCTCCACCAATCCATGGTGCCGCCTTGAAACAGGCGCGCTCCCGCATTCCGAGGCCGCTGCCAGCGAAGTGTTGTGCCTGCCCATCTACGGCACCCTGCCGGAAAGCTGGGCGGAAACCATCGGAACCATCATACGATCGCTGGGCGCCCTTGCCCGCGCATAAGACCTCGGTCGCTATTACCTATCATTGCCCGCAGCCGCTGGAAGCGCATCGGGAACCCTGCAGGGTTTATGGAGCACTTCTTCCGTCCGCAGGCGGATGCTGGGACGGTTGCGCACCCAGCAGACCATGCCGGATATCCACCATTCAACACTGTACTTGAAGTCGATTTTCGCCCAGAAAAAGAACGCGGTATTCCAGAAGATCAGCACACAGGCAAGAAAGGGAATGATATACGGCAGAGTGCGGGGAAAATCACCGTCAACCCCCAGCGCCCAAAGGTACCCCTTGCTGAACAGCACCGCGACAAAACTTTCCAGGCAGAATGCCGTAAGCGCCACAAGCCCCATCCGACGCAGCCACAAGGTGCGCGCCGCCGCCCGACCGCGTTGTTCCTCGGAACAATATTCCATGCGCAGTATCAGCCAGGTGCAGAATGCCAGCATGGAAGACAGGTTGATAAAATGTATCTTGATCGGGAAAGGATGCTGCGCCAGTTCCACCGGTGAGAATCCCTGTACCATAAGCAGCGTAACGCCGCACATTAAGAACAGGAGGGAAAAACCGTATCCGTAGCGGCGCACCTTCACCGCAGGCGCCCGGCGCGCCAGCGCCAGGCCGAGGAGAACGCCGAACAACCCGTATCCCAAGTAAGGTATGATTGCCATGTTCGGGCCCACAACAAGTTTTAGCAGAAACGCGGTCCCGTAGCGGCCGCTGTTGAGCGCGTCAAAAAAATGCGGCGTAAGCGTGGCATGCACCAGCGGCGAAAGCAAAAACATGCCCGCGGTGGCACAGGCGATAATGACCGTAAACCGCCGTATGTGTCTGAATCCGTCTCCCCGCCACAAAAAATAAAGGAGCCCGTTGATCAGAAGCGTGTTCAACGCCACCATGGAAAGGGCGTCATTGTAGAAAAACAACTGCGGGTCAAGAGGAAACCAGCGGCCCTGGTGGATGGAGCCCGTAAACAGGGTATGGCGAAATGCCCCGTTAAAGGGCATGGAATGATGCATGAAGCCCATGTTAAACAGGGACAGCAGGTACAGGAGCGCTGCGGTGGTGACGGCACCCGCCATGATGGGGCGGAAAGGAGATCCGCCCTGCCGGTTCCGATGCCTTTCCATTACCCCGTGGGTCACATAAGCGTGGGCAACGCCGGAAATAAAAGCGAAAATAGGCGACCAAGGGGCCAGCAGCACCACCGGCAAAAACAGGATCAGCAACCAGACCGGCGCCTGTTTGAGAGCATCCAGATCATTGTTGAATATAGCGCCGCTTATGCTGTGTATAAACAACAGGTACAGAATAAAAAAACCGCGAAGAGCGTCGAGAAACAAAAGACGTCTGTTTGACATGATAAGCGCCTGGCAGGTTTGTATAAACCGCTGTTTGATCCTGACGGGTACAACACACACAGCGCGTATCGTATTCCGGCGTAAAAAACAGGGATGTCGTATAAGGGCTTGTTATACCCACTATACAACCGGGAAGGAAATACGTTTCACTGCCGGTGGCGCGGACAGGGTTTCACATGAAAGCGATGCAACAGGATCAGGCAAGCGTCCAGGGCGGGCGGTACTCGTATTGCAGCAGCTGGTTCGCCTGCTCATGGTTGGTGATACGCTCCGCGGCGGCGTCCCAATCCAGGCGCAATCGCGTATCCAGGGAAATGTTGGCAAGGTGCGCAAAGGTGGTGGACAAGTGTCCGTCTTCCACGTCGCAGCAGGGCCGGTTGCGCGTTTTGATGCAATCCAGAAAATTTCGCATGTGCGCCACAGTTAAATCGCCGTCTTCCGATTTTTTTTGCACCGGTTCCATGCGCGGCGCGCGGTCCATAAACTGGCCGCCCCGTTCGGGCACGACCTCATAGCCCTTTTCACTGGCATACAAGGTACCCTGCGTTCCCCGAATCTCAATCTCGCCCGGACGTGCAAGCGGAAAATTGCCGCTGGCCTCATAGTGGCTGAAGGTCAACAGACATCCCGAGGGAAGTTCAAAAACAGACTGCATGGTATCCGGTATCGTCCGATCATCCTCGACGGCATAGCGTCCGCCCATCGCGACGACGGACACGGGCGCTGTTTCACCGATAAGCCAGCGAATCAGGTCAAAATAATGCACGCCCCAGTTGCCCAGCTGGGAAGAATAGTCCTTCCACCAGCGGAATTTATAGGGGGCGATATTTTCCTGGAAGGGGCGCATTTGTTGCGGGCCGATCCACATATCCCAGTCCAGGTCTTCCGGCGGGGACGACGGTTCCATGTGGCCGATTCCCGTCGGCGCCATATTGCTGATGCGGAAGCAATAGGCGGAGCTAATCTTCCCGATAAGACCGCCCTGCAGTTGTTCGGACAGTTCCCGGAACAGGGTTGAAGACCGTCGATGCAGACCTGTCTGCACCACACGATTGTTGCGCCGCGCGGCTTCCACCATGCGCCGTCCTTCAACCACCTTTAAGGACAGCGGCTTTTCTATGTAGACGTCTTTGCCCGCGTCACAGGCAGCTATGGTCTGAAGCGCGTGCCAATGATCCGGCGTCGCGATTACCACCGCGTCTATGTCCGGGCGTTCCAGTATGCGTCGGTAGTCACCGTAAAATTCCGCGTTCGGAAAAGATTCTTTCCACTCCTTCAAGGCCTGCCCGTGAACATCGCAAAACGCGACGATCTCTGCGTCCGGATGGGGGGACAGCGCGGCAATCAACTGGCCGCCGCGGTTGGCCGTCCCTATGATTCCAAGGCGAACCCGGTCCGACGCCGCCGCACGACGCGGCATAAGGGCAGTCCCGGCCACGACTATGGAGCCTTTCTGCATAAAATCGCGTCTCGAAATAGCTTCAACCATTGCGTAAACTCCTCATTCTTAAGAAAGTCCGGGCGTTCCAAGGTATCCTGCCAAACCGCATCGTTGTCCGGACCGTGTCAGGGCTCAGCATCCCCTATTATAGGTTCTTTCGCCTTGAAAGGCAAAAGCGTAAAGGCGGTTACAAACGCAAGTGTTGTGGCCGCACGGGCGCAGCCTGAGGAATCGCGGTTGAAATAGGTTGTACCCCTTTTCCATAATAACCCTGTCCGTAAACCGAATATGACATGGTAAATTTATGAACATCTCAGGAAAATGTGACTACGCCTGCAGGGCTATGGTGGAACTTGCCGCCCGTTATGACAGGAGTATTCCCGTATCCGCTCAGCTTATCGCGGAGCAACGCGCCATTCCTGAAAAATACCTGACCCATATTCTGCTTCAGCTGAAACGTTCTGAACTGGTGCGCAGCATGCGCGGCGCGCAAGGCGGTTATGTGCTCGCAAAGCATCCTTCCGCCATCACGCTGCTGCATATTATTGAGGCTATTGACGGACCCGTGTTGGCGCCGGCAAATAGCGAACAACATGAGATGCATGCCTTCTGGCAGGAAATAACGGATGAAGTTGGCGGGGTATTGTCCATGTATACGCTTGAAAAAATACTTGAGATGACCTCGAAATCCACCATGTTTCACATCTGAACGTTATGCTGCCTGTGGTAAGCACAAGCGTGCCCGCATTTCAAAAGGGGTGATAGACCCGTTACTTCATGAAAGGAATCCTCCGTTGTACATTCAACATCCAGACGAACCCAAAGGCAATCAGATACGCAAAAGGATGACGGAACATGTGGGGCGCGGCCAAAACACCTATACGCCGACCCAGGCGGCCATCGTCAAGGCCAAAGGCTGCTGGCTGTGGACCGCCGACGGCCGCAAACTACTCGATTTCACCTCCGGCGTTCTGGTCCAAAACCTCGGTTACCTGCATCCCAAGTATGAGAAGTATTGGGCCGCCTACCGAAAGGGGCTGCCGCGAAACGCCTACAACATGATTACCGAAGTGTTTACGGAAGCCTCGAGCCGGCTTATAAAGAGCATGAAATCCAACCCGAACGCTCAGAGAATATTGTGGGCGGCAAGCGGTTCCGAAGGCATCCAGAAAGCCATGTGGACGACACTACACAAAAATCCCGATCGTCATATCATGGTGGCCACCCGTTTCGGATTTCACGGGAAAAAGGGACTGGCGGACGACGTCAGCGGTGAATCCAGCAAAAATCCGAACGTCCGTTTTATACCGTTTCCCATGAATGACAATCATCCCCCCGAGTTCTACCAGTCGGAATTGGACGCACTTACTGAAGCCTATGCTGGTAAAATCGCCCTGTTGATTACAGAACCGTACCTGGGTGCAAAGGGATCGTACCACCCGCCGGCGTGGTATCACAAAATGCTGCAGAAATGGTGCAACACAAACGATATTCCGTTCATTTTTGACGAGGTGCAGTCCTGCTTTGGTCGAACAGGCAATATGTACGCTTTTGAGACGTACGGGGTGCAGCCGGACTTGGTCGTGCTGGGCAAGGGTCTTGCTAATGGGGAACCGGCGGCCGCCGTGGTGGGGCGTAAAGACTTGATTGAAGCCCTGGACTATGGCGAGGCCTCGGATACGTATAGTGGTTCCACGTCAGCCTGTGCTGCGGTATGCGCGACACTGGACGTTTTCAGCGAAGAAAAAATTGTCAGTAATGTCAAAAAAATGGCCAAAAAATTACGTGTGAAACTCAACGCGCTGAAAAAAACGTTTTCCTTTATTACGGATGTACGCGGAGAGGGCATGGTATACGGTGTTGAAATCGACACCCCTGAAAGGGCAAACCGTTGCGTTCTTGAGGCTTACCGTGCCACGGACAAGCAGGGCGTTCATTTACTTGGACCGCTCGCGAAAAAAGTATTGCGCGTCAGTCCTCCCCTGATCATCACGGAAGAGGAACTAGACCAGGCGCTGTATCTTATTGAACAGGCTTGGAAGAACCTGTAAGGCACAGGCCTTCCACCCTGATGTTAAGAATATGTCATCTTTGTTATCAGGTGCGTATAGGCATGACAACATTGATGTAACTGTCAACAGGCGCTTCCGTATAGGGTTTAATTACACCGGGACTGGAAGCGTCTTTTAATTGCAGACACATGTTTTCGCTTTCGATATAGCGCAAAACATCCAGTATGAAAAAGGGATTAAAGGCAATCTCGAGCGCCTCTCCGGAATACTCTACCGCAAGTTCTTCTTCATACTCACCCACTTCCGGGGTCTTTACGTAAAGTCGCATCATTCCCGGTTCGAAAACAAACCTGGCATTTCTAAACTTGTCATTGGTCATAGCTGCGGCACGACGCATGCAACGCGTCATATTTTCCAGGTTAATGACGAATTCCTTGTCCTGTTTCTTCGGAATGACCGCGTCATAATTTGGAAAATTTCCTTCAATGAGCGAGGTGATTACGCGGACATTGTTAAACACGAAAGATGCCTGGCTTTGGTCAAGATAAACATCCACCATTTCTTCCGGATCATCACTGAGAAGATTCTCCAACTCATGAATCATCTTGGAAGGTATGATAACCCTGATTTCCTGATCGGCGGGAATACCTTCATCGCTGACAGCCAAACTCAACCTTCTGCCGTCTGTGGCCACAACCCGAAGTTCGCCGGAACGTGTTTCCAATAACAACCCTGTCAAATTGTAACGGGACTGGTCATTGCAGATGGCAAAGGACGTTTTTAAAAACTGCTTTTTAAGCACCACCTGTTTAAATTCAAGGGGTGTAAGATTATCGAATTTTCGTATTGGAGGAAATTCCTCGGGAGACATGCTAAACAACTTGGTCTCCATAACACCGCAACGAAGTTCCACAATGCTGCTCTCAACCAGTTCCATGGTGATGTCAGCGTCTGGAAGTTCGTTTAACAACAGCGAAATGCGTTGACTCAAAACGGTAAGGGCACCCGGTTCCTCCACAACACAATCCACCGTACACTCAATACTTACTTTTAAATCCGTGGCGGTAAGTTTAAGTATATTCTTTTCCGCTTCCATCAATATGTGGGACAGTATTGGTAGTGCGGACTTGGCGGAAATAACCCCTTTAACTGTGTTGACCGCTTTTTGGAGTTCTTGCTTGGGAACGATAATTTTCATGCGTGTCCTCCCTGCTGGGTTACTGTATAACTTTTGCCTTTTTTATACTAGTTTGTTTATGTTTAAAACAAGTCTTAGTAATAGTAGGAGCGGTGGATATCTGGATAACTGGATTTTGACCTGTATTTTCAGGGGTGATCTGGAATAACAACTTCTGGACAACCTTGTTGTGTTTTCCACACCCGTCCACAACTCTGGATAACATATCATACATGAAAAGGGAAAGCAGGTGCTATTTTGTGAACAACCTTCGACCCTTATCCTCAAAAAGATATGGATTTGTCAACAGGCTTGACGGCGCAAAATGTTTCACGAAAAAAGTTGAGTTATCCACACCCATAAAATCCGTTATTACAGTCTATAACGAACGTTATATTTTTTTCATCCACAACCCGTGGAACAATAAATAGCTTTGAAACGGGCATAAGTTCTACCTGTTCTTGATTATTTTTAACTCATTATTTTTTAATAGGTTACAAAAGAAAAGAGTCAACATAACTCTTGACATATGCGATGACATCATAAGGCATTACAGTAAGTTATGATCTGAAAATAAAAAGAAGTATTTTTTTAAAAAATCTAAATTTCAAAGGTTATCCACATTTTTTTAACAGTGAACGTGACTATCTTAAGTTACCCTGCTTGTTCACGGAAGACTTTGGCATTCACGGTTAGTGTCTTTTGTTTTGACCATTCGTTTTTTTTTGCGTTGGTTATATCTATTCCCAATTTTAAATTCATGTTTTGATACTGATGCACATTCTTTTTGTCCTTACTAAAAATCTTTCCTGTTAATAAAATGCCATCAGGCGGATAATTTTACAATCGTAAGATCATTAACGCGTATAATTGGTTTTTCTGAAAGTTTTTTTTATCGTATGGCAGGGCATACAGAATACGTAATAGTAAATGGAATCTGGTTTAATGCGCAATATCACCCTTCACATGATTGGTCATGGGCATATTGACCCCACGTGGCTTTGGAACTGGCAAGAAGGGTTTGAAGAAGTCCGTGCAACGTTTAAAAGCGTGCTTGATCTCATGGATGACCATGAGGCTTTCTGTTTTACTTCCAGCAGTGCCTGTTTTTTTCAATGGGTAAAGGACAGTGATCCCGAACTTTTTGAGCGTCTTAAGTGTCGTGTCCGTGAGGGACGTTGGGAAATTGCCGGTGGTTTCTGGGTGGAACCGGACTGCAATATTCCTTGCGGCGAGTCTTTCGTGCGCCATGGTCTGTATTCCCAGCGTTTTTTTCAGCAGGAATTCGGGCGTATATCTACGGTGGGGTTTAATCCCGACAGTTTCGGCCATGCCAGCACGCTTCCGCAACTGCTGGTCAAACTCGGCATGGACCGTTACGCGTATATGCGTCCGGAACCTTTTGTAGAAATGGACTATCCTGACAGCACGCTTTTCTGGTGGCAGGCTTCCGATGGATCGCGTGTGCTGGCGTCTCACATTCCCCTGGGATATGACGCCTGGTCGGACACCATTGACAAAAAGATGGCCAGACTGTCCGAGTATCCCCATCTTGCACCCGGCCAACATCATGTTTTGTGTTTCTACGGTGTATGTAATCATGGCGGTGGTCCTACTCGGGAGACGATCAGGCATATAGATGCGACTATTAACGCTTCTTCCGAAGCTAAAGGGGTTCCGGTCTATTCGTCCTTGGAAGGTTTTTTCGCTTCCCTGCTTGCGGATTCAACGGACGCTTCGGTTCCAACCCTGGCTACAGAACTTCAGCATCATGCGCGCGGCTGCTATTCCGCCCATTCCGAAATTAAACGGCTGAACCGGCAGGTGGAACACGCCTTGATGAATGCCGAACGTTTTGCCACCATTGCCTGGCTTCTTGATTTTGATTCGTATCCTCATGACGCTTTTGAAAAGTGTTGGAAAGACCTTTTATATAACCAGTTTCATGACATTCTGGCCGGCACCAGCCTGGAGTCCACCTATGAGGATTCACGGGATCAGCTCGGCGCCGCACGTCACCGGGCCGACGTTATCCTGAATGCTGCCGTGCAGAAAATTGCCCGAGGAGCGGATACGTCTTCCGAAGGCAATGCCGTGATTGCCTTTAACCCGCTTCCCTGGCCGGTAACTTCGCCGTTGACGGCGCCCCCCAGCGTGGAACGATGCCTGGAAAAACCGCTGCACGTGGTTGATGAAAACGAAACCGTAATTCCCAGCCAGGCGGTGCGGGGTGAACGCATCGACCATACGCGATACCGTTTTATCGCGGAACTGCCCGCCATGGGATATCGTGTATTCACGATACGTGGCAGCGCAAAAACATGCCGACACACCCTGCCCCTTGACGCGGGCGATCACTATATTCAAAACTTGTGGTGGCGCATGGAGTTTGACCCGGTAACTGGGGAAATCACCCGTCTTTTCGACAATACCCATAAAGTGGAGATTCTAAAACGGGGCCACATACTTGCGGCCCTGGTCGATCACAGCGACACCTGGAGTCATGGGATTCGGGAATACCGCGTGGAAGCGGGGCGTTTTTCCGGCGCTTCCCTGCGTATTGTGGAACAGGGAGACGTGCAGGTGACCCTGCGCTCGGTGACCCGTTATGCCGATTCGGAGGCCATTACGGAATATACCCTGTACCGCGAGATTGACCATATTGGCTGTGAACTGCGCCTGAACTGGCAGCAGCAGTACCAGATGCTGAAGCTGGCCTTCGACACCCATATACAACACGGTCTGGCCACGTATGACGCGCCTTATGGATATCAGGAGCGCGTTCCGGACGGGGGCGAAGAGCCCGGCCAGCAGTGGTTTGACTTGACCGGCGATATTGGTGGCCTGCCCTATGGGCTTGCCATACTGAATGACTGCAAGTACGGCTTTGACGTGCGCTGCGGCGTGATGCGCGTATCCCTGCTGCGCAGCCCGGCGTATGCCCACCATGACGATGGCCGCTTTGAAACAGACGCCCGCTGGCCCATCATGGACCAGGGCTGGCAGCGGGTGAAACTGGCGCTGATCCCCCATGCCGGAGACTGGCGTGACGCCGGTACCGTAAAACGCGCCTGGGAACTGAACGCGCCGCCTCTGGTACACCCGGAATCCTCCCATCCCGGCGGACACGCGCTCCAGGCGGGTCTGCTCGGCACCGAGGCGGACAATGTGCTGCTCAGCGTCGTCAAGTGCAGCGAGGAGGGCGAGGATCTCGTCATAAGGGGCTACGAAACCGCTGGGCGCGCGGCGGAAACGCGTCTTCATCTTCCCTATTTTGACAAATCCTTTGACCTGGTTTTCGCACCCCATGAAATAAAAACGGTCCGCATCAACAGGAAAGAATGGACCCTGCGGGAAGTAAACCTGCTTGAAGCCTGATCCTGTTTACCGTTATCATCCCTGAAGTACAGGATAAATTAACACGTTAACACAAGGAATCCCGGTCATAACCATACTTCCCTTTCCAGAAAGAAACCCCGTTCGACTGGAACGCGTAGTTTATAAATGTATCGGTTTCCTGCGCCGGTCCACAAATCCCCTTGTTCCCCTGCACACGCTCTACACGGTGTGTGTCGGTAAAGGGGTGGATCTCTCAAAAGAGGATTTGTTGGCTTTTCTGCGCAATCACGCGGAAGTGATGGTTATAGAAGGCCCCGATGAATCGCTGCCGGTTGCCCTGTCGGAGTTTTCGGAAGCCGGCGTTAACATGGGCCCGCGTATCATTCTGAAAGAGCGCATACCTTCCCGGGACGAAATGACGGATATGATGCGCCAGCAGCTGGAACATATGCGCCTCCACCTGGGATACGCCCTGGACAAGGCCCGGGAAAACGATGATCTTGACGCGGTGCGGGAAATTGAGGCGGCCTTGGAGCGCAGCGCCCGTCTTGAAGAGAAGATGCGGCACTTTTTGAAACCGTGACAAAGGCCTGCCGGGCCGGCGGCTACAGGAGACAGGCAGCATGGAAAAGGGCGTCGCCCTGGTGACAGGGGCAAGCCGGGGCATCGGCAAAGGTATTGCCCTGGCGCTCGCGGATGCGGGCTATCATATCGCCGGATTGGCCACCCGCCCCGACCCGGAGAACACGCGATCCGGGCTCTATGCTGTTAAACAGGAGGCGGAACAGCGGGGTGTTTCCTTTCTCCCTCTCGCGGGTGACATTTCCCGCCTCGAAGATCATGACCGGCTGCTTCGGGAAACTTTGGACGCTTTCGGGCGCGTTGACGTGCTGGTCAACAACGCGGGCGTGGCCCCCTTGCAACGCCTGGACCTCCTGCAGTGCCCTCCGGAAAGTTTTGACCGCCTCATGAACATTAACCTGCGTGGGCCGTTCTTTTTTACCCGGCATGTGGCGGCGCAGATGATACGGCAGGTGGAATCGGGCGCGACGGCGCCGCCCAAAATTATTTTCATCACCAGCGTGTCTTCACGTATTGTCAGCACCAACCGCGCGGAATACTGCATCAGTAAGGCCGGCCTGAGCATGGCTGCACAGTGTTTTGCCGCCGCCCTCGCCCCCCACGGCATCAACGTGTATGACCTGCAGCCCGGCATCATCGCGACCGACATGAGCAGCGCCGCGCGGGAAAAATATGACCGGCTTATTGCGGAGGGGTTATTGCTGACCCCGCGGTGGGGAACGCCCGAAGATGTGGGGAAAGCCGTTGCGGCGCTCTGCTCAGGGGGCTTTGACTACAGCACCGGTTCCGTGATCGAAATTGGCGGTGGACTGGGCGTTCCGCGCCTCTGATACCTTGACTGCGGTTCGAGCGGTGGCACGGCCCCAGGTTGCCCGTGTATACCACCCGCTCCCTTCATCAGGCATTGGAATATTGTTCGCTGTTCTCAAGGCGCGCCAGAAGTGAGGCCGCATGGGCATCCTCATGGCTCGACAAAATCGTGCGGCACAGGTGTTTGGCTTCTTCCCGGAAGCCCATGGCGGTCAGGCACTTTATCTTGGCGATCATTAGATCCCGGTTGCCCGGCGCCGCATGCAACAGCTCTTCAAGAATTTCCAGTGCGTCTTCACACTCCTTCATGACATACAGCAACTCGGCCTGCTTATACCGCGCCTTCATTTCTTCGTTTGTCATGGCCCTATTTCCTTATCGTCCGTACAGCCCCTAACCATGGCATCTTGCTAACCGTAAAGATTCTTCTAATCAACATTATACCGCATTATTCTTGATTTGTCAATATAATAATTCTATTTTTTTATGGGTACCAGGAGTAAGACATAGGGCGCGCAGGTAAAAATTCAGGGGTTCCCATATATGCCCGGCAGGTGCGTGTGCCCACAGATTACTGATGGAGCATGGCCTGCCAGCTGCCGCGGCGTATGGTTTTGTCCTGCAGGTGGTCTTTAAAAAACTGGACCAGCGTGTGGAGGTAATCGGGAAGGGCGGGGCATTGAATGCCGACCGAGGCCAGTCGGCGCGTGCTTTCGGGCAGGGTATAGGCAATTTCCTGGTTGCCGTACTGGAAGGCCCGCCACGGAATGCCCGTGACGGTTTCAAAGAGGGACCACTGGGCCACGGCGCGGAACCAGGTGAAGGGAACCCGGACCAAGGGCTTGCTTCTGGGCCAGCATTGGCAGGCGAGGTCCAGAAAATCATTATAGGTCATCGGGTTCGGGTCCAAGAGGGCGATGGTGGCGCCCCGCATGTTTTCCCCCTTCTCGAAAAGGTCCACCAGCCCGTCCGTGACAAAGTCGACCGGGGCGATATTGTTTTTGACCAGGCCGCAATCGGGCATGATGAACTGGAGATGCCGGGAGATGGCCACCAGCAGATAATAGGGTCCGTCCACTTTGTCGATATACCCGGTTTTGCTGTGGCCCACCACCACGGCGGGCCGGAAAATGGAGGCGGGAAAATCGGGCATTCGTTCCCGAACCAGTTTTTCGGACAGGAATTTGGTCTCCTCGTAATAGTTTTTGAAGGACTGGCCCACGTCAAAATCCGTCTCATCGAATACGCCCGTGTGGGTGCCGGCCACGGCCAGGGTGCTGATGTGGGCAAAACGGTCGAGGCGGGGTAGTTCTTGGCAAAAATCGAGCATGTGGCGCGTGCCTTCCACGTTAATGCGCATCAGCACATCCCGCGGCGCTGCCAGGTGGTACAGGGCGGCCAGGTGAATGGCGGCAACGGCGTGTTCGCGCAGTGTGTCGCGCATGCCGGCGTCCAGGCCCAGTCCGGGCCTGGTGATGTCACCCTCGAAAACGCGGATGCGCCCCGTGTCCTCCGCCCCGGGGCAGGCCTCCGCCAGGTGGTCCTTGAGCTTTTGCAGAAAGCGGCCGTGTTCCAGAAGGTACAGGGTATAGTCCGGGTAGTCCCGTAAGTAACGGTCGAGAATGAACCGCCCGAGAAAACCGCCCGCGCCTGTGATCAGCAGACCCCGTGTGTCCATAGTGTGTCCCTCCGTGTCCGGCATTGGGGCCGCGTCCCGGGGCGGACCGGCCTAGCGAAGAATGCCGCGTTGGGATGTTTTGATGAAATTGACCAGTACCGCTTTATCGTCGCAATCTTCGATGGTCTTTTCGATTTCTTCGAGGGCCTGGCTCGTGTTCAGTCCGGAACGGTACAGAATCTTAAAACAGCGCCGGATGCGCGCGATGGCCTCCTTGCTGAGCCCGTTCCGCGTCAGACCCACCACGTTCGGGCCGTAACAGCGCGCCGGGTGCCCTTCCATGATCATATAGGGCAGCGCGTCCATGTTGATGCGCGACATGCCGCCGATGAAGGCCATGGTCCCGATGCGGCAGAACTGGTGCACCCCGGCCAGCCCGCCGAGGATCGCGCCGTCCTGCACCTCCACATGCCCCGCCAGGCCGCTGTTGTTTGCCATGATCACCCGCGTGCCGACAATGCAGTCATGCGCCACATGGCTGCAGGCCATGAACAGGCAATGGTCGCCGATTCTCGTGATTTTCTCCGTGTCCTCCGGGCTGTACACCGTGCTTGAACTGACCGTGACCGACTCCCGGAAAATGTTGTGATCGCCGATGAGGGTTTTCCCCACCGCGTCCGGAAGATGCTTCAGGTCTTGCGGGGAAATGCCGACCTGGGCGCCGCTGTAGGTGCGGTTGTTGGCGCCCATCACGGTACCCTTGCCGATCACGCAATGGGGACCGATCACGCAGCCGGACCCCAACGTTACCTGTTCCTCGATGATGGTATACGGCCCTATCTCGACATCGTCCGCCAGGACGACGCTGGGATCCACTATGGCGGTTGCGTGTATCTTCGGCATACGTTCCTTCCCGAAAGGGGTGATTCCTATGGCCTGAACCCGGCATGGGGCGGCGCGCACATGCGAAAGCCCCGGCCTTAGGCGCTTGCCGGCGCCTTGCCGCGCCCGTACAGGCCGCCCCAAATTAATAGCACAAAACACGGGGTTAATCCAAACTGGCAAAGAATACGATTAGACGAACCGGCCCAACTTCAGGTATTTTTACGTATTGAACTTTTGTGTTAACCAAAGAGTAAGCAAAGAAGGGACTGACCCCAGCGAACGCAGAGAGCCGGGTCTGTCCCTTGCTTTCGATCAAGCCACACGACTCTGGCCGCCTTTCCCTTTGTTGCGTTCATTTGCGTGTTACTTAAAAAATAACACATTGTTCAAAAAAAACTCTCTATCATTCCGGATACTGGAATGTAACGATTGTATAATAAATCATTTCCAAAGCATTTTACTTGTTGTCTTACAAAATACTATCATGTTATTCATGGGTCGTATTTAAGGGAAATGGATAACACCTACAGGAGCTTGGCCATGCATATTGTTGATTTGGAATTTAGAATCTCGGGATCGGTCATTCCTGCCGACCATGGCTACGCGTTATACAGTGCCGTTTCAAAGGTGATACCGATGCTGCATCCCCCCGAGGGGGACCGGGACCCAAGCACCGGCCTGTGGCGCCGCCTGGGCATACACCCCATTAACGGCAGGCTTTGCGGTGACCGGAAAATAGCCCTTGGACCGTCCAGCCGGTTACGCGTACGCCTTCCCGCGGAATGTATCCAGGACTGGATGCCCCTGTCCGGAAAGACGCTCGAGGTGGACGGCGACGCCGTACAGGTGGGCATGCCCATGGCGCGGGCGCTCAGCCCCGTGCCCGCCCTGAGGAGCAGGCTGGTCACTATCAAGGGATTTCTGGAACCGGAAGATTTTCTTAACGCGGTGAAAAAACAATTGACCGCGTTGAACATCCAGGCCGAGGCCATGTTCATACCCGTGGGCAAGGCGGTATCCGCCGAGGGAAGATCCGGCAGCCTGGAAAACAAATGCCCCTATATCCGGCGCACCATACGAATCAGCAACCGTGAAATTGTCGGGTACGCCCTCCGCGTGGTAAACCTGACGGCGGAAGAATCCCTGGACCTGCAGGAACAAGGTATCGGCGGCAGGCGGCGTTTTGGATGCGGCATTTTTGTGCCAGAGCGGAATTGAATGCCATGCCTGATGTGATTCTTGCCAAAAGCTGCAGAAATGGTGATGGGCCCCGGTACCATGAGACACTGGCGGGCCATAGCGACATGGTGGCTAAATCCTTTTGTTCGCTTTTCGGCCAAGTAGATAATCCGAGCCATTTAGGACAATGCTGGACGCGCTTCTTTAATATTCCCAAGGAATGGTGGTCTGAGTTTTGGCGTACGGGATTGGCGTCATCCTGTCTTCATGATATGGGCAAGGCAAACAGCAGTTTTCAGGCTGCGGTGCGCCGGCCGGGAACCACCCAGGCGGTACGCCATGAACATTTTTCAGGGATTCTGCTCCACTGTCAGTCTATACAGGAATGGATTTCCAGCTTTTGTCAATGGGAAAGGGTGGTGACCACCATCTTGGGACACCATTTACGTTTTAATTACGAAGAATTTTGCCAGGAAGGGCTCATAAACGCTTTCCAATGCAACATCGAAGGGGTTGCTGCCCTGCTTTGTTATACGGCGGAAACTATGGGAACAAGCCCCATGCAAGGAGACATTTCCCTGCCGGTACTTTGGACATTTGATGGACGCGGGGGTTCCGGAAATTTGGCAGACCAGCGGGATCAACTCAAGAGTCGACTTGTCCGTTATGATAGGAATTTAAAACGAGATCAAAACGAAGCCCGTATGCTAAGGGCGATACGAGTAGCATTGTTGTTGGCGGACAGCGCCGGTTCCGCCATACCCCGCCGCGATATGCCTCTTGAGAACTGGATAACGGAAGTATTTTCCCCGGCCCAACTGTTGACCGGACAACATATTGTCGACAAGGTAATTCAGCCGCGCATCCGTCAGATTTCTTCCCGGTCGGGAGCATTCCGATGGAGTTCCTTTCAGAAAGAAGCGGGCAGTCTGTCGGACCGGGCTCTTCTTATGACACCCTGCGGTTCAGGCAAAACACTGGCAGCCTGGCGTTGGATTGAGGCGCAGTTACAAGAGCATCCCGTGTCCCGTGTCATCTTTTTGTACCCCACACGCGGCACGGCAGCTGAAGGTTTTCGGGATTATGTTTCCTGGGCTCCGGAGTCGGACGCGGCGCTGATTACCGGCACCAGTCGTTTTGACCTGGAAGGTATGTTCAGCAATACGCAAGATGAACGGGCGGGGCGGGATTACTTGGCGGATGACCGGTTGTACGCGCTTGGATTCTGGCCACGCCGCATTTTCTCGGCAACGGTGGACCAGTTTCTTGCGTTCATGCAGAACTCTTATCATTCTTCCTGCCTGTTGCCTTTGTTGGCGGACTCTGTAATGGTTATTGACGAAGTGCATAGTTTTGACAGGGGACTTTTTGCGGCGTTGAAGGGTTTTCTGGCCAACTTTACCATTCCCGTTTTATGCATGACGGCAAGTCTTCCCGCGAATCGCGTTGAAGATCTTCGGAATCTTGGGTTGCGGGTTTTCCCGGGGACCGAGGATCACGCGTGCTTTTCCGATTTGGAAGAACGGGCCCATAAACCGCGCTATCATGTCAATAAGCTGGAGAACGAACAGGAGGCGATGCAACATGCGAAAGACGCCCTTGCGCAGGGGTTTCGTGTGTTGTGGGTGGTCAATACGACCGAACGGTGCCGGCGCATTGCTGGAAAACTTGACGCACTCTGTTATCACAGCCGGTACAGGCTGGTGGACCGGAAAGTCCGTCACGAGGCTGTCGTGCATGCGTTTCAACAGCGTGAAAACCCCGCCATTGCCGTTACCACCCAGGTGTGCGAGATGAGCCTTGATTTGGATGCGGACGTGCTTATCTCGGAATACGCCCCTGTCACCTCTCTTATCCAACGCATGGGTCGATGCAATCGCCACGAACATCCGGGCAAGGATCGGACTGGGACGGTTCTTCTCTACGACGCTGAAAATCTCCTGCCTTATTCTCGGGAGGATATGGCCGGAGTTCCCGGGTTTACAGAAGCGATTATCGGCAGGGATGTCAGTCAGGCGGAATTGCAGGACCTGTTGGAACGGCATGTGCCTGATACCGTGGAAGTGCAGCGGTGGCTGGCGTTCCTGCAGGCCGGTGTGGAGGCGTCATCGCGGGAAGCAATGTTGCGCGACTCGGATGACCATACGGTATCAGCGGTACTAGATACGGAGATAGAGGAATATTGCCGCCTTCGCAGGGAAAAGAATCCACAGGCGGAAGGGCTCGTACTTCCCGTTCCAAAGCGGGAAGCCAAACAGGACGCGCGCCTGGCCGGGTATCTGTATGCGGCGGATGCCTCGCGATATGACGCGATGCTGGGTTATGGCAACAAGTGAAGAAAGGAATAGGCATGAATAAAGAAAATAAACCTACCAAGGGCCCGCCTGTCAAGAAAAAAGCCAAACAAGAAACGCCAAAGGAGATAATACTGGAGTATTCCCTTTACGATTTGCCGTCAGCCCAGCATAAAGCCGGACTGGTTGGATTGCTTTTTCTGATTGAGTCGATGAAACGACGGCAAATACAAAACATCCCCCAAGTCATAGAACTTGCGAGTACGTCGGTAAAATTATGTGTAAACCTGACGTCGTTGCAAGCCTTGTTCGATGATTATTACGATGCACAGATCATTGAGGTATCTTCAAGGTCCAAATGGCAGGGACAGGAACCTATTCGTGAAGAAGAGATAGAACTTGAAGAAAGCGAAGGGAAAAAGAAGAAAGAAAGACGGTTCATTTACCAGGCCGTACAACCGAAAGCGGCCTTTCTGACGGTTTTTAATAACAATGATAATGGGCCATGGCTAAAACTTTATCGTGATATGTTATGGAATACCCTGCGTGCCAGACCTACTACCCGGGGAATTTATAAGGCTCGGGCAGAAGGAATCCCGGCCAATGAAGCTGAAAAAACATGGGTCCTTCTTCAAAAATCATGGCAAGGGAAGAACACTGACAACATTTCGGTATCGGCCTTGAGCAGTTCCTTGTTTATAGGTGCGCAGGATGTAAATGCCGAGCAAGTTCCCTTTCAGGGAACGGTGGAGCAAAACTTCTTGCTTCATTTCTGGTCTGTGGTTTCACGCATCTTCTCCCCTTTTATTGTGAATATAAAGGGGGAAAGCAACGATGCCGGGTATGTCCTGGTCATTCCGGAACCTTCAGATCTTCGTAATTTTCTGGAGGATTATATCGATGTACTGGGAAGTCTCGACTGTACCGTATTGGGATATCGTCCAAAGGCTGCGCGTATTGATGTGCCTGCGGAAGGCGGTTTGGAATATATCGGGGACATGGCACGGCAAAGAGTCGGGCGCGGCAGGCAAGGGTATAGTCTTGCCGCGGTGGAGGTGTTTCATCTGGAAAAACAAGGCAATAATGTACGTCTTCACAATCAACGCAGAATTCAGCCTTCTTTGCGGGCGCTCGAGCAATATGAAACGATCAAGCAATCCTGCAGGAATCCTCTTTTTAAAGGGATTCGTCTTGCAAACCTGCTTGAAGGGCAGTCCTGGCATAACGGGTTTGATTCATTAATGACTTTATGGCCCCAGAAGTTTTTTGTGTATAAGCAAGGTGAAACGCCTGCGCATTTGCCTTTTTTCGGCCGTGATGCACGACGCGTTTTTAACCTGCTTCGTGAAAACATCAAACAGCAAGGAGAAAAGTCCATGGACAAAGAAAGCAAGGAGAACGTGCTCGCGCTGCGCGTGTATGACCTTGTCCGGAACTATGTAAACCGGAGAACAGAGGAGAAGTGTGGCAAAGATTATGAATCGTTCAAAGCTAACCGGGATGAACGCGGCAATATCATTGTGCCGCAGGACTATCGGGAGGCCCGCGAGAAGGTATGTACGGATGCCTTCCTGGCGATACGTGGACGAAATGGCACTGATTTTGTGGAGTATTTTGCAGGTACCATCTGCTCGGTGCCGCAGTATTTAAACCGGGAGGATTTCATATCGGTAACAGAGGCCCTTTTTGAGGATTGGGAAAAAGTGAAGACCCTTTCCATGCTGGCCCTTTCGGCTGCCTCATGGACGTCCAAAAGCAGTGAGATCAACAACGATAACCAATAAGGAGTAACACCATGAACCTGTTTGCATCTGTTCTTACCAATGCCGCCCCGAGTGCCAATTACCGGGGGGAAAGCGCGGAAAATCGTGCCGTGATCCAGAAAATAACCCGCGGGCGTTTTGATTACGCCATCATCTCTCCCGAATCCATGCGCAATGCACTGCGCGAAGCCCTGCGCAATTTGGGGCTTCCCTGCAACCGTGAACGCCTGGAAGACGAAGAACAGTTGGCCGTAAAGTTTACATCCTTTCCCGACGCGGATCGCTGGGCGGATGATTTTTTTATGGGATGGATGGTCGCCGCCAGCGGCAAGGACCGCAAAAAGCATCTTGACGCTGTTAAGAAGGAAGGGCGCATCTCCGATAATTTTACCTTTAAGCGGGATTCCATACTCCGTATGAACATGGCCGTGGCTCTTGAACCATACCGGCATAATACGGTCTTTACCCAGTCGCCGCAGAATGTGGACAGTCCCTGGAAGAACGCTGAGAATTCCCAGTTGCTGCATCGTGAAACCGTTTTTACCGCCTATCAATTTCCTTTTGCGCTGAATCTGGAGGATTGCCGCGTCCATTCAGACTGGACTCGTGTCCTGCTGAAGGCCATCGGGCAATTAAACGAGGTGGCGGGAAATCACGCGCGCAGCTATTTTGAAATGGCCCCCGCCAGCATCGTAGTACGCCTGACCCCCCAATTGGCCGCCGGCTTTGACACCTACGGCTTCAAGACAAGCGAACGCGACGGTTGCCACCTTTTCCCGGAAGTGGTGGACGGGCTCTTGGCAGGAGACTATCCGGGAGACGAATTTTTCCTGGGCGGCAAACTGGTGAAGGATTTGAACGACAACGAGGCCGCCTCTTTGCGTGAAAAAGGGGCGACATTGGAACGCAGCCCGCAGCGTCTACTGGATCTTGTGGGAGAACGCGCGTTTCCGCAAGGGGAAAAGTCATGATCAGCGTGTATGTCGAAGCGCCTTTTGCTGCGTTTCGCACCTTTGTCACGGGATACTTCCGTCCTACGGCGGGATTCATGACGTATTCCGCCGCTTATGGGCTGCTGATGAATCTGGCGGGCATTGAGATGCGTCATGATGACGGCACATCGGTC
This sequence comes from Candidatus Hydrogenedentota bacterium, assembly GCA_012730105.1. GTDB lineage: Bacteria > Hydrogenedentota > Hydrogenedentia > Hydrogenedentales > CAITNO01 > JAAYBJ01. The sequence continues at coordinate 23,463 of JAAYBJ010000196.1, forward strand.
ATGACCCTGATCAAGGCGGATACGCTTCCCGCCTGCCGTATCGCCCTTGGAACAACAACACTGCCGCAGGTGCAGTCGGTGTATCAGCAGTTGCACAACTATCCCGTGGGTTCTTCGGGAAAAGACGGGGCGGAAAGAACAAAAGGCGGCAAGTACAACATTGTGCCTGTGCGCCGGGAATTGTTGTGCGGCCTGCAGGCATGGATTCAGGCGGAATGTCCGGAAGAAGTGGAAACGGCGCTTAAAGAAAACATTTCGGGAAAGAGCAAGGAACGATATGGTCTGCCCTTTCTTGGAGATAACAACTTTTTGCCGAATAGAATTGAATGTGAAAAACCACCGGGTGAAACACGCTGGTGGCGTCGACTCGCGCCGGAAGAAACGAATGAAGGCCTCAGGCGGGAAGTTACCCGGCTGACCATATCCATAGACCGTGCGGATATGACGCGTTCCAGGTCGGATTTATTTTTGCTTGAAGAGAGGGCATCTGATGCGCCGCCGGCGGAGGCCTGGGTGGAGGTAGCCTATTGAGCGAAGCTCACAATCCATCTGTACGCGTGATGGCCCTGCATGCGCTTGCCTATTGCGAGCGGCTGTTTTACCTGGAGGAAGTGGAAGAAATCCGGGTTGCCGACGCGCGTGTGTTCGCGGGCCGGGAACTGCACCAGGTGCTGGAACTGCAGGAAGGCGAAGAGCGTCGGACCTATGAGCTGTCAAGTGAGGCCCTGGGTCTCACGGGCAAGCTGGACGCCGTACGCCACCGTGACGGCGGCTGGGTGGTGTATGAACACAAGCGCGGCAAGCCCCGTTCTCCTGTGCGCAAGGGGGATGCCTGCCGCGCGTGGCCGTCCGATGAGCTCCAGGTGTGCGCCTATACCCTGTTGCTGGAAGAGTCCCTGGGCAAAAGGATTCCCGAAGGCCGGGTCCGGTATCATGCCGCCGGGGTGACGGTGCGTGTTCCCGTGGACGAAGCGGCGCGCAGGCGGGTCCAGGACGCCGTGGCGCGGGCGAGGCAGTTGCGGAACGAAGTGGAACGTCCCCCGGTTACCACGAATGAACGGCTCTGCATTAAATGCTCGCTGGCGCCGGTTTGCTTGCCGGAAGAGGAACGGCTGGTTCTGGACCGGGATTGGGAGCCGGTGCGGCTGTTTCCCAACCGCGTTGAGAACACGGTGGTGCATGTGGTCACTCCCGGGGCGCGGGTGACGAAGTCCGGGGAGACGCTCGTGGTGGAGACGCCCGACGCCGAAACCCGGCCCTATCCGGTGACGCAGGTGCACTCGGTGGTGATACACGGGTACGGGCAGATTACCACCCAGGCGCTTCAGCTGTGTGCGGCTAACGAAATTCCCGTGCATTGGCTCAGCGGCGGCGGTTATTACATTGCCGGCACCGCCGTGGGCGCCTCCCAGGTGCAGCGGCGCATCCGTCAGTATGAAGCGCTGCGATGCCCGGAGCAATGCCTTGTCATGGCCCGGCGCCTGGTGCAGGCGAAGGTGGATGGCCAGTTGCGCTATCTGCTTCGGGCGACACGCGGGTCGCCGCGCCCCGTTTTCATCCAGGAAGCCTGCGCGCAACTGAGGCACGCATTGCGAGAACTTGAACGGGTGGACTCCCCCGGGGAATTGCTGGGGTGTGAAGGGTCGGCGGGCCGCGCGTATTATTCCGTTTACCCCGACGCGCTGCTGTCCGATGTGGTGCCGGCATCCATGCATGCCCTGGGGCGCAGCCGCAGACCACCCCGGGATCGGTACAACGCCCTGCTCAGCTTTGGCTATGCCCTCCTGTACCGGCAGGTTATGCAGGCCCTGGTATCCGTGGGATTGGAGCCCGCCTTCGGTTTCTATCATACGCCCAGGTCGGCCGCGCACCCGCTGGTAATGGACCTCATGGAACTGTTTCGCGTCATCCTCTGGGATATCCCGTTGCTGGGCGCCGTGAACAGGCGGCATTTCGACCCGGACTTGGATTTCGCCGTCACCCCGCTCAAGGTATGGTTGTCGACGGAAGGCAAGAAGAAAGCGGTCGCTCTGTTTGAACGGCGGCTGCAGGAAATGTGGAAACACCCGGTAATCGGGTATTCCCTGGATTACGGACGCGCCATTGAACTCGAGGCGCGGCTGCTGGAAAAGGAATGGACCGGGCAGCCGGGTTTGTTCGCCCGGTCCAGAATCAGGTGATTCCCGTGAAAAACTGGTATTTAATTTCCTATGACGTGCATGACGAAAAACGGTTAAAACAAGTGGCGCGCCTGCTTGAAGGACGGGGCGAACGGCTCCAGTTCAGCGTGTTCCGGTGCTTTCTAAATAAGCGGGAGCTGCAGCGGTTGCGCTGGGAGTTGAGCCGAATTATGGACCCTTCCGACGATCTCCTGGTAGTGCGCCTGTGTCCGGGATGCGTGGCGAACATTCGGAACACCCATGACCGCTCACAATGGCCGGAAGACCCGGACCGTGTGTCCGTTGTGTAATATGCCGAAAAATCAAGCATCGTCCCCTGAAATGACCCGGAAACCGGGTTTTCCCGTTTTTATACTGGTTTTACAGGTGAATTCGGCATTGACCATGATTTTTGATACTTGAATCGAAGCGTTTCGAAAATAAACGCTTTGTTTTGTAGTAATTACAAGAACCATGTCTTCAATAGTAAGCCGGGGGCGTCTCTCCTTTTCCATGAATTCCTTCTTTGAAACAAGATCCTTGATTCAGGCCCATAATAACCCTGTAAAATGTATACAAAACAAAAGAGCCTTGTTTTCCCCTCTGATGCCGCAAGGCGTTGAGCACGAGGGCGTCCCGCGCAATGTGCGCGCGCTAAACGGGTTGTTTTCCCCTCTGATGCCGCAAGGCGTTGAGCACATAAATTTTCGCGCCAGTTCGCCGTTGTCGCCGCTTGTTTTCCCCTCTGATGCCGCAAGGCGTTGAGCACATCAACGATTATCGTAAAAGCACGGGCTCTGGATTCGTTGTTTTCCCCTCTGATGCCGCAAGGCGTTGAGCACA
>JAAYBJ010000197.1 GCA_012730105.1 Candidatus Hydrogenedentota bacterium
CCATTCTGTTCTTTACCTTGACGATTATCATTGCCGTGTTTGGCCTCGTCATTGCCACCATTTTCTCCATCTACCCGGAATCGGTGCTGTCGGTCTGGACCGCCATGCCGTTGGCTGTGATCGTGGGCATATTAATCTACCGGCGCAAGATGGCCCTTCTGTTTCCATCGCTTCTTGCACTGGTAATCCTATATGTCACCGTATACCTCGGCGTGTATTATTTTCCCGTTGATTTGAGCATGCCCTTGTTCGCCGGAGAAGGGGCCTCATTCATGGAGTCATTGGGGTCTTCTGTAGTGCTTTGGACCATCTTTCTGCTGATTTATTGTTTTATCGCGAGTATTCTGCCGGTCTGGCTGTTGCTCCAGCCGCGTGACTATATCAATTCCCTGCAGTTGTATGTAGCCTTGGCGGTTCTGATTGTCGGCTTGTTTGTGGCCGCGCCGCCGATCATCGCACCGGTTATCGCCGCAGGGGGCGAGGGCGGATCCCCGCCGCTGATGCCCTTCCTTTTCATTACCATTGCTTGCGGCGCGGTGTCTGGCTTCCATTCGCTGGTTTCGTCCGGCACGTCGTCCAAACAAATCGACAAGGAAACGGATGCTCAGTTTATTGGCTATGGGTCTATGCTGATGGAAAGCGTGCTGGCGTTAATCGTTATCCTGAGCTGCGTGGCCGGGGTCGGCATGCTGGTCAAGGCCAACGGGGTGGACCTGTTCGGGCGGGACGCGTATATGCATTATTACGGCATGGGCTGGAAAAACATGGGACTATCCCAGACCATTGGCGTATTTGTGGAGGGAGGCGGCAATCTGATCGCCTCGTTGGGTCTGCCGCGGGAACTCGCCATGGGCATCATCGCCGTCATGGTGTCGTGCTTCGCCGCGACTACTATTGATACTTCCACGCGGTTACAGCGCTATGTGATACAAGAGATCGGCGCGGCCATACACCTCAAATTCCTCTGCAATAAATACATGGCCACCCTGGCGGCCGTGGTTTGCGCGGGTGTGCTGGCTTTCATGCCGGGACCCAAGGGACCAGGTTCGGGCGGTCTGATTTTGTGGCCTCTGTTTGGCGCCACAAACCAGCTGCTGGCCGGACTGGCCTTGTTGGTGGTAATATTTTATCTGCGTTGGGTCAATAAACCGATCTTCTTCGTAGTGATACCACTGATTATGATGCTGGTACTGCCGGCTTGGGCCCTGCTGCTTCAGATTCGGCAGTTCTGGGATCAACAGAACTATCTGCTGGTCGGGTTCAGTATTTTCATCCAACTGCTGCAGGTATGGATGGTGATTGAGGCGGTCATGGCCTGGCGCAGCGTGCATACCCGGGCGGCGGCCGCGATTATGGACCAACCGCATACGAATCTGAACGGCGGGCGCGCCTGCTAAGCGTAACACCGGATTTCGTAAATGCGCGCCTCCGGGCTCCCATTGGTGGCGATGATATGCACACGCAGGGCGCCCGTGGTGATTGCCGGGAAGGTATGGCGGCGCAGGCGTTCATAGTTGCCGGTAATTTCCGCAAGGGGAATCCATTCATCGTTTTTCAGGGCCTGGTATAATACTCGATAGTCCCGCACGGTCTCCGGTTGCGGCCCCCGCACCTGGCCCTTTTTGACGTTGCTTTGTTCCGAGAGGGACAGTTCTCGGAAAAATCCCGTGTCGAAACAAATCTGCACCTGCGACAGCGTTTGCGGCTCTTTCCAGCGCAGTTCTATCCAGGCCCCGTCGTCGGTCATAGGCCCGCCCCAACGGTGCTCCCAGTGCTCGGGCACATCGCGCGTGAATCCGGTAAGCACATTTGCCGCCTTGCTTCCCGCAGCCTCGCCTGAGGCAATTACTTCGGTCGCCTGTCGCGCCAGATCCGCCGGATCCTCGTTTTTCAGGTGCTTGATGCTTTGGTCATCCCGGAGCAGCTGTTGCTGATAGGTCTTGAGCAACGACTTGTTGTCGAACAGGGCCTGCGGCAGGATGCTTTCCTTCGCGCAAAACGCCGCCGCCGTACCGATGGCCTGCCCTTCCACGGCGCAAGTGCCCATGACCCGGGTCGAGGTTAGCGCCACGTGGGACGTGCTGATGTTGCGTCCCGCCATGAACAGATTGGGCACGTTTGCCGAGTATAGCGCGCGCAGGGGGATGTTGTAGACCTCGGGAATCTTGATGGAGTGAGAGGGTGGAATGTCCGAATCGTAGAACCCCCCGGATGTGTGGTTGTCAAAGGGCCAGCCACCGATAGCTACGGCGTCTTCGAAGTCTCCATTCTCGCCTTCCAGGTCCGCCTGGGTCAGTACATGCGGCCCGATGAGGCGGCGGCTCGAGCGTTTGCCCGGGATCATGCCCACCCAGTTCATGCCCCAGTTGGCGCTGTCGGGGTGGTTGCCTGAATTCTTGATATAGTCCCAAACGCCCATGACGATGGACAGGAGTTCAAAGCGGATTTTCTCGTTGTCGCGGATGGCGTCCAACTGGCCGCCCCATTCGATCCACCAGTACCCGTATTCCCAGGAATTGGTCTTACGCAGGCGCAGCTGGTCGCTGGTGATTTTTTGCGCCCAGCGCGGCGGCGTGAAGGGAATCGGATACCCATAGTCCCGCGAGGTGAACAGGATGCTGCTCCCCATGGTCTCCGGTCCGGCCGTTTCCGGAGCCAGCGATTCGTTGTACTGGTTGCGCGCCTCATGGCCCGTGCGGAATTCGGCGCCCGCCTCAAGGCCGAGCCGGCAATCGCCGGTGCAGTCGGCGTAAAGGGTTGCCTGAATCCGGTAAATATGTTCGGTCAGGTCGTTGCGCACCCATGCCCGGCGTATTGCGCCGTTTTCCATTTCCGCGCGATACAGCGACGCATCGAGTAGCAGCGTGATGTTCGGCTCGGATACGATCTTGTCATAAAGCATCAGGTCCCATAGTTCCCAGGCCCAGTGCGGATTGCGCATGGCATCCTCGATTCGCAGTTCCTCGAGCAGGCCGCCTTCCCGCCAACCCGGGTGGCCCTTGTGGTGGTTGGCGCCCACAATATGCATGCGCACTTCGCTGCTCGCGTTGCCGCCCAGGCGGGAACGGTTCTGCACAAGCACCACCTTCGCGCCGTGGCGCGCCGCCGCAAGGGCCGCGCAGACGCCCGCCATACCGCCCCCGGCGACCAGGAAGTCGCAGGACAGGTCTACGGAGCTCATATTGGGTTCGTCCGCAGGCGGCCCGATGGATTTGGTGATAGCGTCAAAATCCGGCGGTGAGAACGGCATCTCTTCCGCACGAATTCCCGGCACATGGACGGCAAGCGAATAGGTAGAAAGTGCACCCAGAGTACCTATGGCTCGCAGAAAATCCCGGCGGTTACTGCTATTTTTTTGGGACATGCGACGTATCCTTATTTATTTAGGGGAGGCGACGAACCTGCTGTCACCCTATCCCTTATAGTACTACTATCCAGAAAATATCTTGTGAAATCAAGATAATGCTCATATTTGTAACAAATATTTATATACTTATTAGAATAAGTATAAATTACTCTTGTTCAAATATCGCGCTAGAAATAAGTCTTGTATTCATTTTAACCTGTGCTGATTTACGCGGAGAACAGGGGAGATGGTAATTAAAACCATGTTTTAATCGTACTTTAGCAATCTACTACGATCTCTATGATTTTACCGATGCAGGTATTTCTTCTTGGCAAAATGAATTAAGCTTTATTCTTGACATTGAGGTTATATTTTGATATACTGTTTTTCTCATTTATCAGGATATGGTTTCTTTGTAGATTCCGTATATGTTGTTTGTTATCTATGGCGCGCATTTGTATTTTAAAATAGTTTGAAGGTTTTGCAGGCGTAGTTTTTGTTAATGGGCTAATGCCGGTGACGGCGCATCATGCTACGCAACACGAGTTTAAGGATCGGGCAACCAGGGGCGAAACAGGTGTCGTGATCGATACCAACGAGAAGGTACAGGAGCCATGAGCACGAACGTGTTGAAAAGACTGGCCGAGGTGTCACTTTACGGTTTCATTGCAGTTTTTGTATTGTCTTCAGGCTGCAGCGAATCCCATACAACCCCCGCGGAACTGAGCGAATTTCAGGTAGACACCCATACCTGTACACCCGGGGCAGTGCTGAATGGACAGAATGACTCCTGGTCGAACCAATGCTATTTGCAGGATGACTGTACCATCAGCGGGAATCCATGCCAAGCCAACGACGTGGTAATCGTGGGCGCTTATGTCGCGGACGAATTTGGAGACCCTTTCCCCATCTGTCAAGCGGGAGAACCGGTGAATGCTTTTCTTTGGGCCAAGTTTAATAATTCAACTGGAACCAGCCGATATGCGGTGCGGGCTTATACCGAGGTCTATCTTGACGGTATGTACAGCACCTATTTAAACAGTTGCGCTTTTGATGAACTTCCCCCGGGAGATATGCCGTATGTGCTGCTAGGTCCCATATCGTTCGTTTGCGGGCAACAATTTGAACTATTAAATACATGGGTGACCTGGGACACAAGTGCAAGCGTATGTTCAGATAGTTCACACCCGAAATTTACCGAGACCTGCGGTGAATATTCCCCGTCAAAATGTTCATCCGAACCCCAAATAACGTTGCTTTCCGCGAATTTCTACTATGAATGTGAAGAACTGGGTGAAACATTTATGGAAATATGTTTTACCAACCTGACGACAGGCGGCGTGCCGGTCTACACCGTGCTCTGGGATTTTGGAGACGGTGAGATTTCCACAGAATCAAATCCCTGTCACGTCTACCAAACAACTACCGGTATCTACGAAGCCGTTTTAACCGTGACGGACAGTGACGGCGTTAATGCGGGCGCGGTATTTACAGTTGACTTGGATAATCTCGTTTGTCCGATACCCGCACTGGACTTGGACAAAGTGGCCGACCGTGCATCTTTCAGTAGCGTGGGCGAAGTGGTTAACTACACGATTACAGCAACCAACTCAGGAAATACTTACCTTACCAACGTGACTGTAAGCGATCCCCTTCTGACGCCTCCAACGACTACGTGTGCCGTGTTAGCACCTGGAGCTGTATGTGAACTGAAAGGAACCTATACCATAACGCAGTCTGATTTGGATGCCTGCATACTGACTAATACGGCGACAGCTTCAGGGGTGGATCCGAAAGGTCACATTTTGTCACCGGAGCCGGCCTCCCTGACCCTGACCTCCGCGCACTGTACAGCAAACTTATCCCTGGATAAAGTCGCTGATCAGGCAACATGCTTGAAAATAGGGGATGCGGTAAACTATACAGTTACGGCAACGAACGCGGGAACCGTAACCCTCTATGAAGTGACCGTTAGTGACCCGTTGCTGACCCCCCCGAGTGCAACTTGTGACGTTATTTTACCGGGCCAGACCTGTGTTCTGACTGGAACCTATTTAATCGCCATACCGGAGGCGCTTGCGGGATCGTTTGTAAACACGGCGCAGGTATCTGCTAAAGATGGTAACGCTGCGCCGGTTTATACCGAGACAAGCACAACGGTGACTATTTGCGATGACAATAACTTATGCACACTGGATAATTGTGAGCCGGAAACAGGTTTGTGTGAATATGTGCCGATAAATTGTAACGATGACAACGCCTGCACGACCGACACGTGCGACCCGGCCACGGGCTGCGTCTATACCCCGGTCGACTGCGATGATCAGGATGCCTGCACGACGGATACCTGCGATACGGCCACGGGCTGTGTCTATACGCCCGTGGATTGCGATGACCAGGACGCCTGCACGACCGACACGTGTGACCCGGCCACCGGCTGCGTGTATACCCCGGTAGATTGCAACGATGAGGATGCCTGCACGACCGACACCTGCGATCCGGCAACGGGCTGCGTCTATACGCCCATCGACTGCGATGATCAGGATGCCTGCACGACGGATACCTGCGACCCAGCCACCGGCTGCGTCTATACGCCGGTAGATTGCAACGATGAGGATGCGTGCACGACCGACACGTGCGATCCGGCCAGGGGCTGCGTGTATACCCCGGTCGACTGCGATGATCAGGATGCGTGCACGACCGACACCTGCGATCCGGCCACGGGTTGCGTCTATACGCCCGTTGTCTGCGATGACGGGGACGTGTGCAATGGCCTGGAGACGTGCGATCCGGCCACGGGCAACTGCATTCCCGGCACGCCGCTGACCTGCGACGACGGGGATGTGTGCAACGGATTGGAGACCTGTGACCCGGTCAGCGGCTGCCAGCCGGGCACGCCGCTGGAGTGCGACGATGAAGACCTGTGCACGACGGATACCTGTGATCCGCTTACGGGCTGCGTCTATACGCCTGTGGAATGTGACGATGGTGATCCCTGCACCATAGACAGCTGTAATCCCGTTACGGGCTGTGTGAATACCCCAGTAGATGCGGAGGTAATCTGCCCAGCTGAGGCGTTGCAGTTTACTACAGAAAGTCCGGCGACCCTGCTTTCAGTAGCTTTGCCTGAAGGCGGTGTCTACAGCGGACCGGGTGTGACCAATGGCATCTTTGATCCCGCTTCGGTGGGTGTTGGCACCTATGTGATCAGCTACGACTACACCTACTATGGCACCGAGTGTGTAAAGGGTTGTACATTCAACATCCAAGTCACGGAGCCTCCGAGACCAGACCTGACGCTTGACAAGAATGCGATTCAAATCAATGAGACGCCCGCACTAGAATATGCCGCCAGGGAAGGCACGGAAGAAGACAGCCCCGTAGTCGATGATACTTTTGGATATGCGTTTGAGTATCGGAAGACCTACGGTCTGTTCAGTGCCCAATACGAATTGCGTACGGACATGCTTGAACAAATTACCTATGAGATTGTGGTTACGAACACAGGCAATGTGACGCTTCTTGATGTTCGTGTTGAAGACCCCCAAGTCGGTCTCTCTGAAACAATCGCATCCCTTGCGCCGGGCGCCTCGGAAATCTTTACGGTAGTTTACACACCATCGTTGACGCAGGAAGAAGTTCCTCTGATAGCCGAGGATGTGACTGATGTGACTCCACAACCCATCATCAATACCGCCACGGCCATCTTTGTCTACGAAGACAACGAGGAAACGCGAAGCGACACGGTGACCATAAACCTGGCGGTAAGCAGCGTCGACCCATGCTGCGGGTTCAATATTTTTGACGCGCTGCTGAGTGGATTGGCCCTGGTGGCGCTTTATATCGTCAGCCTGTTTACCAGATTGGGCGAGATCATAACCCCTATCAACCATCCTTAATGGGTCGGTGCCGTGATGCGCTGCACGGCATGGCCGTGAATAACGCCCGGTGCGGTCTTCGGAAAGGTCGCACCGGGCGGTTGGCATGCGGACTATAGGCACTGCGCAGAAGGATTGGAAAGCGGCCAGGCGGTTTTTTGCACGCCGCCGTCGGGGATAAAAAAATAGTGGCGCGGCTGCAAGCAGCCGCGCCATGTTCTCCCGTCAGGGAGAACCGGGGGAGGCAGAAACAACGGGATTATTCTTCAGGCACCCGTATAATGGTTATGTCAGGATCGTTATTGCCACGAACAAAGCGTATAAGCAAGGACTTGCCGGGTTCAGCGTGTGTTTTCATGAGCGAGAAGAAGTTTTCCACGTCATTGACGGGTTGTTGCCCGACTTCAATGATGATGTCTCCTTCCGTCAATCGGGCTTCTTCCGCGGAACTGCCCGGTTCCACTTCCACAACGACTACACCCTTGATGCTTTTGCCGATGCCCAGACGCTCCAGAATCGACGGCGTAATGTCGCGCACCTTCAAGCCCAATACCGATTTGCCCATATTCTGTCTGTCTTCAGCAACGTGACGTTCCGTCAGTGTAACGTCCACCTCAACGGAAGCGCGTTCGCGCCAGATTTCCAACTTCACGGTGGAACCGGGCGCGTTCGCGGATACTTTGCGGACCAGATCGCTGGCGCCGGATATTTCTTCGCCGTTTACCTTCCGTATAACGTCATAGGTTTTCAAGCCCGCCTTGTCCGCAGGCGTATCCGGCTGCACCTGGCGCACCACAGCGCCCTTGTTATCGGGCAGTCCCAGCGACGCCACATCGGTATAGGTGGCCGCATCATCGATGGAAACACCAAGATAGCCGCGGGTAACCTTGCCTTCCGCTATCAGCACAGGCACGGTCTGTTTGGCGGTATTAATGGGGATGGCGAAGCCGATGGAGTTCGCACCGAACACGATGGCGGTATTGATGCCGATGACCTCGCCGTCAATATTGCACAGCGGCCCGCCGCTGTTTCCCAGGTTGATCGCGGCATCGGTCTGGATCAGGTTCTGGAAGGTAAGGCCCTGCATGGCCAATCCCTGCAGTCCTTCGCGGCCCAGGGCGCTGACATGGCCGAAAGAAACGGAACCCTCGAATCCACGGGGGCTACCGATGGCGATGGCAAACTCGCCGACCTTGACCTTGTCCGAATCGCCCAGTGTCAGGGGCGCCAGGGGTTCATTTGCCTGGATCTTGATTACCGCGAGATCCGTTTCCGGGTCCGTCCCCACCACTTCGGCGTCGTATTCATTGCCGTTGTGCAGCCGCACGACAATCTTCTCTGCCTCCTCCACCACATGATTGTTGGTAATAATCAGGCCGCTCGCATCGTAAATGAATCCCGAACCCGTTCCCTGGGGCCGGATTTTCTGCTGGCGGCGTTCCTGCTGCTCCGGCATATTGAAGAAGCGGAACAGATCCTCCATGGGACCGAAAGGCGTCATATTCATCGTTTCCGCCTTTCCCTGAACGTCAATATTCACCACGGAAGGCCGGAGCCGTTCATGGATCTGCACAAAGCCGTTCTGAATTTCGCGTAGCAGCGTTACTCCGTCCTGGGCCTGGGCGCCGACACAAACTGCCATGAGCACCAACAAACCGGTCATCATTCTTTTCTTTGTCATCATTTTTCAGTCTCCTTAATGTTTTTCGGAAATCGCGGGCGCGGCAATGGCATCCTGCAGCCGTCGCGATATCCATTCCTTCAGTTTTTCTTCTTCGAGCTTTCTTCCATTCATACGAACATAAAACGCGTCACGGGCACGCCCCACATCCGTGACAATGTGGGCCGCCCGGAAATCAATTCCCATTTCAGACAACGTGTGGGCTATATCGTAGAGCAGGCCGGTCCGGTCGCCCGCGACGATGTCAATTACCGAATCCACCGGAGATGCCGTGTTGTCTATCGATATCAAGGGTCTGACATTCGGCGCGGGGTGGGCCAGCGCAAAAAGGCGTCGGCGCGATTTGTCAACGTATTCCCGTATGCTGCCGTTTTCCAGGACAACATGCATCAGGACCCGTTTCAGCGCCTCCACCTCATTGTCGGTCAGCGGCCTTCCGTTCGAAGCGTTATCCACCAGGAAGGAGTCCACCACCCAGCCATCCTCCCGGGTGAACAGCGCCGCGTTGCGCACATTGATCAACTGGGAGGAAAAAGCGCCCGCGATTTCAGCGAAAAGACCGTGGCGGTCCCTGGTGCAAACCACGACTTCGCTGGCGCCCAGGTCGGGCTGTCGGGTACAGCGGACCGCCAGGCCGATCATTTGGGCTTCTGCGAGACACTTCATATGAACCACGATTTGTTCAGGGGTGTATCCCAGTATATAACGTTCACCCAGTGCCGCGAGATAACCATCCACATCCTGAAGGCGTGCCGTCTGCGCCAATTCATGCACTTTATCCACTTTAGGCTGAATATAGGACGCGTCAAAGGTGTTTTCCACGCGTCCGGTGAGCAGGCGCTGGGCCTTCAAAAACAGTTTCAGCAACAACGCGCCCTTCCATTCATTCCAGACATTCGGGGCGACCGCCATGAGGTCGGCGTAGGTTAACAGAAGCAGCATTTTCAGGATATCCGTCGTTTTTACGGTTCGCGCAAAGGCGGATATGACCTCTAAATCATCCGTGTCACGGTAGAAGGCTATTTCCGACATCAACATATGGTGCTCAACGAGCAGGGAGATTCGGTCCAGATCATAGGCATCCATGCCGATCCGATGTCCGATATCACCGGCAATCCGCACGCTGTCCGCGACATGGCTTTCACCATAGGCCTTGCCCAAGTCATGGAAAAGGACAGCTAACACAAGAATATGCGGATCGCTGACCTGCTCATAGACCTGCATCAGTATCGGTGAGAGATCGACGGCGGGATCATTCAGACGGGACAGCGCTTCCACCGCGCGCAAGGTATGCTCTTCAACGGGATAGCTATGGAAATCCTCATAACGCATGATTCCCGCCACCGCTTTGAATTCGGGCAGATACGCGCCAAGCAGGCCGGTCCTGGCCGCTTCCCGGAAAGCGAGCCCCGCTTGCATCGGGTTGCGGCATATCGCCATAAAATACCGGCGTACGGCGTCGTTTCTGCGAAATTCCTCGTTGACCAGGTTCAGGTTGCCGGCAACCCAGTGCGCCGTGGCGAGGCTCAACGGTTTTGCCCGCCGGGAGCACTCCCATATGACCTCCATCAGGCGCGGCGGATTTTCCGCGAACCAGTTTTTATCTGAAGGATCAACGCACAGTTGTTGCTGGTACACGGTAAACTTGGACTGTCCGGGCGGATTCTGGTCGAAAAACCGCATGAAAGAGGGCTGCTCACAGATTCGGGCAGCGATTTGGAGAAAGCCGCGCACCCGGCAAGCCGCGTTATAGTAGTCTTCCATGAGACGTGCAATGGCATTCGGCGACTCACCGTACCCGAAAGCGCGCGCCACATGCTTCTGCAAGGCGAAGCTCAATTTGTCCTCGGCGCGGCCGGTATGAAAGTGCAGTTCATTGCGGATGCGCCAGATGAAGTCCAGTCCATTGAGAAGTTCGAGGTGTTCCAGTCGGGTAATGTGACCCATTGCGGCGAGTTCATCAAGGGAAATGACGCCATGGCTGAGTATGATCATCCACAGTCCCGCGTGAAAATCGCGCAGGCCGCCGCTGTTTTCCTTGACATCGGGCTCAAGCGCGTAAATGTCCCGATAGGCTTCCGGGAGCGATTCCGCCCGTTCCCGGCGCCGCACGTCGGCCAGGATTTCCTCCCGGTTACCGGCATCCATGTCCAGCAGCATCATTTTCAGGCGTCCGAACGTGGTGGGGTCTCCGTATAGCAGGCGGGCCTGGGAATAGGTCGTATAAACCTGGGAATCGGAGGCGGCCAGCCCGGCGGCATCCGCAACGCTGTGCAGGGTGTAACCCGACTTAAAACCCAGGTCCCAGAAGAAGGGCAGCAGGTAGGTGTTAAGCGCCTCGATATCAGAATCCATTGGACAGTCAAAGACCAAAGAAACATCCAGGTCTGAGCAGGGACTCATTTCCCCGCGTCCATAGCCCCCCAGCGCGCACAGGGCGGTCTGCCGTTCCAGGCGTTCCGGGTTGGCCGTGGAGGCCAGGGCAAAGTCGAACACCGCGCGTACGGTTTCGTCGCAGAGTTCCGTCAGCAGGCGCAGGGAAGTGCTTCCGGACTCGCCCGCGTCGTGGGCGGCGCGTATTTCTTCGCGCCGGCGCATGACATGGCCGCGCACGGCAGCAAGGCAGGCATTTCTATGGAGGCGGCGAAATGCGTCACGGTCCGTTCTGGCCGTGGCGACCAAATCGGCTATGTCGGGAATAGCGTTAGTCATACTTTATTCTTTACGCGTTTCCGGCGGGAGCGGCTTATCCGCGGTACCTACCAAATACCATACTCCACAATACCAATAGCGTCTTTACGGGTCCAGCCGCGTTCGCCACCGTAGGCATGAAGACGCACCCACTCGCCTTCCTGGCGGTCCACGAACACCCGGTCTCCTTCATATAACAAAAATCTGGGCTGTTCTGATTCATTCATGCTGAAATAAACGGGCACTTCCTTTGTCCGTGCCACGGCGAGCTTCGGCGTCGAGCGGAGGGCGTATCCGGCGCCGAGGGAAAGTCCGTAAAAAAGCGCTGCCAGGCAGAGTGAAATCCACAGGGACACTGCGTATCTGGGGCGCGTCCGCCATTGCCGCAACAGGAGGAAAACGATCGCCGCCGCCAGAAACGCATGCACCAGCCACAGGCTTTGCCGGGGCGTGAGGGGATAGTACCGTAGCAAGAGGCTGCCGGTGATCTGGCGCGGGTCGGGCAGTGGCAGACTGCGCCGGGTTTCGCCCAACACCTTTTCCAGATTGCTGCGCGCCGCCTCAAAAGCGGGGTCCACGGCCAGGGCAGCCTCATAATACAGAACCGCATTTCCGAGCTGGCCTTGTTTGTAGCAGGCGTTCGCCAGGTTGAACAATAGCGCCGGATTGTTGATGCCGTGCAGGGTGGTAAGTTGCTTATACCCATCTGCCGCCTCTGCGTACCGTTCGGCGGTGTAGGCCTTGTTGGCCTGGTCGAAAATGTGCGCCGCCTCGGGGGAGGCGCCCAGCGCATGCAGGGTTATCAGAAGTGCTGTAATCATGGCCGTTTCTCCCGCAGGGTCGCCTGGAGCCGCTCGACGGTGTTACACGTGGCCGCGTGCAGGGCGTGCACTTCTTCAGCGGCCGAGGCGCGCCCCGCGTATTTTGCACGTTCGCAGGCACGCAGCACACGCACGGCAAGGGCGGTGGTATCGCTGTCGATACCGTGTTTGTTCAATACCGTTTCCACATCCGACGAGGTAAGTCCCGCATCGTTGATGTTGAAGATGTCGGCGATGTATTGCCTGAGGGCGCGTCCAAGGGTTTCCACGGGGTCTGGCGTGCCCTGTGTGTCGCTGATGGTTTTTTCAAAACGTTTCGCGGCGAAGAAGCGCCTCGCGTAGCCGCGGTCACTGGCAAGGCGGCCGCGCCATCGCAACAGCAGGGTAAGGCAAACGAAAACAGCCAGCGGCAGTATTGGGCTGACATAAGCCGCCGGGGATGGCCGTGCGCCCGGATCCCGCGACACATGGGTAAGGATACCGGGATCCGTAATGATCGGAAGTATTCCATCGTCGAAAACCTCGATACGGTTGCGCTGATCCGTTGCGGAACCACCCACGGCAACCAGGGAACCCGCGCCTTCGGCGCCACCGACAGAGACGGCGAATTCCTGCGTTTGTGCTGTTTCGTATTGTTTGGTCAACGGCGAAAAATAAACATAGTTGAGCGGGGGGATCCTGTTTTCCCCTGTTTCCAGGGGGGTGATAAGGTAACCGAATTCCTTAACGACTTCAGGAGAATTTTCATGTTGTTGGACGGTGGTTTCGGGTTCGGAAACATGTGCCCAGGGAAGTTCCGGCAGGACAGGGGCGCCCAGGGTGTTGGGATTGCCCTGTCCGGAAAGGGTGACAGTGAGACGCACCGGCGTTCCCTGTATCAACTGGGTGCCGGCAAGCGCCGCCTTGATCTGGAAATTGCCTACGGCGCCGCTGAAGTTTGCGGGCTGTTCAGGCAAAGGCAGCACGGTGACGGGTATTGATTCCGCCCTAAAAGCACGGCCTGTCCGTTTCATCCGTCCCCGCTGGTCATACCAGCGCACCGCGCCCTGCCAGGTCCATTCGCCTATCGTCAGGTCGCCAGAAAGGGCAGGATAGAGGATGCGAATGAATTCTGTGACCTGGTAGAGCCTGTCATCGACATATTCTGTCCTGTTGTTCCGCCATTCCGGGCCCGGATAAAATCCTTCCGTTTCCGGAAAAGGGGGCGCACCTTCCACGGCAACATTTCCATCCATCCAGTAAATCTGCATGGTCAGGGTAAGTGCCTCCCCCTGGTACAGGGTCGCCTTGTCCGTATTCATGCGGACAAAGGCAAGGTCATCGGTGGTTACTTCGCGTGTGTTTCCCGGGGCCTGCGCGCCGAGATCCAGCGCGCGGGTGATTTCCAGGGCGATGGGCTGGGTGAAATATTCCTGGCCGTCAATCATTACGGAAATTCGCGGTATCGTCACACTGCCTTCCCGGGATGCCGATGCGGGGTAACGCCAATTGCGCGACTGCGTCGTGCTTGTCTGCCCGTTGATCATTTGAATGCTGGTCTGCGAACGCACCGACGGCGTGTCCAGATGAATGCCGGCCGCCGTGACCGGCTCCATATCCGGGTCCTGGATGTCTCCGCCGCTGGCTTCAATGATGATATAAAACACCTCATTCGCGGCGGCGCGCAGCGTGGAGGTGGTAGCGGTCACCCGGCCCTGGGCGTGCGCCTGCACCGCGAAAAGTCCGACAAGTCCGATGTAACAGAGTGTGCGCATCACCACCAGTCTCCCTTGAAATCAATTCGGTCCCGTCGTTTCAATTCCTCCACCTGTTCGCGCCGGTCGATATCATCGAGCGATTCAAGCAGGGCGTCCAGGTTTTCAACACCTTTCGGCGATTCTCCTTCGCCCTCGTCCGCTTCATTCACTTGGCTTTCCTGCTTTTCCGGGGCATTCTCCCCTTCCTGTTCGCCCTCTACCTTGTTTTCACCCTCGGATTCAGACTCGGTGTTCTCCTGGTTTTCGCCTTCCGATTCCGTTTCCCCTTCCTGATTCGGGCTGCCGCTTTTTTCCGGGTCCGGGGGCATGGCCACCAACATCACAATCACAAGTTCATCCCGGCCCAGGGGGATGCCCCTGAACAGGAGGGCCTGGTTTTGGGCCGCCAGGGCCTGGGTGTCCAAAGCATTAATATAGTCTTCTCCCTGCAGCATTTCCACGCGGGCGCGCAAGGCAATGGCGCCTTCCGGATCCATGCTCAGGGCGGTCGCCTTGAAGGCATGCACCGCGCTTATCGGGAAAAGGGTTTCCATGCCCCAGGGCAGTTCCCGGCTGTTGACAGAGAGCGCCTCGTAAGAAGTATAAGGCAGTCCACTAAGTGCCGCGGCGATCGGCTTGAGTTTTTCATCCATGTGGGGATTTTGCGGCACCGCGCCCGAGGCACGCACGGCAAACATTTGTCCGATCGGCGGCTGCGGCGGTACCGGCTCCGGCATGGCTGTTTGCAGGTTAGGTGGGGCGGATGGCGTTTGAATCTGCGGCGCTGCGGGCGGTAACAGGGGCTGGGCCAGCACCGTTGCGGCATAGATACCGCACACAACTACACAGGCGGCGACATGTCTCATGATTCACCCTCCTGTGTTGTCGGGGGCACCAGAATAGCCGTATTCCCGTCGACCTGCGCTGTTGCGCCCGGAAGATCGGTCATCGCCTGACCGAAGCGGGAAATAAGCTTCGGCTGGTCTTCCGGTGGCTGTTGTTCTTCCTGTTGTTCCTGCTGCTCTTGGGAACTCTGGAGCAATTCCTTCAATTTCAACTGTACATGATCCAGGTTTTGGCGAAGACCGTCATGGTCGGGAAAACGGGCAAGCCCCGTTTCATACTCCCTGACAGCGTTGCGTAAAGCGGCAATGGCCGCGTTGCGGTCCGGTCCGCCCCCAAGTGCAAGGGCTTCGCGCGCCGTGGTATTGGCGGCATTAAAAACCGCTTCCCGCGCAATCCGCGGATTCGAGTCTTTGGCAAGGCCGTTGAACAGGGAGTGCGCTTCACCAAAGGCCGCCTTGGCTTCTTCGGTCGCGCCGGATTCCGCGAGTTTTTCCCCTTTGACAAACAAGGCGCATGCCACGCCGAAGCGCAGTTCAGCGGCTTCAGGATGATCCACCTGTGCCTCTCTCAGCAGGTCCAACGCTGCATCGGCGTCTCCTTTTTTGAGAAGCCCGCCGGCGTTTCGGACCGTCTGTTCGAGGCCTGCCGCATACCCGGAACCGGCGGCCAGAAGGATAAAGCATAAGGCGGCAATGAAGGGAATTTTCTCAAGCATGGGTGGTACCCTCCATACGGCGCAGGCGCCGCTTGCGCACCCAGGGCAATATGCTCAGCCAGAGACCCTCCGCTGCGAAACAGCACCACGCCGCCGCGAGGGGCCACCGGTACCGGTTGATCAGCCGGAATCTCAAGGTGTCTGAGGAAGTTTTTCCCTGGATGGCGTCAAATTCACCGCGAATGAAATTTATGTCGGCATTGTCCGGTGTGATACGCACATAGGCGCCGTTTCCGGCGAGGGCGATTTGTGACAGGGTCTCCTCGTCCAGTTTGGATATATGGGTCAGCTCGTTGTCGGGCAGGGAAACATACTTGCGCATCCAGGTCGGGAATTCCACCACGCTACCCTGGGGATCGCCGATGCCCAGCGTATATATGACGGCATTGTTGCTGATCCGTTTCGCTTCGGCCACGGCATCGCTTGCGGTCTGTTCACCGTCGCTGATGATAAGCACTATTCGGTTGTTGTTCTCGTTCCCGCCGAAGCGTTTGGCGTCTTCTTCAAAGGCGTCCCGCGCCTCAATCATGGCCGCCGCCAGGTCGGAGCCTTCCACGCTCAGCGTGTCCGCATTGACCGCGTCCAAAATGGATCGAAAATAGCCCTGGTCCAGGGTGAGTGGGCACATATAGGCGGCCTCGCCCGAAAAGGTGACCAGTCCGAAACGGTCCGCGGGACAGCTTTCAAGGAGGGATTCTATCTTTTGGCGCGCGCGGTCCAGCCGCGTCGGCGGCGGATTTTCCGCCGTCATGCTGGAAGAAACGTCCAGCAGGACGAGTATGTCCCGGCTGGTGCGGGTGACGGGCGCCCATTTTTTCCCCCAGTGAGGCTGCGCGAACGCCAGCAGAAGAAACAGGATGCCGAGCAGGGTCAGCCAGGCAAGCGGGCGGCGGGCGCGCAGCGTGTATGCGGGCAGGAGCCGGTCCGCAAGACTGGCGTCCACAAAAAGGCACAGGCGCTTTTCATGGCGGCGTTCCAGAAAGCGCAGCACAAGAAACGCCGCCACGGCGGCGGCTGCCGCCGCGGCCGCCCACAGGGGCAACTGTGCTATGGGAAAGGCAAACCGCATGGGTGGTTAACACTCCGTCCGAGGGGTTGTCGGTCTGAACAACAGGGTTGTCATGTCACTTGATAAAATTGTATTCATGGCACAATCTCAAACCAGAGCCGTCTTGAAAATACCGAGGCAAGCAAGGCAAGAGCGCCGGCCGAGAGGAAAAACATGAATTCCTCGTTGGCTTCGTAATAGTCGCCGACGTCGATTTCCGTTGTTTCCAGCGCGCTGATTTCATCGTAAGCGTTCATCAGCGACTCCGTGTCCGTGGCGAGATAATATTTGCCGCCGGTAATGTCCGCCATCTGCTGGAGCACTTGTTCATCTATGGCTTCCGTGCGCATCGGGAAGAATCCGTTTCGCACCACCACCTCTTCAGTGGATCCGGCGCCGATGGTATAAACGCGTATGCCGTATTCCTTGGCAAGGCGTGCCGCGGTCACCGGATCGATCTCCCCCTTGTTATTGACGCCGTCCGTCAGCAACACTACGACCTTGGATTTGGCTTCGGACCGGTTCAGGCGCCGCACGGCAAGGCCGAGGGCCGAGCCGATGGCGGTGCCGTCTTTGTGTTTCGGTGCGATAGATGCGTTTTCGATTTCCCGTTCGAGGACATCGTAATCCAGGGTCAGGGGGCACTTGGTCCACGCCAGGCCGGAAAACAAAAGCAGGCCGATCCGATCCAGCCCATATCGGGATTCCCCCGTCTCACGCCGGCTGTTCACGAATTTTCGGGCGGCTTCGCGCGCCACGTGGAGCCGGTCATACTGCCGCCCCTCGATAAAGAAATCGGGCTGCTGCATGCTGCCGGAGGTGTCCAGGCAGAGCATGATGTCAATGACCCCGGCCCGGTCCTTGCGGACATGATAACCGCGCAGGGGGCCGGCAAGCGCCACCAGCAGCAGGATCAGGCCGAGCGCGCGCAACAGCGCGGGAATGCGCCGGGCAAAATCAGGTCCCCGCTTGTGGATGGCGGACAAAGTGTCGCCGGTAGATACCGTCACCGCTCCCGGCGGACGGCCGGCCAGTTCCAGCAACAGCAGGGGCAGTACGGCCAGGGCCAGCCAGAAAAACTCGGGGTGGGCGGTACCGTCAAAGGCGACTATGTTCCCGATCGCGTTCATGCCGCGTGCTCCATCGCGCTGTTGGTCGCTTCTTCAGGAATGGTTTCCTTTATAAACAGGCGCACTTGGGTGAAATGCGCTTCAGCCTCCTCCACCCCGGGCTGCAGCCGGGCAAATTTGATGCGGTCGCACTGGCGCAGGAAATCTGCCAGAAAGGCCTCCTGCGCCTCCGAGAAAACACCGTATTTCGAGGCTGCCTCGATAAATTCCGGCGTGGTCTGTTCCGGCGCCTGTATCTGAAAACGGTCTTCAATGTAGTAGCGCAAAATAGCGGACAAATCCACATAGAAGGCTTCCAGTTTCCCCGCGCCGGGCAGGTCGCGCTGCTGCAGTTCACGAAGCCGGTTCAAGGCGATCTCCCATGCCGGCAGGGATGGGGCGGTCCGATCGCCCATGCGGCGCCGGCGCGCCAGAAACACCAGGAGGATCGCCGCAACAACCAACAATACACCCGCGCCGACCAGTATAAGCCAGCCGGAATGGCGCTGCGGCGAAAGAACGGCATCGGGGGCGGTTATTCCCAGAAAAGTTTCCGCCGACTTGGCCTCCGCCGGCGTAAGATCCCGTGCGTTGAACGCCGCGGGTGGCGCTGTCAGCGTGCCTGTCGCAGCGTTATCCTGCCAGGTAATCGGGAGGGGCGGGAGCGCATAAACGCCGGTGACAATGGGATTGACACGATAGTTCTGAATATGGCGCACGCGGCCGTCGGCCAAGGTATCCCTTTGGTATTCTGACTTCTCGACTTCAACTTTGCCCGGATCACCGGTAATTTCAGGAAAAGAAATGCGGACTTCCGCATCCGCTTCCACCGACACGGTGTATAGGGCCGTGCGGTGATAGGGTATCTCCGGCGGGAGTAGCGCCGTGTCCAGAACGGGCGTTTCCGCCGCGGCTGTGAAGCCGGCGCCGAAAAGCGTGACTGCCGCTAGTAACAGGAGCCGCATCATACCGCGGCCCTTCCCGCCCGGCGGCGCTCACGCATCTTGAAGAAACGGTAGATTTCTTCCACATAGGGCTTGTCCGTGGTGGTGTGCAGGGTGTCCACACGGTTGCGCCGCAGGATTTCATCCCGCTGGCGCTGGCGTTGTTGCGCGGCGCGTTCGTAAGCGGTGCGTACCCGCGGATCGCTGGTGTTGACCAGTGTTTCGATGCCGCTTTCCGCGTCGCGCACCGCGACCCTGCCGATGTCGGGTAGAACAAGCTCTCTGGGATCCGTTACCGTGACGGCAATAACGTCATGGCGGCGCTTTGTCGCGCGCAGGGCGATTTCATACCCCTGCGCCATGAAGTCCGACACGAGGAATACCACGGCCTTGCGGTGCATGACCCTGCCCAGGTAGCCCAGCGCCTTCGCGATGTCCGTGCCGGTGCCGCGCGGGGTGAAGTACAGCACTTCCCGGATGACGCGGAGCACATGCCTGCTGCCCTTCTTGGGCGGCACGTATAGCTCAATATCGTCGGTGAAAATAATAAGGCCCACCTTGTCGTTGTTCTTGATGGCGGAAGCGGCCAGCACGGCGCAGAGTTCGGCCGCCAATTCGTTCTTGAAACGGGATACGCTGCCAAAGCGTCCGGAACCGCTCATGTCCACCACGAGCATCACGGTCATCTCCCGTTCCTCGGCCATGATCTTTACGTGAGGTTCGCCGGTGCGTGCCGTCACGTTCCAGTCGATGCTGCGGATATCATCGCCGGGAACATAGGCCCGTACCTCGCGAAACTCCATGCCCTGCCCCTTGAATACGCTTTCGTACTGGCCGGCAAGAATTTCGTTGACCATGCGGCGCGTCCGGATGTGGATGCGCCTTATTTTCTGCATGATCTCCTGCGGGATCATTGCGGTGTGTCCTTTCCTGGAATTCTCTGTCCACCAACACGTCTTCCCGGGGCTTAGGGAACGGGTACGCTCTCAAGAATTTTGCGAATAAGATCTTCACTGGTCATATTTTCCGCCTCGGCTTCGTAGGAGACCTTGACGCGGTGGCGCAACACGTCCATGGCAACCTGTTTCACGTCGTTGGGAAACACGTTGCCCTCACCCTGCAGGAAGGCCATTGCGCGGGCCGCCTGTTGCAGGTAGATGGTCGCGCGCGGCGAAGCGCCGTACTCAATAAGCGGTTTGAGGTTAAGCCCGAAGGTTTCGGGTTCCCGTGTGGCGTAGACCAAGTCCACAATATAATTTTTCGCCTTGTCGTCCACATAGATGCGGTTCACGATTTCCCGGGCCTCCAGCAACAGTTCCCGGGTCAGCACGGGCTCCACCTGTTGCTGATGCAGCAGGTCCACGCGGTCCATGATTTGCCGTTCTTCCGCGCGCGAGGGATAGGTGACTTTTAATTTCAGCATGAACCGGTCCACCTGGGCTTCCGGCAGAGGGTAGGTGCCTTCCTGTTCGATCGGGTTTTGCGTGGCCAGAACCATGAAGGGATCGTCCAGTTTGAAGGTGTTTTCGCCTATGGTAACCTGGCGTTCCTGCATGGCCTCAAGCAGCGCGCTCTGCACCTTGGCGGGGGCGCGGTTGATTTCATCGGCCAGGATGATATTTCCGAAGATGGGGCCTTTCCTGGTGACAAACTCGCCGGTTTTGGGCGTGTAAATCAAGGTGCCGATCAGGTCCGCCGGTAACAGGTCCGGGGTGAATTGCACCCGCTTGAAGGTGCAGTCCATGGCCTGGGCCAGGGTCGTCACCGCCGTTGTCTTGGCTAGTCCCGGCACGCCTTCGATAAGGACATGCCCGTTGGCGAGCAGGGCGGTAAGCAGGCGGTCGATCATGTAATGTTGCCCCACAATGATGCGGCCGACCTGCTCGCGCAGCCGGTTTACCATGGGGGCGTACTGTTCCACACTGCGCCTTACGGCTTCAACGTTTACAGCCATGCGCTAACTCTCCTTTGGCGCGCGGTCGTTCATCCGCGCCACCTGTTGTTCCACTTCCTTGAAGTCGCCCTCGAGGTCATCCTCGGTCGGGCGCAGCCCCCGGTAGCCGGTGTCCTTGATACGCACATCCAGCCTGGCGCACAACCGTTCATCGGGAGTGCCGGATACGCGTGCCACCAGGTCATAGGCCCTGCGCAGCACGCGGTAAAAGGCATAATAGTCGCCGTCAAGACGATGGCGGCGCGCCTCGTGCAGAAGTGCGGTGCCCTGTTCCGTGACGCTCAAAGACATTGCACCAGTGTCCGGCGCCGTTCCGCGTTTGAAACGCCATGCCGCAACGCCGACAACGATCACCGTCAACAGAACCGCGATTGCGGCCACAATCACGGGAATACCAACGGCGCTTACCTTTATGGTTAGCGGGGTCGATGTAAGCAGTTGCGCAGGGGTTTCCGGGGTGATCGTCAGGACGGCGGTGTTATCTTCAGTATTCCAATTCATCAGGCGGAATTCAATGGCCGGCACTTCATGGTGGCCTGTTACGGCGGCGGTAAATCCCACAATAACACGCGTCTTGTTCACGTCACCGGCGGATTGGGCACGTACTTCAAGCAGGGCCGCCTCACCCCAATCCAGGGAGGGCAGGGCCGGGGGCAACACAGTATACGGACTTCCGGCGTCTTGCCAGGTGAACGTGTATTCCACAGGAAAGACTTCGCCGGGGCGGGCACTGTATTTCTGGGGAATTACTTCCAAGTCCGGCCCGGCAACGCCCATTCCTGCCCAAACCAGTAAGGCCACGGCCGAAAACCAGATATATATTACGATTCTGTGTCGCATGACTCAAGACAAAGCACATATCGTGCCAAAGCATTATATCAATTTAACATATTCGTTTCTAATGAGATAGAGATTCTTATGAAACATCGGATTCGCCCAAAATCAGGTTTGCATACAATCAAGGCTTCATTTCGGGACATGGAGAGCAACAGGATAGTTGAACCACAACCAACCACTTAAAATGTACCAGTAAGTCATATTAAATGCCTCGAATGAATCCAGATGAGCTTATGTATAGTCAGTATACAGGGCATCATTAAAGCCCAATATAAGAAATATGAACTTATAAAATGATATTGAAATTTTGATTTTACCAACTTGTTTATGATACATAGTCGTTGGCAAAAAGGGTACTAACACGGCTGTGTCAAGGTTTTAGGACGGTTTGAGCTTGTCTGGCAGTCTTTGCACGACCGTTTCCGTTGCGGCACATAAGATCACAGAGGAATCTCAGAGAATAATAATCAGGTAGCGGTCCGTAATTACAGGAGATGATGTTTTGAAGCATTTCAGGCAGTTGCATACCATTTTTGAGCGGGCCGTATGTTTTTCTCTTGTAATGACCGTTGTGGCGGTGATGGCCCCGGGGGCATTTGCCGGGGAGGGCGTTTTCCTGCTGGGCAACGACACCTTGCAATTGGGCCGCGCTTCCAGTGGTGTCGCCAGTCCGCGCAGCGCCTATTGGAGTTACATGAATCCCGCTTCCATGGTGGATCTGGAACGCCGCGTGGACGTTAACTGGTATACGGTGTTTCCCCGTGCTGAATTGAAGCCTCGTGGACTGCTGGGCAACCGGCTTGACGGCACGCTGGTTTCCGATGATATTTCCAATATTGTCAGCACGGGTTTTATCTGGCCGTTGAAAAGCGGCACCCTGGGTGGCGGCATTTTTATTCCCAGCGGGGCGGGGGTGGAATACCCCTATTCGCGGAATATCATCAGCCGTCTGGTGGGTGGGAACGGGGACAGAAAGCTTTCCTATCAGCACATACGCGGTGTGCTGGCCTATGCCCATGAATTTGAAAACGGCTGGGCTGTGGGCCTGGGTTTGCATCTTTCCTTGAACCGGTTCCGTTCGGACCACCTAACGCTTTCCCTGCGCTCGGCCCATAATGACAACAACTGGGACAGCTCCCTGGGTGCCGGTTTCGGGGTAGGATTTTACAAACACTGGGATCGTTTCGCCGTGGGCCTTAACTATAGTTCACGCCATTGGACGGAGCGCATGGATAAATATAACGACCTGCTGAGTTCGCCCTTGGACACACCGCGGGTAGTGCAGGCAGGCATCGCCTATGAACTTACACCGAAGATAGAACTTACTCTGGACTACAAATGGCTGCACTGGCGGCGAATCAAGACCTACGGGTCGCCCATATTCCGGGGCGGCGGCTACGGCTGGACCAACCAGCACGGGTTCAAACTGGGCGTGGAATGGAAAGCCCTGCCCAAATGGACCTTTATGGCGGGGTATGCCTACAGCAATTCACCGGTACGCGAAGATGGGGTTTTTCTGTCCGGCCTTGTGCCGGTCATCGTGGAACAGCATGTAACGGCCGGGGTGTCCCATCAGATCAACAAAAACAACGCCATCCATTTCTCCGCGATATGGGCGCCGTCCAATAAAATTCGTGAGAGCGGTGACGGGGATCTGATGTCGCGCCTCGGAAAGGGAACCACCATAGAGGCGGGCGCCTTCTCCGCCGCGCTGGGCTATACCTATACCTGGTAGGTTGGGGGCCCTGCCGGGAAAACTTGTTACCGCCTGTTGCGGAGGGTGAAACTCGTATGGTTTCGCGCCGCCGCGGAAAAGACGGCATCCGTCTCGCAACCGCCCTTCCCAGGTTGAATTGTCCTCCCGTAACGTGGTACACAAGTCGGCACAGGAGTCTGGTACAATGATTTCCCCCCCAAGAAAAGCCTCAAAATTTGTATTCTGTCTCGCCTGGTTGATAGCGCTATCCTCCTTGATTTCGGGCACGTATGCCTCCTTGGCGCATGCGGGCGAGGGCATCTTTTTGATGGGCAACGATGCCATCCAGTTAGGCCGTGCCTCCAGCGGCGTCGCCAGTCCACGCAGTTCCTATTGGAGTTACATGAATCCGGCTTCCATGGTGGACCTTGAACGTCGTATGGATATAAATCTGTACGCGATCTCTGACACCTTTAAACTGAAGCCTCGGGGGGTGCTGGGAAACCGGCTGGATGGTGATCTTGTTTCCGATGAGTTTTTTATGGTGCCGTCCACCGGCATAATTCTGCCGCTGAAAAAGGGCACCTTAGGCGGTGGTATTTTTGCGCCCTGCGGATCCGGCGTAGAATACCCCCATTCCCGTAATATTATCAGTCGTTTATTCAGTGGAAACGGCGACAGGCGGCTGGCGTATCAGCATGTCCGGGGGGTGCTGGCCTATGCCCGGGAACTTGATAATGGCTGGGCGTTGGGTGCGGGGCTTCATCTGTCGGTGAGCCGTTTCCGTACGGATCACCTTACGTTGGGACTGTCAACGGCGAGTTATGACAACCAATGGGATACCGCCTTTGGCGCCGGTGTCAGTGTGGGCGCTTATCGGCATTGGGACCGCTTTGCCGTGGGCGCCAGTTATATGTCCCGCCATTGGTCTTCCGGCATGGACAAATATGATGATCTCCTGAGTGCGCCTCTCGATATGCCGCGTTCCCTGCAGGCCGGCATCGCCTATAAACTCATGCCGACCCTGGAACTTACGGTTGATTACAAGTGGCTCCAGTGGCGTCGGGTAAGAAGTTACGGCTCGCCCATATTCCGGGGCGGTGGTTTCGGCTGGACCAACCAGAACAGCGTGAAGCTTGGATTGGAATGGCAGGCTACACCCAAATGGACGTTCATGACGGGGTACGCGTACAACAATACGCCTATTCGTTCAAACGGTGTCTTTTTGGCAAGTTTGACGCCGGTGATTTTTGAGCACCATATTACAGGCGGCGTATCCTTTGCCATCAACGAAAAGCATGCCGTCCATCTTACGGGCGGCTGGGCGCCAAAGACTTCGATGAAGGAAAACGGCGATGGTGATTTGCTGTCTTTACTCGGGAAAGGGACCGAAATAGAGGCAAGCGCAATCTCCGCCTTGCTGGGATATACCTATAAATGGTAGTATCATGCGTGGAATAGCTATCTCTTACGAAAATCCAGGCTGGGCCTTTGCGATGGTGAATAGCGGGCGTGTCGTTCGTGGCGTCTGTTGTTTCGAAAAGGTCAACGGGTTCTCATTTCAACTTTATGAACACCCTTAATTGCGCGGGAGACTTGTATAATGGCAAATTCTGACAACTCGCAAAAAATCAACCTGTCCGTAAATGAACGCATCGAGCGTGACCGGCAGATGATCAGTGACGCGCGTGCCCGGGGCAAGGGGCCACTTTTCGGCGTGTTTTTGCGTCTGTCCGGGCCGGGATGGCTGCAGAGCGCCATTACACTCGGCGGCGGAACGCTGTCCAACAGCCTGTACCTGGCCGTGCTCACCGGATTTACCTTCCTGTGGCTGCAGCCTGTGGCCATGATGGTCGGCATCGTCATGCTCAGCGCCATTGCTTACTTCACCCTTTCTACGGGCGAACGGCCGCTGCGCGCAATCAATACCCATATCAATCCGGTATTGGGCTGGAGCTGGCTGCTGGCCTCGATGGCGGCCAATATGGTGTGGAGCATGCCCCAGTTTGGACTGGGACTGGCGGCGCTCACGAAAATGCTCTTCCCCCAGGTGCTTGGCGTGGACGGGCCCTTCGGAACGCAGGGGCGCCTGGTGGCCGCATTGTGCATTCTCGCCGTCAATATCACCTTCCTGGTCCTGTACAGTTCCGGTGGGAAGGGCATGAAAATCTTTGAAACCATCGTCAAGGGCATGGTCGGGTTAACCGTCCTGTGCTTTTTCGGCGTGGTGTTCGTAGTTACCAAGAACGGACTGGCTGACTGGCGCGAATACGTGGGCGGTTTCGTCCCGCGCTTTAACATGATGTTCGAACCGGGACCCAAACTCGTGCCTTTTCTGGAACAGGTGCCCGAGCAGTTCCGTGCTTTCTGGACGGGCAGAATCCTGAGCGATCAACGCGATTTCATCATATCCGCTTTTGCGACTGCCGTGGGCATTAACATGACCTTCCTGTTTCCCTATTCCATGATGCGCAAGGGGTGGGACCGCGATTTTCGCGGACTGGCCATCTTTGATCTTTCAACAGGTCTGTTCATTCCTTTCATGATTGCCACGTCCTGCGTGGTAATCGCCGCGGGAACGCAGCTGCATGCCAAGGCGCAGGCAGGACTTGTTTCTCCCTATGACGAACAGGGAAACCTGATTGCCGTGGAAGCCAGCCTTAAGAAAGGGTATGACGGGATACTTGCCGCGCGGCTGCGTTCCGAACTGGGCGATGACGGTTTCGCCATGCTGGCGCCGGAAGAAATTGAAGCGCGTGCCCAAGCGCTGCCTGAATCGGAAAAAGTCATGGCAGCCATGCTTGTTCGCCGCGACGCGCCCCAACTGGCGGCTTCGCTGGAGCCGTTGACGGGAACCACCGTTTCCCGCTACGTCTTCGGTATTGGCATACTGGGCATGGGTATTTCGGCCGCCACCATGCTCATGATCATCAACAGTCTTTGTTTCTGTGAATTGCTCAACCGGCCTGCCAAGGGGTGGCCCCAGATTGTCGGCGGCGCCATGACGTCCATTTCCCTTTTTGTGATGCTTGCGTGGGACGGCGCCCTGATGGCCGTAACCACGCCCACCTCCGTTTTTTGTATGACCCTGCTGCCCCTGGCGTATCTGTCCTTCTTCCTGCTCATGAACCAAAAGAAAATATTGAAAGAAGATATGCCCACGGGCGGTAAACGGGTGCTATGGAATGTCCTTATGCTCGTTGCCCTGTTCTGCGCTTTTTTCGGCAGTATCTGGGGTATCGACGGCAAGGTTGGCCATACCTGGACCGTAGTGATTCTCGGCACATTTACCGTGTTGGTCATACTGGGACATTTCTACAGGAAGAGCCGGCAAACCACGTAAAATCCGGCAGATGATATATTAGCGCGGTTTTGCCCACAACCCTGATCTCTATAGTATTCGTGTTCGTAATCGAAAACCTGCAATAGGAAACTGATTACCACGGACGAATACGAAGTACGGGTTACAAGCGTCTGCATTTCATCCGGGACTTAACCTGAAAGAAATGGCACCTTCGGCGCAGCTATAATCAAAGATCTTTAACACCCCATCATCTTTTTTGTGCTCTTTGCGTTCTTTGCGGTTTAATTGCAGGTATTTAATCCGTATAAGGCCAAACTCATAACTGATTGTCAGCGAAATGGCCTTAATCGCCTGTGCCGGTAGCACTTCCCTCTTTCATAACCCAAGGGTGTTCCCTCCATTTAACGCCTACCTCTTCGGCTGATTTGCATTGTATGCAGGCGATTCCCTTTTTTCTTGTTATAATAAAGATTAAAAAATACAGCAATAATGGATATATTTGATATTCGCGTTATAATTGAAAAACAGATAATCAATTGACTTATTGATGAACTCGTAGTAAAATTATTATATACTTAGAATGCATAAAAATAATTACAGAATGGTTTCTGCAAAGTATTTAAAAAAATATTTTGCAGAATTAGTTTAGAAAAAGCGAAAGGACGTTTTGAGTCGACACTTGAAAGTTGGATTGAACACTTAAGCAGGCGGAAAATGCTGGAGGTAAGGAAATGAGGCATGTAAAGGCATCTATGGCAATCGGGGTGCTGGTTCTGTTGACCCTAAGCGCAATGGGACAGGGGATTAATTTTAGTGTCAAGGTCGGGTCGCAAGGCCTCAAGGGCACCGGTGTGGCTGCGCAGGCGACTTTCGAAGCGCCGGAAAACGACGTGTTCATTGGTGGGGGATGTACAAACTTCGTAAGATTGCTTCACACAAAACTGGGATTGCAACCGGCCGATGATATTGACGCCTTATGCTACCAATGGGCGCCCTTTGCGGTTAAGTTCATGGGCAATCTTGAGGAGGATGCCGGCTGGTGGACAGCGGATCCTGTTCCGTTTCCCGTTCATTGGCATTTTTCCGTGGACGGCCCCGCCAAAGGCAAGCCGCTGTCAAGCGTGGACCTTGAGGTGACCTCGGGTACCCAGTGGCTGTGGGTGCCTCCGGCACCTAACGAGGCCCACGGGGACTACTTTGTGAGCAGTACGGCCCTACCCGTGCCCGGAGGCGGGCGGGGCAGCAACCTGCTGGTGGCCGACGAAGAGAACCTGACCCTTGCGATACAACCTAGTGCGACATCGGTACAGATGGACGATAATCTGAACGGGCTGGATCTTATCGCCCAGCCGATAGACCGGAAGCATGAGGAACCGCCGCAGTACCTGCAGCCCGGCGACCTGTTTTTTAGCCTACGCGCAGGCTCGCCTTCCCTGGCTTTGGTTATTGATCCGATTGAAGGAAGAGCCTGCCATGAGGCGGATATCTTGACGCCCGACGGCAACGGACGTTTCCGCATCGCCCGCACCACGGACGGGCTGGCCTGCGACGGCACGTTCAAGGTACTTGGTATTCCCGATACGAATGACTTGGACGCCTTATATTGCGATGCCACCACAAAGCCGGGCAAGATCCCCTGTTTCTCGGTACGCGACATCATTCCACCGCCGTTGGTGCCCTATGTCCATCCGGCGGCTAATCCAGGAGATATACTAGTTCCCGATGGCATGATTTTCCCCCTGGGTGGACCAGTCACGGATGGTGTGGCCGATGAACTGATTCCGGCCCGTGACCTGGGCTTGAGGGACCTGGAAGACCCGTTACTGGGTATTGCGCAGTATCTCTCGAGTAATTTCGCCGCGTTGGATAGCGACGGCAGCAGCGGTTTAAACTGGGCGGAAGTAAGCGGTACGGGCGTGCTTAGCCTGGCGCAGTTCAAAGAACTTGATATAGACGGCACCGGGGAAATTGACCAGAAGGAACTGGATTTCTGGCTGGCATTTGTGGACGATAACCTGGATGCACTGGATGCCGAAGTGCGTATCATCGAGGCATTGTTCCCGCTCAAAGGGATTGATGACGCGTTAACAGCCCCCGAAGGCGAAGGTGAAGGTGAGGGTGAAGGGGAGCCTGAAGGC
This sequence comes from Candidatus Hydrogenedentota bacterium, assembly GCA_012730105.1. Classification (GTDB taxonomy): domain Bacteria; phylum Hydrogenedentota; class Hydrogenedentia; order Hydrogenedentales; family CAITNO01; genus JAAYBJ01. Next base: position 28,745 of record JAAYBJ010000197.1, read on the forward strand.
GAGGGTGAAACCCCCATAGAAGGTGAAGGTGAAGCTCCTGTCGAAGGTGAAGGCGAAGTGCCTGTAGAAGGGGAGGGCGAGGCCCCTGTCGAAGGTGAAGGCGAAGCTCCGGTCGAAGGCGAAGGTGAACCGCCTGTCGAAGGTGAAGGTGAACCTCCCGTTGAAGGCGAAGGCGAAGCCCCGGTCGAGGGCGAAGGTGAAGCGCCCATAGAAGGCGAGGGCGAAGCGCCCGTTGAAGGTGAAGGCGAAGCACCTATAGAAGGCGAAGGTGAAGCGCCCATAGAAGGCGAGGGCGAGGCCCCCGTCGAAGGTGAAGGTGAAGCACCTGTAGAAGGCGAAGGTGAAACGACCATTGAAGGCGAGGGCGAAGCTCCGGTCGAAGGTGAAGGCGAACCTCCGGTCGAAGGTGAAGCCCCGGTTGAGGGTGAAGGCGAAGCGCCTGTCGAAGGCGAAGGCGAAGTGCCTGTCGAAGGTGAACTTGAAGGCGAACCCGAAGGCGAAGCGCCCGTCGAAGGTGAAGGCGAAGTACCGGTTGAAGGCGAAATCGAAGGCGAAGTGCCCGCCGAGGGTGAAGGTGAAGTACCGGTCGAAGGCG
>JAAYBJ010000198.1 GCA_012730105.1 Candidatus Hydrogenedentota bacterium
ATGTGACCGGGCTGATTTCATGGCAAGGCTCTCCAGGCTGCGGGTGTTCCGCCGCTTTGTTGTGTTTTCATGAGGAAAGTCTTGCGCTTGATTCAGCCCTTATTCAAATTCCTGTGGGATGACTGTGTTCTTAAAACCGTTTTTACTTATTTCCGATATGAATAACGGCGACTACCGGGAAATGATCCGACGGGTAACGTCCATTTTCACTGTAAATGTCAGTTTCGCACGCCGAAACCCGAACGGTGCCTTGATAAAGAATCCAGTCTATCCTGCGATCTACGGCTGGATCCGGATCGCTAAAGGAAGAAAAGGTCACTGTTGGTCCGACGCATTTTTCCGCGGACGTCCAGGCATCCGTAAATCCGTGCTGCATGGCCACCTCATAGGGACGGCTGTTTTGCGCGTATGCGTTAAAATCTCCCGTTAAAATGACCGGGTATCCCCCATGCCGCGCTTTAACATGATTTGCGATCACGGACACTCCCTGCGCTCGGGCCTCTTCTCCTCTATGATCAAGATGAGTGTTATAGAAGTAAAAACGGGTTTGCGTTGGAGGGTGATAAAAGAGCAACCAGGTGGCCATACGCGTCAGGCTGGTGTCCCAGGATTTCGAAGCGGGCACGTCCGGGGTTTCCGAAAGCCAGAAATGGCCGCTTTCCAGAGGGAACAGCATCTCTCCCTTATAAAAAACGGCGGTCATTTCGCCCTTTCCGGTGACATCCCGGTCCACTCCCATCCAGCGATATTCCGGTAACTGCCCGGCAATATATTCCGCTTGAAAGACCAGGCACTCCTGAACCCCGATTATATCCGGGGACTGATTCCGAATCGCGTTTATCAAAATGTCCTTTCGTTTGGCCCAGGCGTTTTCTCCGTCCAAAGCCGTACCGTAACGGACATTAAAGGACATAACCTTCAGGTCCATTTCCGCCCGGGCGCCGAAACAACATAAAACACAGGCGATACAAACCACAGTTCTAAGCATGGATATTCCTCTCTTTGTTTATGTTGATTGCCAAATTAAAGCGTGTAGCACGGCCTCATACAATGCAGTAGCGATAGGGTGTCACAGAGATTGACCGGACATGGTTCCCTTTTCATAGACCCGTAATTTATAAATAAGGTTGCGCCTGCTGATACCGAGCAACTCTGCGGCCCGCGTTTTGTTCCCTTCCGTCTTTTCCAGGGCCTCCATAATTGCCTGGCGTTCGATTTCCGCCATGTTGCCGACGAGTACGCCGCTGTTGGCTGGACGTCGGTCAACGGCGTTTCGCAACGCAGGCGGAAGCGCCTCAGGAAGGATACGCATGCCCTCGGTTAATATGGAAGCCCGTTCGAGGACATTACGCAATTCCCGAGTGTTTCCCGGCCACTCATATGCCATCAGCAATCTTTCCGCCGCCGGGGTCAGCATTTTCCTGTATTGCTTTAAAATCATGGCCGCAAGGGCGGGGATATCTTCATGCCGCTCGCGAAGAGGGGGAATGACAATGGGAAACACGTTCAGTCGATAATAGAGGTCTTCCCTGAATGTGCCCGCTTCAACCTCTTTCTCCAGGTCACGATTGGTGGCGGCAATAAGCCGGACGTCAACTTGTGCCTCTTTTCCGCTGCCGACGGGCTGAAACGCACCGCTTTCGAGCACACGTAATAATTTTGGCTGCAATGGCAATGGCAGTTCGCCAATTTCATCCAAAAAAAGGGTGCCGCCATCTGCCTGCTGAAAACGCCCGATGCGGGTCTTGTCCGCCCCTGTGAAAGCGCCTTTTTCGTGGCCGAATAGCTCCGATTCCACCAGGTTTTCGGGTAAGGCGCTACAATCCACCACTGTCCAGGGGCGCCCCGCCCTTGTGCTCGCGCCGTGAATATAAGACGCGACAACTTCCTTGCCGACGCCACTTTCTCCGAGGAGCAGCACGGTTGTGTCGGTTTGGGCCACCCTGTGCGCCTGCAGGAAAACCTCATGCATGACCGGACTCTCAGCAATAATGTCCCCAGGCAGTTCCAAACGGTCCGGTAGGCCGGCATGTATCCCCAGCGTTTCTTCAACAACCGTAATCAGCTCATCGATATCAACAGGCTTTTCGAGATAGTCCCGTGCCCCCATCTTCATCGCTTCAACGGCATCCCGTATATCGATATACGCTGTAAGGAGGATTACAGGCAGTTCCGGGCGTCTCGCGGATGCCTCCTTCAGCACTTCCAACCCGGACATTTCCGGCATACGAACATCAAGAAGCAATAAGTCGCATTTCTCAAGATGATCAAGCGTCTCAAGACCATTTTTACAGGCCAGCGTCTTCAGCCCGGCATGTGTCAAGGCATCGACAAGTAATTGCCGTTGCGCGGTTTCGTCATCGGCAACAAGTATGACGGGAACATCATTCATTGGATATTTTTCCAAGCGGAAGCTTTGTCAATC
>JAAYBJ010000199.1 GCA_012730105.1 Candidatus Hydrogenedentota bacterium
CAGGATCGCCGCCAGAATGCCGATGATTGCAATGACAACCAGCAGTTCAATGAGTGTAAAACCATTCCTCTTCATGATTCCGTCTCCTTTCTGACTGTTAATAAGATTGAAACACGCCACACACCACCATAAGAAAAAACGACCCGTACTCTTAATCATTTCTTTAATTACATGTCGTCCTTATGTTAGCAGAAAGCTCATAAAATTTCAATGCATTAATTTGCTTCTTAGAATTTTTATCGTTATCGTTCTTGAGCATAACGTATCCCAGAGCAGACATCCTTGGCAGTGAAACCTTATAGGTCATATAGGTCCCATGGGTCATATACTTTGGGGGTTTCCTCTCCGGAATATCCTTCCCCTCGCATACTTACTAAAATAAGAAAAGCCCCCGCAACTGTTTAAGTTGCGGGGGCGAAGAACGTATTCGCGATTAAACTGTTGTCAGCACCTTATTAGTCGTTTTGGGCTGAGGTAAAGAGACCAATGATATTGGCCATACTGGGCAGTACGGGCTGGGTCGCGCCCAAGTCCATACTTTCGCTGTTATCCTGACCGGGGGCGGGAGCCACATAAGGAATCCAGTCCACATGGCCGTCCATGAACAGTACATTGCAACCGCCGGGAACGTGGTTGAAGTAGGCAATCGCTTCGCCATAATTACCGAAGAGGTCCAGCATCGCGAAGAGCGAACTCTGGGCCATGGCGGAGGTCTGGGGATTGTTGACGTCCGTGATCATAAAGCGCTCATTGCCTTCCTTCAAGCGGTAGATGGTGTCGCCGCCGCCGTTACCAAGAGGCGCGTCTACGTCCCAATCGGTGTCGGCCATTTTACACAACTCTACGCCGAGGTTGGCATTCCCCATCTTTTCAAGGGCTTCCTCAAGCATGGCGTCAATGCAGGCGCCAAACTGCGCGGGGACCATACCGCCACCCGGAGCGGTAAAATTGAAGGCGGCGGTTGCGGACCCAAGGCTGGGAAATGTATTAATGTCTACCGGCGGCAGATAGGGCTTGTTAAGTGCATCAAACATCCAGCCAAGGTAGGCATAACTGTAGCCGGCTTTGTAGTTCTTTTTCGTCTGCCAAAAGTTCCAATCGCCATCGTCGTTCTTCAGATCATCAACCTTTTCCTGGGCGTCAGAGGGGCAGATCAGGATGGCGGGGTCGCTGTTGTAATTGGGATACCAGGAACTCACCATCGGCGCGGCGGCCAGTTCCAATACGTCATCGTCAATGCTAAGGTTCGGCCAGCCCGGTGCATTGCGGTTCGTTACCTGCAGGGGCGGCCAATAGTCCTTCTGCTCGTCCGCATACAGTTTGAAGATGGTGCCCCATTGCTTCAGGTTATTCTGGCAGGATTTGCGGCGTGCCGCTTCACGGGCGCGCGCCAGGGCAGGCAGCAGGATCGCCGCCAGAATGCCGATAATGGCGATTACGACCAACAATTCGATCAGCGTAAAACCTTTACGTTTCATTAAAATAACTCCTTGTCTTGTTGACTCATTCAATTAAACCCAACTGTAAACCATAAAAACCAATACATAAAATCTTGCCGGTTACCACCTCCTTTCTGGATTAAATATCCGCACGTTATCTCAAGTGCATTGTCCATATTCTCCGTTGCTTATCTTCAACTTAGCATAACAAGTTTACCATCCATCGGCATAGAATTTCAACCTAAAAATTATTTAGTTGTTCCATCTTCGGTTCATTGCACAAAGAACCGGCGACATGGTTTGTCAAAGGACTTTGAGGAGAAAAGGGACACAATGGACAATTAACGGACTACCTAGGGCTTTTCCTGTAGTACCCCATCCTTGTTATTCTTTGTGTTTTTGTACTTTTTGGTATTTTAATAAGCGCCGAACGATTTTTGGGGGAATGGCGGTTTTAACCGGGGTTGGCATCCGTCCCCATATAAAAAGCCCCCGCAACACAAAATTGCGGGGGCTATTAACGCTTAAATAGCGATTACAGGATTGCCACGACTAGTCAGCCATCTGGAATAGGCCTATAATATTGGCAAGGCTGGGCAACACGGGTTGCTGTGCACCCAGGTCCATACTGGTGGTACCATCCGTGCCCGGTGCGGGTGCGACATACGGAACCCACTCTACGTGGCCGTCCATAAACATTACATTGCAGCCGCCGGGAACGTGGTTGAAATACGCGATAGCCTCGCCATAATTGCCATAAGCGTCCATCATGGCGAAGAGGGTACTCTGCGCCATGGCCGAAGTCTGCGGATTGTTGACGTCCGTAATCATGAACCGCTCATTCCCTTCTTTGAGCCGGTAAAGCGTATCACCCGCGCCGTTGCCAATGCCGGCGGGAACATCAAAGTCAGTCCCCGCAATCTCGAGCAACGCTACGCCATAGGGTTTCCCGCTGCCCATGGCAGTCATGGCTTCGCCGAGCAGGGCGTCAACCAAGGCGCCGAACTGATGGGCAACGAGTGCGGCACCGGAAGGCAACGCAAAATCAAACATCGCCGCTGCTGCGCCAAGACTCGGGAAGGTGTTGATGTCTACCGGCGGCAGGTCCGGCCGCTGAAGCCGGTCCAGCATCCAGCCAAGATAGACATAACTAGCATCCGCATCATCGGCATGGCCTTCTTTCCAGATAGCCCAGTCGCCGTTGGCATCCTTCAGGCTGTCGATATCGTCTTCCGCGTCGGAGGGACAAACCAAGATGGAAGGATCACTGTTATAGTTGGGATACCACGCGCTTACCAAAGGCGCGACCGCGAACTCGAGGGCGTCTTCATCATTGTCCGGCCAGTCAACAGCGGTCATGTTGGTCACTTGTATCGGCGGCCAATAGTCTTTCTGCTCGTCGGCATACAACTTAAAAATGGTTCCCCACTGCTTCAGATTGTTCTGGCAGGATTTACGGCGGGCCGCTTCGCGGGCACGCGCCAGGGCAGGCAAAAGAATGGCCGCCAAAATGCCGATAATGGCAATGACACCAACAGTTCAATTAAGGTGAATCCCTTTCGTTTCATGTAAAAAACCTTTCTTTTAAAAAATAAAGTTATCGATTACCTCTTTTTGCCAAAAAAAAACAAAAGACTCAATCACCTCCTTTTCAGTAGCTGAAACCAAACTTGATTTACAATTAAAGTATACCAGAAATTCCATAAAAGGGCAAATATTATTCATAATGGGTGCTGTTTCGACACAAATGGAAATGTTCTTTAGTGTAGGGTATAGAGGACAACAGCAAGTACAAGGACGACTAACTAAAGATTGAAGATATAGGGCAGGGTGCAAAAATGTCTTTTGGGTCCTTTACGTCGTTTTTGTCTTTGAACTGCTCTTTTGCGGATTTCCGTCGTGGTGGTGCTGAATAGGTGCAGGATGGCCTGAAAGAGTTAAAACCGCCCCCGCAGGAAACCCTGCGAGGGCGGCGCAACTTCCGGTCTTACTCTATTTACACTATCATGTATTTTGTTGCAGGAACATCCCGATGATTCCGGCCAGGCTGGGCAGTACAGGCTGCGTGGAGCCCAGGTCCATGCTGACTGTGCCGTCAGTTCCGGGAGACGGGGCAACATAGGGCACCCAGTCCACATGGCCGTCCATGTACAGCACATTACAGCCGCCGGGAACGTGGTTGAAGAAGGCGATGGCGCCGCCGTAATTCCCGAAGAGGTCCATCATGGCGAACAAGGTGCTTTGCGCCATGGCGGAGGTTTGCGGGTTGTTAACATCGGTGATCATGAAGCGTTCGTTGCCTTCTTTAAGACGATAGATCGTGTCGCCTTGGCCGTTGCCGATTCCGGGGGCCACCTCGATGTCCGTATCGGACACACGCCGCAGGGAAACCCCGGCCGGCGTGCCGCTATCCGCCATGGCATCCAGAATTTCCGAAATAATACCGTCCACACCCGCGCCGAATTGGTGGGCAACCAGACCGCCACTCGGGGCATTCAAGCCCAGCGCACTGGAAACACTGCTGAGATTGGAAAAGGTGGTGATATCCACCGGGGCCAGATAGGGTTTGTCAAGTAGATCAAAAATCCAGCCAACATAGACATAACTCAATCCGGCCCGCCAGTTGTTGTTATCTTTCCAAAAATCCCAATCCCCGTCCGAATTTTTAAGCACATCCACATCCTCTTCGGCATCTGACGGACAAATTAGAATGGAGGGGTCGCTGTTGTAGTTAGGATACCAAGCGCTCACCATGGGTGCCGTGGTCAATTCAAGCGCGTCACCGACAGCAAAGGGAAGTGCCGGCCATCCGGGACTATTAATATTTGTGCATTGAATCGGGGGCCAATAGTCTTTCTGCTCATCGGCGTACAGTTTGAAAATAGTGCCCCACTGCTTCAGGTTGTTCTGGCAGGATTTACGGCGAGCCGCCTCTCGGGCACGGGCCAGCGCGGGCAGCAGGATCGCCGCCAGAATGCCGATAATGGCAATCACCACCAACAATTCAATCAGGGTAAAGCCTTTCCGTTTCATAAAAACACTCCTTGCATTGTTAACATGTTTCGGTTAAATACATAAGACATATAAGCCTTAAGACTACACCCTCCCCGGTGCCAGGTACGCATTCACCTCCTTAAGGGATAAAAATGGGGAAAGCATATCTTTCCATCGTTAAATTAAGTTTACCAGACAGTACCGTAAATGTCAATGAATATTGCACATCGATCTACGTCAATGGCGTGGAAGTTTCAGGGCAAGCCATCGGCTCGTTTTTGTGCTCGTTCCCAAGTTGTACTCTTGTCATTACACACATCTTTTTGGTACCGGATGGAGCAATCGAGACGTACATGTTTGTATTCAAAATCCCAACGGGATTTCGTAACACAGCCCGGGGTTGCGGTACTCCGCTACCCCGGGTAAGTGATGACCACCACCCATCTACCCCAAAGGGGTTACGTCCAACCGCTTATGTTGGCGCTACCCTTTCAGGGTAGACTCATTTTTCCGACTTGTCCCGGGGTAGCGGAGTACCGCAACCCCGGGCTTTGAGAAGGAATCCCTTCAGGATTCAATAGAATCCCTATGGCATGTTGCATGATTCTTTGGCAAGTATTTGTGGGTAATAACAAGAGTTGTACTTGGGAACGGGTCGGTTCTTGAAGTTGTACTTCCTGCATTACGCTGCCTTCCCGGTCGGATTTAAGTCTGGCAGATTACCCCCGACGTTGCGAAGTACAACTTCGCGGGCACGTGCATTCCCAAGTGCAAGTTGGGAAAGAGAATGCGAAAGCCGTTTTGTTCAAGGGCCAAGCAGACAAAAACCCCCGCAAGTAATCTTGCGGGGGCAGTAAAAACTAGATGTCAGACAAAATAGCGCGAGGGATTAGTTCGCCATGAAGAACATGCCGATAATATTTGCCAAACTGGGAAGTACGGGCTGGGTCGCGCCAAGGTCCATGCTATCTGTGTTAACGGTGCCGGGGGCCGGCGCCACATAGGGGATCCAGTCCACATGGCCGTCCATGAACAGGACGTTGCAACCGCCGGGAACGTGGTTGAAGAACGCCACGGAACCGTAGTTCCCGAACTGATCCATCATCGCGAAGAGGGTGCTCTGCGCCATGGCGGAAGTCTGGGGATTGTTGACGTCCGTGATCATGAAGCGTTCATTGCCTTCCTTCAAACGATAGACAGTGTCGCCCTGGCCATTGCCAAAACCGGGTACTACGTCCAGGTCTTCGTTGGCAAGTTCAAAGATTTTAACACCGAGGGGGTTGTAGCCCATGTCGTCAACAACTTTGCGCAGCAGTTCGTCTACAGCGTACCCAAACTGTGAAGGCACCAGACCGTCACCCGATTCCAAACCCAGTGCGGAGACGCCTGCGGCCACATTGGTGAAGGTACTGTAAGGAAGCGGCGGCATATAAGGCTTCTGAAGAAGGTCAAACATCCAGCCGATATAGACATAACTGTACCCGGCCCGGTAGTTTTTGCCCGATTTCCAGAAATTCCAGTCGCCATTGTCATCCTGCAAACTGTCGATCTTTTCCTGCGCATCAGACGGGCAAATCAGGATGGAAGGATCGCTGTTATAATTGGGGTACCAGCACGAAACCATTGGCGCCGCAGCCATTTCGATGGCGTACTCGCCGCCGATACCGAAGGGCAGAGCCGGCCAACCCGGGCTGTTAATATTTGTGCTCTGCAAGGGCGGCCAGTAGTCTTTCTGTTCATCAGCGTACAGTTTGAAGATGGTGCCCCACTGTTTCAGGTTGTTCTGACAGGATTTGCGGCGGGCCGCTTCACGGGCACGCGCCAGGGCGGGAAGCAGAATCGCGGCCAGGATACCGATAATGGCAATCACAACCAGCAATTCAATCAGTGTAAAGCCTTTACGTTTCATGTAAATACTCCTTCTGTTGCTACGTGTTAAAATAAATACAAAACCTTAGAAACTTTTCCTCTATTTGTCGCCTTCCCGCAACTCGTGTCACCTCCTTCTATCGTTAGGTTCTGAAGGCAAACAACATCAATCCTCTAATTAGTATACCAGAGTACACCGAAATTGTCAATGATTTTTTAGTTGCCCCACGGTCATTTTCCTTCACAATATTAACATCTTTGTCAATAAATAGTTGAAGTACACTCTGAACAAAGTCTGCCATGAGCAAAATTCATATAAGCGAACTATCTATTTAAGGAATCGTTATCACCCAATATCGGAGACAATCTATGGCACACGAAGCATCCCACTTTTCCGGTTCTTATCATGTTTGGGGGAATACCCTGCTGTCAAAAAGGCGGCTTCGCCAAGTTATTCAGATTTTTGGTTTGCGCTGAAGACGCCCCTTCTTAAGGGCGAAGTCCCTGACGAAGCGTAGCAGGCGCTTAAGACCATTTCGCTGACAATTGCTTATGAGTTCTGTTTAAAGTATAGGTAACCAAGAAGCATGTCATATTTTGATTTGTCTCAAAGACCATAAAACAACGCGTCATTCCGGTTTTTCGCGGTGGGAACAAAGACATGTATCGAAGGGGGGGCCAAGCCGCGAAAAGACCGGAATCTATCTTTGGAAGCCGTGTGTGAGGAACAGCCCGTGTCAGATGTATTTTTTAAGATGGGAAATGGGCGTTCATTGCAGCGGGACGAATCTGGATTCCGGTCTTTTTCGCGTTGTACAGTACCGTTCTTCGATGCTGGCCAAAGACCGCGAAAAAACCGGAATGACGCTGCTTGCGGTTTTTATAATGAAACGAAA
>JAAYBJ010000018.1 GCA_012730105.1 Candidatus Hydrogenedentota bacterium
AATCATCTCGAATATTCATATATCGGCTCCTGATTACGAATATGCTACGAAAAATGATGAGATAGTATACTTGATAGCTGCGCCGAAGGCGCCACTTCTTCCGGGCGAAGTCCCGGACGAAGCGTAGACGCTTAATTCAATTGCTTTGGCGAAAAAGTATGAGTTCGGTTTGTTCCAAGAGGAGCGTTATGATCTGGTTTAGGTATCTTGTTCACGCTTTCAGCGTGCTATCTTGTTCGCAGTCTATGTGGCAATACGCATATTAAACTGTGAACAACATACATGCAATAGTTTCTTTCTTGGTTTCGGGCAAAGTCCGGGTTAGTTGATGAAACCGATTTGCATTTCTTCCAACGGGCAATTTCTGCTATAACTTGTTTGTGGTTTCAGAAGCGTATACAAAAACGGAAGGACTTGCACAATGCCCCTAAAAATTATTGCTGCAATCGTATCTGTCTTGATGTTGGCCTGCATAGGATTTTCTTCCGCCGACGATCCCTATATGCGGGCCCCGGAAGAGCGGCTTTGGACTCCAGTCGCGGATGCCGTATATCTCCAGGAAACCGGCAGCCAGACCGCCACGGACACACCGCTGTTGACGGTGGCCGTAGTTGACGGCGTGGTTTTCGTCAGTACGGGCGAAATGGTCTATGAATGGGATGGTGAGGCCCTGAGTACCGTTCCGGAGGCGCCTTCCGGCGTCAAGCGGTTCCGTGTGCTGAATGATGCGTTATGGGGCCTTTCCGATTCCGGCTTGTACCGTTATGACGGCAATGATATCGTGCAACTCAGCGGCGAAACTTTTGTGGACGCCTGCGTCGTGCGCAACGAGGTGTACGCGGCGACCCGTGACACGGTGTACCGATACGCGGCCGGGAAACTGGTCCCCATCGAGCCGGAAACGGGCTTCCGCAGCACCAACACCACCTTTCATATGGAGGACGGCACCCAGGTGTTGATGCGGCCCGAGAAAATCGGTCCGGTCATGCGTATCGCCGGGTACAGCGAGACCCTGTATGTGATGCGGCCAGGGGAGTTGGTGCTATTGGACAACGACCTGGTCGATCAGCGCGTCGCTGATTGGGGGATGCCGCCTTCGTTGAATTTCCGCGATATGATCGCCTTGGGCAACCGGCTGCTCATTGGGACGGATAAAGGTATCGCCGTGCTGCGGGGCATGGCCATGACGACCCTCGACGGTTCGGACGGGCTGCCCTATGAAGATATTACCTGCTTCGCGGAAGGGTTTGACGGCGACCTGTGGATCGGCACCACTTGGGGTGCCATACGATATCTCCAGGACGGTACCTTTCAATATTTCGCCGGACAGCGCTGGCTGCCCAATGACAAGGTGAACGACATCGCCGTGTCAGAGGATGCGGTATACATTGCCACGGACGGTGGCCTGGGCGTCATCCACTACGAGCCGTTCACGCTGCAAAAAAAAGCCGCTGTCTATGAACGCAGGATGGAGGAGTGGGGGCACAAGCGCATGGGATTCGTCCATCTCCTGTATAAGGGCGGACCCAACGGGGAGTGGATTCGGGAAATCACGGACAACGACGGTGGTTTCACTACCCACTGGCTGACGGCGATGACCTACAAGCATGCCGTGACCGGCGACCCGAAGGCCTGGGAAGAGGCCGTGAATACCTTGAAATCCATGGTCTGGCTGGAGGAAATCACCGAAATCCCCGGGTTTGTGGCGCGGTCCATCTGGTCGGTCCACGGGGACGCCGGCCGCAAGTCCGAAGGCGGGTCTGGCGGTCTGCCCGCGCGGTGGAACCCGACGCCGGATGGCAACTTCGAGTGGAAAGGCGACACCTCGAGCGACGAAATCGGCGCCCATTATTATGCCATGGCCACCTTCTGCAGTGTTGCTCCGGATGGCCCGGAAAAAGAGCGGGCGAAGGAACATGTCAACCGGATTACGCGGCATATCATTGACAATGGTTGGAAACTGCGCGACAAGGACGGACAGTTGACGCGCTGGGGACGATGGGATCCCGAATATTTGCAGCGGCCTTACGGCATGTACGCCCGCGGGCTGAACGGCATGGAGGCGCAGGCCTATGTCGCCACAGCCATCGGACTCCTCGGGGACGACTATTTCAAGCAGGCGCGGCAGCAACTGCTGGACTGGCGCTACCATGAGCATACCGTGCGCCAGAAACTGACCTTCCCGCCGGAAGATATCACCACCTGGGATGACCAACTCGCCTTTCTCTCTTATTTTTCCCTGCTGAAATACACGGAGATTGACTGGCTGCATGCCCTGTACCGGCGCAGCCTTGAACGCAGCTGGGAGGTGAAGCGCGTGGAAAAGAACCCCTGGTTCAATTTCCTGTACGGCGTAATGACCGGCAACGACTGTGAGGCTGAGAAAGGCGTGCAGTTCCTGCGGGAATGGCCCCTCGATTTGATCAGTTACGACTACAAGAATTCGCACCGCGCCGACCTGCGTCCCGAGCCGGGATATGTGCCCTACGCCCTCGGACCGGATACCAATGCGCCCAAACAAATATCGCCCCGCGAATCGGAAGCCAAAAAACTGGATGCTACTGTGCTTAAGTTGGATGGCGGTTCCGGTGGCAATCGTTCCATTACACCGGCAACGTGGCTGGAAGCGTACTGGATGGGCCGCTATTACGGCTTTATCGAAGCGCCGGACACAGACAATTCCGCGCTGACCGGCATTGAAGACCAGCCCCTGCGCCAGATGGGTGCGGCACCCTATGCCGGTCCGGAAAGGCCGTTTTAGCGTATTGCAGGTAAACTATGAAGATCAAAGAACCCTATAATGGGCCTTGGCCATGGCGGCTTACCGCATGGTTTCGGCTGGTTGTCCAATTCTATTCTTGTCATTACAGAAGTGTTGGCTGAGGGATTCATTGTCGCCCGATAGGGTTTGCACTGGAATCCCGGGCAGGGATTCAGGAAATTAGCCTGCGGTTGAGCGAAGCGACACCGCAGGTTAGGAGTGCCTCGAAAACCCATCCCGGAGGGATGGAGGAACCTGTCCTTTTCCCTCTATCCCTCCAGGATGGATCGTGGGGTGGTGTCATGATCCGGTGGTATCGCTTCGCTCACCTACCGGCTAATGGCTGCTACCCCTGCCAGTTTTTTTTCAGGAGGATTCGGCGGATCACCTGGGATAGTTCCGTCCCTTATCCTCCTTCGCGACCTGTTCCACAGTATCAGTTGGGAACGCAATCTCTCTTGGAATTCCATTTCTATTTTCGCATTGGTCTGGCCGGTGTATTACGGCGTTCGAGCATGGTTGCGAAGTTGAACTTCGCGGACAAGTGCGTTCCCAAGTGGAACTTGGGAACGAGCCGCGATGAGCAACAACGCCCGTAAGCCGTCCATACTACGAGAAACTCCATAGCCCAATTTTCGATTTTAAGTGCTCATGCTCATGCTCGTAATCGTGCTCCTAATCGTCAACCATAATCGGTAAAGCTATAGGTGATTCAGAAACAGCATGTTAATTTCAAAGTCTCTCAGCAGATTAAAGAATAAGTATGTTGTTGACGCTTCAGCGTGCTCTTTTCTTCGAGGCCAATGAGATAACCTGCACGTTGAAAACGTGAACAACATACCCTATTTGTTTTTAGTCACGTGTTCTTATTTGCCACGCGCCTTTGGCGGTTGAACCATGAGCGATTCAATCAACGCCGCGGCCTCTTCTGAAGGACGCGCAACAACAGCATAAGCGTGCTCACTGTCCGGTTCCCGCCGCCATTTATTGACGCCTTCCGCATCCACATGATTATGGCCGGTAGTAACAAGGGTCCACCAGGGCGCGGCGCCGCGCACGGCGAACAGCACGGCGGTCTGGTCCCAGCTCTCACGGGTCTCCGCATTGATGGCACCGAGATAGAGCCGGTACGCCCGGGCCACGGGATTGTCATCCGAAATGTTCAGGAGGGATTGCCCCGTCATAATCCGTGCGCCGATTTCGTATCCCAGGAATACCGCGGGAAGGGACCAGTTTTCAACGGCGGTTTTGCTGTATCCCGCACCGCCGTGGGTTTTGAAATTGGCTTCGCCTTTGCCGTCGCTGTTCGGATATCGTCCACCCATGCACACCCATTGCACGGCTTTTTGATTCACCAGGGCCATGCCGTCCAGCGCGCTGACGTCGTCAGGCGGGGAGGCGAGAAGATCGCACAGCGCCTTCAGCCGGCCCACCGTCACAATCGTGACGCTCCCATCGGGTTGCTTCGCCAGGAGCTGGCGATACACCGTAACGTGGTCTGGAACATCCGCCTTCGTCACCACATCATGACCGTAGCGTGCCTGGTCCGTGGCAATGGCTTCCAGGTAAGGGCTCTCCGTGCGGCCATAGGCTTCCTGCATGGCGCCGATCGGCAAATCGCCGCGCCCATACCAGGTATTGATGGCGTCAATGCAACCCGCGACATACGGGTTTCCGCCATAGCTTGCGATGCAGCCCAGGAGTTTCACCTCCCCCCGGTCCGCCAGGGCATGCAACACCGCCAGCGCACCGCAATCATCACAATCGCCGGTCATATCCGTGTCGAAAATGACCTTTGGAATTTCCGTGGGCAGGGCGGGGCAAGCCCAAAGCAATGCTAATGCTGTGATCGTTATGGATAGTTGGTTCATGAGAATTTCTCTCAGGGCGGGAAAAGGCGGAAACGGAAGGCCGGCGCGGACGCATTCCAACCGCCTGTGTTTCCTATGCTTGACATTAGCCTTTAACTGGCCCCAGTTCTCAGTATCCTGCCTGGAATCAATGGTTGCAGGCACAAAATTATCTCTTATTCTCGCATAATAACATCAACCGCATTGTACCAACTCAACAGCGATAAACCGAATCCTTCCGTTTATGCACCTTGGTTTCGCATTGAATCAAGATGAAGTTTGATTTTCCCTTCATTATTTGAGTAGACTTGCATTCCTCGCCGGGGTGGCGAAATAGGCAGACGCACCGGACTCAAAATCCGGCGGTAGCAATACCATGAGGGTTCGATTCCCTCTCCCGGCACCATACACAATCCCCGTAAACATTGACTCAAACGCATGTTTACGGGGTTTTTTCTATGATTCGAGATTGCGGAGAGCGGTTATTCCTGCAGGAATGTGTCGGAAGAGATACCGGCTTCGCGGAGTATGGCGCGCAGGGTGCCTTCGGGCATGTCGCCGGGATGGTGTGGAAGCGTGACCTTGCGTCCGGTGTCTTGGTGACGCCACACTTCGTGGCTGCCGGGTCCTGGCCGGTCGAAGCGAAAACCCAAAGACCGAAGTTTCCGGGCGACCTGAATGTAATTGAACCCCGCCAACCGTCCCATTTAGGGCATACCCACGGGAATCCGCAAATCCACGGCAGTGGTACAGGCATCCAGATGGGCCAGCGCGGGCGGCAGGGGATCGCCGTGTTCGATGCATGATTCCGCAATCTTGCGTGTCAGTCCTTGGGCGATCTCTACGGTTTCCACAATGGTGCGTCCTTGGGCCACAAGCCCTGGTACATCCGGGCTTGTGGCGACATAGCCACCTTCATCAAGGGCTTCTACAAAGAGCTGTATAGTGGTTTCTTGCATAACATCATTGCTCCGTTTCCATTTTATGTCCCGTCACAAGGGTAAATCAAATGGACGAGTTCAGGGTTCTTGATGTATGAGGGGAACGTTTTTTGTACAGGCCAGTATCTTGTTCGGCGCACAACTAATCCGTAGTGTCAGCGGCGGGGGCGGTGCTTTCGGTACCCGGTGGTGCTATGGGAATATCGCCCAGTATTAACTGGGGCGAAATGCCTTTGTCGGTAACGATGATCTTCGCGTTATTTCTCATCGAGGCTTCTGTGACCTCAAGTCGTTTCAGGTCTATTGCGTTGCCGCGGAAGTACCGTTCCGCGGCCTCATTTACCAGTTGGATGGCTCGGGCTTTGCCCTCGGCTACCCGTATTTCGGCCTCTTTCTTTCCCTCCGCCAATTGAACGGCCGCGAGTTTTTCCTGTTCGGCGGCTTCGTATTTCCCGGTGGCCAGGAGTTTCATGGCGCGTCGCTCCTGCTCGGCTGTTTTCTCTTTGTGCATGGCGCGCTTGATGTCCTCCGGCGGATCGATCATCTGAATTTCAACCTTGCAGACCTTCAGACCCCAGTCATAAACCATCTTGTCGAGGTTTGTTTGCAGGTTGTTGGAAATGCGTTCCCGCGCGATCAGGCTTTCGTCCAAGGTAAGTTCGCCGAATTCCTGTCGCAGGTTAGTTTTTGCGAGTTCGACCGTGGCGCGCAGCCAGCTGTCAATGTTGTAGAACGTCTTTTTGATGTCCTGCGCTTCCAGGCCCGGCCGCACCCAGATGAAACCGTCCACCGTGATTTCCACGTTGTCTTTGGTGATGACGGGCTGCGGGTCGAGCGACACTGTATGCTCCCGGATATCCCTTACGCGGGTGAGGTTAAATACAGGCCATTGCAGGTGGAGGCCGGGTTCCACAAATCGCTTGTATTTACCCAGGCACTCGACAATGCCCCGTTCGTACTGGTTGACAATGTATACGGGGAAATGGATCGTCCGCATGGATTGACTCCTTTTTCCAACTTTCTTTGGTGGCGCGGGATCGCCCGAAATTTTCCAGAGTTATTTCCCACCGATATTCTTTGAAATAGATAGTATTACATCAGCAGAACTATTGCAATAAAAATAATCTTTACGGGACAAGATCTGAAAACAGGGAAGAGGCATAGTTGGCATTTATGCCCCCGGTACGCTATAGTATAGCGTCAGGGGTTGCACGGTATTAAAAACATGGCGCCGGCGCGACCTGTCAGTCATTTTTGGAAAGGAAACTCCGTATGAGCAAATTGCTTACGAACCATGTTTTCACTTCGGAATCGGTATCCGAAGGTCATCCGGATAAGGTTTGTGACCAGATTTCAGACGCCATTTTGGATGCGTGTCTTAAAGAAGATCCCAAGAGTCACGTGGGCTGTGAGACGATGGTGGCGCCCAACCTGGTGGTCAACGCGGGCGAAATTACTTGCGCAGGCTGGGAGAAGATCGACCCTGAAGCCATTGCCAGAAAGGTGGTGCAGGATATCGGTTACGTCCATGAGGACATCGGGTTTTCTTATCAAACTTTTGAATATATCAACCGGCTCCATGGCCAGTCACCGGACATCGCCCAGGGCGTGAACGACGGCGAGGGCCTTTTCAAGGAGCAGGGCGCGGGCGATCAGGGCATGATGTTCGGGTACGCCTCCGATGAAACGCCGGAATTGATGCCCGCGACCATTCAGTACAGCCACCAGTTGCTTATCGAGTTGGCGCGCATCCGCAAAGCGGGCGAAATTTCCTACCTGCGGCCCGATTCCAAATCCCAGGTGTCCATCCGTTATGAAAACGGCGTCCCGAAATACATTACCAACGTGGTCATTTCCCATCAGACCCAGGATGTGCCGCTGGAACGCATCCGCGAGGATCTTGTCGCGGTGGCCAAAAAGGTTTTGGAAACGACCGGCCTGCTCACAGATAAAACCGCCTATTACATCAATCCGACCGGCCGCTTTGTTGTGGGCGGCCCTTACGGGGATTCCGGGTTGACGGGGCGCAAAATTATTGTCGACAGTTACGGCGGAGTGGGATGTCACGGTGGCGGTGCCTTTTCGGGCAAGGATCCGACGAAGGTGGACCGCAGCGCAGCGTATTACAGCCGTTACGTGGCGAAGAACATCGTCGCCGCAGGCTTGGCCAGCCGGTGTGAAATCCAGGTGGCTTACGCGATCGGCGTGGCCCACCCCATGAGCATCAACGTTTCCACTTTCGGCACGGGCGTGGTGGATGACGCGCGCATTCAGGAGGTGGTCGAAGAATCCGGTCTCTTCGATTTCCGTCCGTCGGCGATCATGAAGAGTCTGGATCTGGCCTGTCCCAAGGGCTGGAGTTACCGCGACACGGCGGCCTATGGCCATTTCGGCCGGGCCCAGTTCCCCTGGGAGAAAACGGACAAGGTGGAAGATCTTAAGCGCGCGATGGCGGCGAAGGCGTGATGGCGATGGCCGCCGATTGCACCAGGCCCCGTATACTCGGTGTTGGTTCCCCGATGATGGATCTCCTGGCCCGCGTGCCGGAGGCCTTTTTACAAGAGGTCCCGGGCGCCAAGGGCGGCATGGAATGGGTGGAGCCGGCGCAGATGGACGCGATTATCGCGCGGCTTCCGGAGCCCCCACATCGGGCGCCCGGCGGCAGCGCGGCCAACACGGTATGCGCGCTGGGGCGTCTCGGCATGCCCGTGGCGCTCCTGGGCAAGATGGGCAGGGATGCCGAGGCCGACGCTTACAAGGAGGCCTTCGCGCTGTTGGGCGGCAGCAGCGCCTGTTTCAAGTACACCGATGAACGACCGACGGGTCGCTGCCTCAGCCTCATCACACCCGACGGTGAACGCACCATGCGCACGGATCTTGGCGCCGCCATGCTGATCGGCACCGGGGATGTGACCGCCGTCGATTTCGAAGGGTGCCGCCATGTGCACATCGAGGGCTACGGCCTGTACAACCCTGAATTTGTGATGCACGTGTTGAAGACCGCCAAGGCCTGCGGTTGCACGGCGAGTCTTGACCTGGGTTCCTTTGAAGTGGTGCGCGGCGTGCGGGATCTGCTGCCCGGCCTGCTGCGCGATTATGTTGATATCGTGTTCGCCAATGAGGACGAGGCGCGCGCCTTTTGTGAGGAGGCCGACCCGGAACGCGCGCTGGCCCTGTTGTCGGAATGCTGTGCCGTTGCGACCGTCAAATTAGGCGCACAAGGCGCCTGGATTCAGGCGGGTAATGAACGCGTCCGGGTGGCGGGCGTTCCCGTCGCGACCGTGGTGGATACCACGGGCGCGGGCGACTGCTGGGCGGCGGGACTGCTCTTCGGCCATATCACCGGTAGAACTCTCGAAGAAAGCGGCAAACTGGCGTCCCTGATAGGCGCGGAAACGGTGTCCTGCCTGGGAGCGTCGCCAGATAATGAAGGGTGGCGGCGCATCCGGGATGCGGCGTCCGAAAACCCATAATACGAACCCGTAAACGGCCGTCTTCAGGCCGGGAGGAGTATTTCATGTACGTTGGCAGAATCGTGAGCGTCGGCCGTACAGTGGACGGGCGCCTGTGCGCGGCCTACCGGGTTTCCAGCCGGTCCTTTCCCAACCGCACCGCGGTGCTGGGCGACCGGAAGGTCAGTATTGTGCCCAAAGCCGGTCATGAAGGCGACGTATTGAAAAATCCCTATATCGCGTATAACTGCGTACGCATAGTCAGGAACGGCGATGTGGCCGTGGCCACCAACGGCAGCCAGACCGATGTCATTGCGGAAAAGATAGACGAAGGCATGCCCATCCGCGAAGCCCTGGTGCTGGCATCGCTCATGCTGGATTATGAAAAAGATGCCTACAACACCCCGCGCATCAGCGCCGTGGTGGACAAACATATCGGGGCCGGCTGGCTCGGCATCGTGCGGCACGACGGGTTGGAAGTCCAGCGCATCCCCCTCGAATTCGGGCGCATCTGGTATGTGGCCACCTATGAGGAAAACACGGTGAATGGCAACCAGTGCGATGATTTCCCGGCGACCTCGGCCGAAGAGGCTTGTGACTACATCCTCGGTCAGGGCGTGTTCGCGCAACGAAAAAATCCCGTGACAGGCGTGGCGGCCATGGCGGCGGATTATGGTTTCGACCTGTTTGCGAAGGATATGCCCGTCGAAGGCTGAACGCGCTGCCGTCGGACCGATCCTGCGGATCTGACAGGTCTGACGACGAAGAATTTTAAAAACAACAGGAAGTCCGGCTATGACAGACGTATACGTTTCTCCCCTTGTGGAACGTTTCGCCACCGCGCCGATGAAAGCGCTCTGGAGCGCCCAGAAAAAGTTTTCCACCTGGCGGCGCTGCTGGGTGGCCCTTGCCGAGGCGGAACAGGAACTCGGCCTCGACATTACCGACGCTCAAATCGCGGCCATGCGCGCCCATATCAACGACATCGATTTTGAGAAGGCCGCAGCCTACGAGAAAGAAACGCGCCACGATGTCATGGCCCATATCCATGCCTACGGCGATGTCGTCCCGGAAGCACGGCCCATCATTCACCTGGGCGCGACGAGTTGTTACGTGGGCGACAATACCGACCTGATCCTGATGCGGGAGGGGCTGGAACTGGTGCTGGACAAACTGGCCGCGGTGCTGTCACGCATCAGCCGATTCGCCCTGGAGCATAAAGACCTGGCCACCCTGGGATTTACCCACTATCAGCCGGCGCAGCTGGTGACCGTGGGCAAGCGCGCCTGTCTTTGGGCGCAGGATCTCCTCCTGGACGGGCTGCAGGCGGAGGAACTGCTTGGCCGGTTGCGGTGCCGGGGCGTCAAGGGCGCCACGGGCACCCAGGCGTCTTTCATGGCCCTGTTTGGCAATGACGAGGAGAAGGTGAAGGCCCTGGACCGGCTTGTGGCGCGGAAGCTGGGCTTCGATCAGTCGTTCACGATTACGGGCCAGACCTACACGCGCAAGCTGGACACCCAGGCGCTAAACGTGCTGGCGGGCATCGGCGAATCGGCCCATAAGTTCGGCACCGACATGCGCCTGCTCCAGAATCTGAAAGAGGTGGAGGAACCTTTTGAGTCCTCCCAAGTCGGCAGTTCGGCCATGCCATACAAGCGCAACCCCATGCGCAGTGAGCGCATCTGCGCGCTCTCCCGTTTCCTGATAACCGCGCCGCTTCACG
The DNA here is from genome assembly GCA_012730105.1 of Candidatus Hydrogenedentota bacterium. Lineage (GTDB taxonomy): Bacteria > Hydrogenedentota > Hydrogenedentia > Hydrogenedentales > CAITNO01 > JAAYBJ01. The sequence continues at coordinate 10,728 of JAAYBJ010000018.1, forward strand.
GAGCGTTCACCACCGCCGTGCAGTGGTTCGAGCGTACCCTGGACGACAGCGCCATTCGTCGTCTGAGCGTGCCCGAGGCTTTCCTCGCCGCCGATGCCGTTTTGAACCTGTATCTCAACGTGATGGAAGCGCCGCGCGTGTATCCCAAGGTGATTGAAAAGCGTCTCTGGAGCGAGCTGCCCTTCATGGCCTCAGAAAATATTTTGATGGCCTGCGTTCAACTCGGGGGCGACCGGCAGACCCTGCACGAGGTGATCCGTCGTCACGCCCAGGAGGCAGGACGCCGCGTGAAAGAGGAAGGGGCCGAGAACGACCTGCTTGAACGGCTGGCCGCCGATCCCGCCATCAGCATGACGCGCGATGAAATGGAAGCGGCGCTGGATGTGCGCCGTTTCGTCGGGCGCGCCCCCGCCCAGGTGGTTGAATTTATTGCCGGCGAAGTGGAGCCCTTCCTGAAGCGGCATGGTTCCGCTGATGCCGTTATCTCGGATGTGCGCGTATAACCCCCCAAACGGCAGTTGTATTCTGGAGCGGTTTTCAAACCACAGGACTTAAAGGACATAAACGACCAAAAGGACAGTAAAACGTTCCCCCGCCTGGTGCGTCCTTTACGTCATTCAAGGCCCTTCTTTTGTGAGATTTTTCCGGCGTTAACAGCCGTTTTTTGGACAGACGAGAATGGCTCTATGTCCGGGCTACGTCCGTGTTCCTGAACCCTATGCCCTAATCCCGTGATTTCTCCGCTTTCAGGCGTGGCCGCCTCCCAGTTTTTTGTACGCCTCCTGAAGCAGTGTTTCCGTCATGTCCCAGCCGATGCAGGGATCGGTGATGCTGCGTCCGTAGACCAGACTGCCGATGTCCGCGCCCACCTTTTGATTTCCCTCTTCCAGGTTGCTTTCAAGCATGACCCCGACAATGGAAGTATTCCCTTCCATCCTCTGCTGCATCACGTCACGGAGCACATGAGCCTGCAGGCGGGCGCGCTTGCCGCAGTTGGCATGGCTGCAATCCACGATGACGCGCGGTTCGAGTCCTGCCGCGCGCATCTGTTCCTCCACCGCGATGATGCTGACGGGGTCGTAATTGGGGCCGGAGCGGCCGCCGCGCAGGATGACGTGTCCCAGGCGATTTCCCCGCGTGCTTACCACGCTGGTGCGCCCGTCATCGTCAGTGCCCAAAAAATGATGAGGCCTTGCTGATGAAATGACCGCGTCGATGGCCGGCTGCAGGTAGCCGTCCGTATTGTTTTTGAACCCGACCGGCATGGACAGGCCGCTGGCCATCTCGCGATGGGTCTGGGATTCGGAGGTGCGCGCGCCGATGGATACCCAGGAAAGCAGGTCGGCCGTATACTGGGGAATGATGGGATCCAGCACTTCACTGGCCGCGGGCACGCCCATCTCCGCCAGGCGCAGCAGAAGGGTGCGCGCTTTCTGCAACCCTTTTTCAATGTTGTAACTGCCGTTCATGTCCGGGTCGTTGATGAGGCCTTTCCATCCGACCGTGGTTCTGGGTTTCTCGAAATACACGCGCATGGCGATGAACATCCGCTCCCGGAATTCCTCGCGAAGCCCGTTCAGGCGGTGCGCGTAGTCCAGTGCGGCCTTCGTGTCGTGGATGGAACAGGGGCCGGTGATGACGAGCAGGCGCGGGTCACGTTTTTCGAGTATGGCCCCGATCACCTCTCGGGCGTTGGCGACATTTTCAGTGCACCGCTCGTCGGCCGGCAGTTCTCCCCGCAAGTGACGGGGGGGCGGCAGGGGTGTGAATGATAGTACATTTAAATTGTCAACGGCACGTTTCATGTGCGGAATATCCTCATGGGCGGCGGTAGTTTAGAGCAGGGGGAAGAGCACTGTGTTCAAAAAAGATGACAAAGGACTATAATCTGCTCAAAGACACCCTCATGGCGTTGATAGTACATCATCATGCCTGTGAGAGCAAAATCAACGGCTCCGGATTCGGTTTGGGCCGCCTTTCCGGGAGGGAGGAAACCGGGAGTTTCTTTTTCCCGGCCTCAAGTCTTTCACGGGCTTTGTTCAGGTTGCGTTGTGCTTCAGCAAGATGGGGCATAATTTCCAGGGCTTCTTTAAAGTACGCGACCGCATGCGTGTGGAGTCCATAGCGCGCGCAGAGTACCCCGACATTATTCAACATTACAGGGTCGCGCCCGTAGGCCTGCAGCGCGGCCTCCATCCGTACCAACGCGTCCGAATGCAAACGCTCCCTGTTTCCTTCCCCCTGTCCTGCCTGTATGAGAATCTCATGGGCCCTGGTCATCTCAAGTTCGTACAGGATGGTGTCGGCGGTATAATCTCCCCGGGTGTTTTCCATTATTGGAGCGTGCCAGCAATAGAGCGACCAATAGTCATACGTTGAGGGAGATTCGTCAGGGCGGAGCACGCGAAAGGTCAGGCCTGCGGGAACCAGCCGAACCGGTTTCTCCGTGGGCAGCGTCATGGGGCTGGACAGGTATACAGGGCGATCAGTTGTATCCACCAGCCAGGCAATGAGTTCGGGATCATACCGGCGGGGCGGGAAAGGACCGGTCTTGGCGCGCAGCGCCTCGGGCAAATTCTCAAACAGTCCACTCTCCAGATAGCCGTATTTACGGAGGTTCTCCACATCCGGGCGCATGCCGTATACCGCCTGCAGGTAGAGGATGCTGAAACTCGCGTGATCGGAATCGGAAACGAAAATGGCGTCCTTTTCCAAGGACACGAGAATGTTCGCGCCGTAATCCCGGGTCCAGTAATATTCCGACTTGTCATTCTGCGAAAAGTTCCGTACCAGGGGAAGGGCGACGCACAGGAGTCCCAGGAACACGGCGAATATCCGTGCGATTTTGCCCCGGTCTCCAAGGACGGCAAGCAGGCAACCCAGGCCGACGGCTGTTACGTAATAGGCGGGAATGCCGAAGACACGCATTACCCAGAGCCATTCGCGGGTCTGTTCAAAGTTCTGCCAGAAACAAAACCCCGCGATGATGAGCAGGGCGGAGGACAGCAGCAGCAGCCCGAACAGGAGGCGTCGGCGCAACAGGACCACCAGCCCCAGGGCCCCCAGAATTCCCGGGGCCGGGCCGAATTGCTGCCACCAGAAACGGCCGTATGCGGCCAACTGGCCCAGGAAACGTTCCAAGTCGCGCGGATATTGACTGAACATGAAATCGTATTGTATGCGGCGGATGTGGCGGTAGAGATTGGAGAGGGTTTCCGGATTACCCCAATCCAGCATCGGGTTCGCCCGGGAGCGAATCGGCAGGTAGGCGTAGACGCCCAAGGCCGTGACCGCCAGCAGACAGCACAGCAGCCAGGTTCTGGCGCGTGCGCCCCAGAAGGGAGCGGCCGTGTCCCGGGCCCGCCAATCGCAGGCTATTACGAACAGGACACAGGGCGGCAAGATCAATAGAAAGGTATTATGCAGGCTGAGTCCCAGGCCGAAGAGGAACGCGAACAGGTATAGGGTAACGTTGCTGCGCCGTTCCGACCAGACCAGCAGCAGCAGAAAGCACGCGGCCGCGAAAAACAGGTTCATGGTATATACTTCAGCGATAACCGCCTGCGCCCAGAACTCCCGTGAGCAGGCGAACGCGAGCGACCCCAGCAGCGCCGCGGTCCGGCTGCGTGTAAGGAAAATCAATGTCAGTACAAGCAGGCATACTGCCCCGGCGGCGAACATGGCCGACATCAGGTTTACCCGCCAGGCGGGTTCACCGAAGGGCAGCCGGGTAAACACATGCCCCAGCAGGCAGTACAGCGGATAGCCCGGGGGGTGGGGGATGCCGGGCAGGAACGCCGCCGTGGCGAATTCGCCGCTGTCCTCTCCAGTAATGGAGGGCGCCAGGGTGCGCAAGTAAAGACAAAAGGAAAGCCCGGCTGCACAAAGCGCTGTGAGATAATCTGCGGGGCGGAAGGAGCGCCCGGGATGTATCGTGAGAAGCGGTCCTGGCGGCGGCGCCGTTGCGCCGGGCATATCCTGTACTGCGCTACCCATGACTTCCTTCCGCTGGTTTAAAGCTTCGGTTCCTGATGGCGCCAGATGCGCCGGAGATTTGACTGGTGCCGGATAATGATCAGCAGCGCTACAATGACGGTGAACACGCGTGTTGGCGTGGGCAGGTCGAACAGAAAGACGGAAGCGGCCAGTGCGGCGGCCGACGATACCGACCCTGCGCTGACCATGCGCGTAACCACCACCACGACCAGAAAAACGGCGCCTGCGATTACGGCCGGCATAGGCGCCAGGGCAATGAACACCCCGGCACTCGTGGCGACGCCTTTCCCCCCCCGGAAGCGGACGAACAGGGAGAAGGTATGTCCCAGAATGGCGGCCAGGCCGCAGGCGATGGGAAGATACTCCCAGGAATGCAGTTTTGCGAAGAGCATTACGGCCACCCAACCTTTGAACACGTCGACGGCCAGCGCCAGTGCGCCATATCCCTTGCCCAGGCAGCGCATGGTGTTCGTGGCGCCAATGTTGCCGCTGCCTTCCTTACGGATGTCCTTGCCGCAAAAGGCCCGGCCCAGCCAGTAGCCCGTCGGGATGGAGCCTGCCACGTAAGAGAGGCACAGCGCCGCGGGGATCATTAACATTCCGGTCATCGTTTTCGCTTCTCCTCCCGGAGTTCCAGTTTCAGGGGAACACCTTCGAATCCGCAGATTTCGCGGAGCTGGTTTTCAATAAACCGCATGTAACTGAAGTGGAACAGGCGTTTTTGGTTGACAAAGAACACAAATTCCGTCGGTTTTACGCTTGCCTGGGTTGCGTAAAGAATTTTCGCGTGATGGCCCTTTTGTCCGGGCGGGTTGTGTTTCGCCTTGATCTGTTCGACAAGCCGGTTGAGTTCCCCCGTGCCGATGCGCTTGTTCGCTTCGGCGGCCACCCGGTCTACGTAGTCGAATATCCTGAACAGGCGCGTGCGCGTCACGTTGGAAATGGTAACCCTGGGCGCAAACATGACCTGCGGCATTTTCAGGTCCAGTTCGTCTTCCAGCGTCTTCAGCCGCTTTGCCTTGTCCGAGATCAGATCCCACTTCGTCCACACCAGGATAAAGGCGGTGCCCTGTTCCAGGGCGTAACCAATGATGCGCTTGTCCTGTTCCGTCATCCCCTCCGTCGCTTCCATCATGACCAGGCACACGTCCGCCCGGCGAACGGCGCGCAAGGCGCGGGCGACGCTGAAGTGTTCCACAGGCTGGCGTATGCCCGCCTTTCGGCGCAGACCGGCGGTGTCGATCAGCAGGTATTCCCTGTCGCGCCAGCGGAAATCGATGTCGATGGCGTCCCGGGTCGTGCCGGGGACATCGGAAACAATGGCCCGCTCCTCATTGAGCAGCGCGTTCACAAAGGATGACTTTCCCACGTTTGGCCGGCCGATGATGGCAATTTTGATGAGCGGGTTTTCCTCCACGCTTTCTGACTCGGTCTCATCCTCGCTTTCGGGCGCGGTGCTGTCTGACACGGGCAGGAGGGCCGTCACCGCGCGCATCAGGTCGTCTATGCCTATGTTGTGCCCTGAGGATACGGCATGGGGATCGCCCAGGCCCAGGGCATAATATTCATACTGGTTCAGGGCGAGTTTGGTGTTGTCCAGTTTGTTCACCGCAAGCACCACGGGCTTGCCGCTCCGCTGCAGGGATTCACAGACCATCCGGTCGGACCGGGTAATTTCCTGTTGCCCGTCCAGCACAAAAATAACCACCCTGGATTCGTCAATGGCCTGCTGCACCTGTTGCTGCATTTTGCGCGTAATATCGTCCACCGGCTGTTCCACCATGCCGCCCGTATCCACCACGCGGAAACGGTGGCCGTGCCATTCGGCGTCTTCGATGAACCGATCGCGCGTAATGCCTTCCACGTCATGCACGATGGCGCGCTGTTTGCCGATAATGCGATTGAACAGGGTTGACTTTCCCACATTGGGGCGCCCGACAATGGCGACGAGGGGAAGCCGTTTTTGAGAACGCCTGGCGGGGGGCATCAGTTTTTCTTACGCTCCTGCACTTGTTTGTAACCGGCAAAGAAATAATCAACGGCGGACCATCCGGTGGCGGCCACGGTGCCCGCGAGTACGCCGGTCGTCAGAGGCGTGCCGAGCAGTACCGAGATTACCGTGGCCATTTGCAGCACGGTTGTTGTTTTGCCTGAAAGGCGCGGCGCCACCTTGAACGGGCCGTACCGTTCATTGATCAGGTAGGCGCCCAGGACGATGTAGACATCCCGTGCAAGAAAAACCGGCGGCGCCCAGAGGGGCACACCGGGATCGAAATGGGCGTTTGAAGCCAGGAAAATAAAACTCAGGTTGATAAGCAGTTTGTCCGCCAGCGGGTCAAGACGTTTGCCGAGGCGGGATACCTGGCCGAAATAGCGGGCGATATTACCGTCGGCGATATCTGAAATGGCCGCGGCCGCATACAAGGCGAAGGCGATGTGTCTGAAATACTCGCGATCCGGCGAATATCCAAGCACGCACCCTAGGAAAACAGGCATAAGTGCCATGCGGGCGACGGTGATATGGTTGGCAACAGTCACTTGAACGCCCTCCTTTCAAGGATATTTCCGGCAGATGCATCCTGCGGGCGTACGGTGTCGAACAGCCCTGTGGTATCCGCGAGGGTCATTCCCTCCCACGGCCTTCTTGAGAGCCGTGAATGGCGCAATTCTTTTCCCGGTTTCCGGGGCCTGTCCGAAACGCTTTCAGGGTGGGCCCCGGTGAACCCCCGGTGCTTAAAAATCATCTTCCCGCGGAAGATGGCGACGGATCTGGGCAAGAAGTTCTTTGGGAAGAAAGGGTTTCTTGATGAGTTCCACGGCGCCGACGCGGAAAGACTGGGCCCTTGCCTCGGGACTGTGCGCGGAAGACAGGAACAGGACCGGGATGTGTTGGGTAAGCGGATTGGCTTTGATTTGCTCGCAAACCTCATACCCGCTCATCATGGGCATCATGATATCGAGCAGTACCAGGTCCGGTTTTTCAGTACTGCAGATGTCCAGGGCGGAAATGCCGTCGTAAGCGGCAAGCACCTGGAAGTCCTCCGCCGTCAGGGTCGTTTCGAGAAACGCCACGACATCGGGTTCGTCATCCACGACCAATATGGTCTTTGTATTGGCCACAATTCCTCCTCTTTTGCTTTGGACCCGCGTTGGTGACACGCGGGATCTAACTTTTCCTGAGACCTCTACCACTGCCTGGACTTGGAATCATGTCCTGCAGTTCCGACATAAACTCGCTTACATCGCGAAACTGGCGATACACGGACGCGAAACGCACATAGGCCACTTCATCCAGTTGCTTCAGGCGGTTCATGACCGCCTCGCCCAGCAGGCGCGTCGAGATTTCGTGCTCGCCGCCGTTGAATAATTCGCGCTCTATGTCATTGATCAGCGCGTCCACCTGCTCGATGCTGACAGCCCGTTTTTCAATGGCCTTCATAATGCCGGCCTTTAATTTCCAGCGGTCAAAATTCTCCCGCCGGCCGTCTTTTTTGACGACCATCTGCGCCACTTCCTCGATGCGCTCATAGGTGGTAAAACGCCGCTCGCAATTAATGCATTCACGGCGGCGGCGTGTCGCCTCGCCGTCTTTGGATACGCGGGAATCCACCACCTTGCTGTCTTCGTAACCGCAAAACGGACATCGCATATTTCCGCATCCCTATGCTGCAGGTAGTACCTTGCCGCGGTTTTTAGAACCTGCATAGGCCCTTGCTCCCTATGAGCAACAACATATTGTATGTACCGCAGTGAGTATAGGATATCAGATACTATATCCTGTGTCAAGAAAAAAAAGAAAGTGCGGTGTCCCCGTAAACGCGGCGGTCGGTCCGGGTGAAACCGGAAAGTTGGGCCGGCAATTCGCGTGATTGCGAGGTTTCAACGACCAATAGCCCGCCGGGAAGCAGGAGGGAGCGGTCCGCGATAACTTGGAAAAGATTCTCGTGGCAGTCATAGTCGTAGGGTGGGTCCGCAAAGATAATGGTGAAAGGCGGCATGGCGCGGGGCAATCCTTCCGGGAGATGGGCTTGCATCACCATGGCTTGGACGGATACCCCGCATTTTTCCAGATTTTGCCGGGCCAGGCGTAAGGCCTCGCGCGAATCGTCCACGAAGGTGGTATGGGCCGCGCCCCGGCTCAACGCCTCGATACCGCAGGCGCCGACGCCGCTGAACAAGTCCAGGAACTGGGCATCGATTACCCGCGCGCCCAGGATGCTGAACAGACTTTCCCGGACCCGGTCGGAGGTCGGGCGTATGGTGCGGTCTTTGGGTGTGAATAATTTTCTCCCTTTCAGAGATCCTGCAATAATGCGCATAATAAACCAATTCCTTGGGCAAAGCTTTGGGAAAGCCGGCATGTTCTCCGCGGCGCCTCTCCCGATTCCAACACGTTGACGGTATTGTAATACCCTTAACCCTCTGTGGCCAACTGGCGGTTGGTCATTGCGCACTAATTTCTCGTATTCCATTCGTGTTAAATACCTTGACGCGAGTTTTGCCCACAACCCGGATTCCTATAGTATTCGTGATCGTACCTCGTGCTCGTAATCGAGAACATGCACGAGGAATCCGATTATGAACCACGATTACGTTGGACGATTACGAAGCACGAGTCATAAGCCTTTGTTTATATAAGTGTGAACAACCTGCCGAATTTCTTGTTTATGTTGATAGAAGAATTCATATAAGGTACCAACGCCGGTTGTTCCTCACCCGCGGTTTCAGAAGATAGATTCCGGTCTTTTCGCGGCCTGGCACACTCTTCGATACATGTCTTTTTCCCACCGCGAAAAACCGGAATGACGCTTTGTTTTTGGGTCTTTGAGACAAACCAAAACAGGGCACTCTTCTTGGTTACTTTTACTTAGAACAGAATTCATAATTAATTGTCAGCGGAATAGCCCTAAGCGCTTAAACGCGAATCGTTGCCTCGCCTGAGAATCCACCTTTGAGCGCGGGCGGGATTTGGGGTAAAATACCATTGTTCCAGACGGACAGGTTCCGTAACGAGGAGGAAGTTTCCTATGGCCATTAAAGAACAAATCCAGGAAGGCATCAAGGAGGCGCTGAAGGGCCGCGATCAGGCGAGGCTTGACACGTTGCGCATGGCGAAAGGCGCTATTTTGATCAAAGAGAAGGAAAAGGCCCGTACTGAAGCCGTTGGCGATGAGGAAATCATTGCCGTGCTCCGTTCTGAAATCCGCAAACGACAGCAGAGCATGGAGACCTACGAGCAGCTTGGCAAGCAGGAAGCGGCAGACGGCCTGAAGTTTGAGATTTCGGTAATCGAGGAGTTTTTACCCAGGCAGTTATCAGAGGCCGATATAGAGGCCAAGGTGCGCGCGTTTCTCGCCGAGCATCCCGATATGAACCATGCCGGAAAACTCACCGGCGCGTTAAAAAAGGAACTGGGCGACGCGGCAGACGGCAAAGTGTTGAATGAGGTTTGTCGCCGCGTGCTCGGGGGATGATCGCCGGAACCGATCCTGCGCGAAACCGCGAAAGACCGCTTGTATTACTACTTCGGGAGCGGAAAAACTGAATCAGGGAAGCAGGCAGGATATTCTGGCGACGGCGGCCATCAGCGCTGGGCGCAACGGGGGCTTGCTTGACCGTCCGAGAAGAACGGCCTGTGTTTTCAGCGCTTTCGCGGGCCCGCCGATTGCACAAGTGGAAAGCGCCCGGGAAACCATGAAATAATCGTGCAGGTGTGGAATCCCCCTCGGGAAATCCGGCATTCCAGGGTGGGAAGTTGCAGCAACTGCCGGGGAGCGAGGCGTATGAAGAAAATTAATCTGTTGCCCAACCGTGATATTATGAAGACCGTGAGCGCAATCGTGCTGGGCGGGGGGCGCGGCACGCGGTTGTATCCCCTGACCAAGGTGCGGGCGAAACCGGCCGTGCCTTTATGCGGACGCTATCGGCTGGTGGATATCCCGTTGAGCAACTGCATTAATTCGGGCGTTAACCGGATCAGTGTGCTGACCCAGTTTAATAGCCATTCCCTGAATCGGCACATCAACAGCGCCTATAAGTTCGACGAATTCAGCGAAGGTTTTGTGGAAGTCCTGGCCGCAGAGCAAACCAACGAAACCGGGGACTGGTTTCAGGGCACGGCCGACGCGGTCCGCAAACACTTCAATCATATACGCCGGCATAATGCGGCCCATTTGCTGATACTTTCCGGGGACCAGTTATACCGCATGGACTACCGTGCCCTGCTCAAGACCCACCTGGAAAAGGATGCGGACATAACCGTGGCTGCCCTGCCGGTTACGCGGGAAGCCGCGCGCGGTTTCGGCATCATGAAGGTGAACAATCATGGAGGTATCCGGTGTTTTGTGGAAAAACCTTCCGAGGAATCCCTATTGGATTCCCTGATTACTCCCAGGAAGGTTTTTGACGATTTCGGGCTTCAGGCGGACGGCAAGGAATTCCTCGCGTCCATGGGAATATACGCCTTTAAGGTGGAGGCGCTGGAACGCCTGCTGACGGAAAACAGCAATTGGGTGGATTTCGGCAAGGAAATTCTGCCCAATGCCCTGAAATCGCACCGGATTTTTGCGCACATGTTTTACGGGTTCTGGGAGGACATCGGAACCGTCGGCTCCTATTTTAATGTCAGTATGGATATGACAAGTTCCAATCCACCCTTTGAATTTCATGACCCTAAGAATATGATCTACACCCATACCCGGATGCTGCCAGGTGTGCGGATCACCGATGCCGTCATTAAAAACGCCATCGTCTGCAGCGGTTCGCGTATTCACCGGGCCGAAATCATCAACGCCATTATTGGTATCCGCAGCATTGTCCAACCCGGCGCCGTCATCCATCGTTCCATTGTGCTTGGGGCCGATTATTTCGAGGAGCCGGACGTCAAGTCTGCAAACCCCATTGGGATCGGGAAAAACGCGCGAATCACCCAGGCGATCATCGATCATAACGCCCGTATCGGCAACAACGTCATTATCAAGGGATCCCACCGGCTCAAAGACCGGGACGGGGACGGCTATGCCATTCGTGATGGCATTGTCATCGTACTGAAGGACGCCGTAATTCCGCATAACGCCAAAATCGGTGATGTATAAACGGCGGATTGCCTTGTGCCGGGTCATATTGATAAAATCCACCTTTGTTCTGTCCAAGGCAAAGGCTGAAAAGGAAACGATTATGCAGACTTCGTTAATTATTGAGTCCAATGGTTCAGGAAAAGAAAAACTCGAGGCCTTGTTGAGCCAGGGCTATACCGTGGTTTCGATCACCGCGAATCATGGTAGAAGTTACAATGATTTTCTGATTATCCTTGAAAAAAAGTAACATGAACCTACGGAGTGAACGACTATTATGAACCGTTCCAAAATCGGTTGGATGGCGGCGGGCGTGATTGCCGCCGGTATTGTCGTGCTTGTTCTTTGGGGATTGCCGGACCGGCTTCCCCCGGAGGAGCAAATAGCCCGTACTGAGGTGGAGTCCCGACTGAATCAGATTCAGGAGGCAAAGGAACAGGAAAAACAGCCGGAGAAGGCCGAGCCGACGGATGCCCCGTCCGGTCCGGATAGCGCACCGGAACCGGAACAACCCGCAAAGGAAGAAGTCATGCTGCCGGAAGAAGCCCCCGATGTATTTAAAGTGAAGTTTGAGTGTTCCAACGGAGATTTCGTGGTGGAATGCCATAAGGACTGGGCACCCCTGGGCGTTCAGCGTTTCTATGAACTCGTGAAAAGCGGATATTACGACAACTCCGCGTTTTTCCGAGTGGTGCCCGGGTTCGTGGTACAGTTCGGACTTGCCGGCGATCCCGTAATGACCGCGGCATGGAGGAACAAGCGCCTGCAGGACGACCCTGTCAAGGAAAGTAATCTGCCCGGTACGTTGACTTTCGCCACATCGGGGCCAAATACGCGGACCACCCAGTTATTCATTAACACTGGCAACAATGCCCGCTTGGACGGGATGGGATTCGCCCCCTTTGCAAAGGTGGTTGAAGGCATGGACGTGGTGAAAACCATTAATGCCGAGTATGGCGAAAGACCGGATCAGGGCTTGATTACGGCGGAAGGGAATGCGTATGTCAGCAGGAACTTCCCCAATATCACCCTGATTAACAAGGCATCCTTTCTGCAATAATCCTGAAAAGGGTTGTTGAAACGGGAAGCGTTTGTCGCTGAAGAAAGGTCTGAAAGGACTTACGGGCCTCAAAGGGTGCGTGAATCAGGAACGCGTTCTACCGGCCCCTGAATCCTTTGGGTCCTTCAAGTCTTTTGCCGGAATATATTTCCCACTTTTGCCGCTGTTATGGTGATGTTTTAGATTTACTTGTGATCAGCCGGACATACGATGGTAACGAAGGCGGGCTTTACTACCGGTAAAGGTTCGATGTAGACAGGCGTCCCAACGGCAACCCAGTCGAACAGTTCAACCGCATCTTCATTGCGCAGCCGGATGCATCCCTTTGAGGAGGGCTTCCCGATATTTTCCTCGTCATTGGTGCCGTGCATGTAAATCAGGCGTTGAAACGAATCCACGACAACGCCTTGCGCGTCTTTGTCTTTGTTAATGCCGGGCTCCAGGCCGTCCAGGATAAATACCCGGGTCAGCACAAGGTCTTCCGGTACTTTCTGGCCGGGCTTCCATATCTCCGCCGTGGCCTTCTTGGACCGGAAAACCTGGCCTATCGGCTTGCCGTCCCCGATCTTTTCACGAATTCGGTGCCAGCCGGGCGGGGTCTGGTTGGTGTTCAGGCGGGCGCCCACACCTTTTTCGGCCGTGGCACAGGGAACCGTCCAGAGTACCTGGCAATGCTTGATCAGGCGAAGATCCTGGCGGGCAACGGAAACCCAGACGCCGAGATCCTCACCCACCCAGGTCGCCCAGTCAGCCTGAACCTGTTCTTCCAGGCTCAGCGCGGGCGCCGCGGGATCCATGTTTTCCAAGTCGTTCATTTGATCCTCCGGTTTTCCAATGGATGGAGCGGAAATCTGAGGGATATCATCGTTCGGGTCCAATTCAATAATATCCTGTGCTGTCCCGGCACGCGGTTTTTGGATGGCTTGTTGGGCGGGAAGGGACGAGCACGCTATGGTGGCGAGAGAGAGGCATACGGCTATTGTTGCGCGCATTCAGTTTTCTTTCTTCGAGTTTAAGGCTACGGGGCGGATTACTATTTGCTTGAGACCTTGCAGGCGTTGCAATAGCCGTGCAGCACGATGTCGTGATGTTCATGGACAAAACCCGGCGGGGTCAGTTCCGCAATGACTTTCGGGCAGGCGCCAATCACATATACCTTACGGCAATAACAACAGTGAAAGTAGTGATGATGTTCCCTGTCGGCCATTTCGTAATAGGCGGTTTCTCCGGGAATGGCGACCACGGTCAAGTTTTCTTCCTCCACCATGCGCCGTATGGAACGATAAATCGTGGCGATGCCGATACCGGGCCGTTTCCGGCGCGCGAGCGCAAAGACCTCGGCGGCGTTCAATGGGCGTTTTGAGCGCTCAAACACCTCCCATATCAATCGCTGCTGCAGGGTGCTGCGCCGTTTTGTCGCTGGTCGCGTCACAGGGCCTCCATGTCCGATATATCCGGTTCAGGGATATTGTAACGTTCCAAGAGGATAAATTCATCCTGATCAACGGGTAAGGCTGAAAAAGAGGCCTGCTGGTGAAACGCATTAATGTACTGAGGGCCCGGCGAATGTTGCGGTACTAGCCTCGGCAACGCATACGGGTAAGAAATGATAGCACAAGAGATAATTCGGGCCAAAACATAGTAAAACGACGTCCAGGCTCTTTTCCGTTCCGCTAAAGCGGCGGGCTGGTATGCTTAAAGAAGAGGCGGCCATACCCGGCGAGAACGTATTTCCGCCTTCAATGTGCGGACAAAGATCAACCGGCCGCCCGCAGTACCGCCCCGGCGGATTGCCCGCCCGCGGCACAAATGCCAAGGAGCGCGGTTTCTTTGCCTGAACGGTGGAGTTCGTTGGCCATGGTGATGACCATGCGCGCGCCCGTGGCGCCGAAGGGATGGCCCAGGGCAACAGAACCGCCGTGCACGTTGATATCTTCGGGTCGAAGCTCCCCGGGCGCTTTGTCCACACCCAGGTGTGTCTGCGCGAAACTGTCGGTGGCCATGGCGCGGAGCACGCACAGCACCTGCGCGCAAAAGGCTTCGTGGATGTCCACGAGGCCGATGTTGTCAAGGGTCAAGCCGGCGCGCATGAGCGCGCGGGGCATGGAAATGGCCGGACCTATCAGAAGTTGGTCGCCGGGGTCGACCGCGTCATAAGACCAGCTTTCGAAGAAAGCGAGGGGCACGAATCCCAGCGCGCGTGCCTTTTCTTCGCTCATGAGCAGCACGGCCGCGGCCCCGTCGGTGAGTCCGCTGGAGTTGCCCGCCGTAAGGGTGCCGTCCTTTGCGAAAGCAGGCCGCAGACGGGCCATCTTGTCGAGAGAAGCGTCCTTGCGGACGATGTTGTCCGCCTCAATGGTTTTACCTTCCGGCGTGGTGACGGCGATGATTTCACACGCAAACCGTCCGCCCGCGACTGCGCCGGCGGCGCGCTGGTGTGACTGTACCGCGTAGAGGTCCTGTTCCGCGCGGGAGACGCCATAATGGCGCGCCATGCGTTCCGCCGCTTCTCCCATAAGTTCACCGGTCGTACGTTCGCGGATCTGGGGACGTTGCGGCATCAGGTCCTTGCGCAGGCTGATTTTGCCAAGCAGTTTAAAATAGTCGATCACCCCCGATTTGGAGTTCATGACCACCGGGGCGGTTTTACGCACAAAACTCTGGGGCATTTTCACTTCGGCGTTGCTGGTGGAATCGCTGCCGCCGGCAATCATGATCGAAGCTTCGCCGCGCTCGATGGCTGCCGCCGCCTGTGTAATGGCGAGAAACCCCGAGGTGCATGCGCGGGTGACCGTGGATGCTTCAATACTGCGGGGCAGGCCGGCGTCCAACCCGATTTCCCTCCCAATATTCGGGGTGCTTCCCGGCAGAATAACGCCTCCCCAGATGATGCCGTCCAGTTCCTTCCCGGATAGATTGGTTTCTTCCAGCAATGCTTTTACCGCGGCCGTGCCGAGCATGATGGAGTCCAACGCGATAAAGTCTCCGAAGGCGCGCAGGAAGGGTGTCCGCACCCCGCCCACAATGACGGCACGGGTCTTGATCGGAGCATTGCGAGATACAGGCATGGTATGTTGTCTCCTTTGATGTTATGAAACGGGCCGGTCAGGCGCCGAGAAAACTGCCGCCGCAAACGCGGAGCACTTCCCCGCTCAACCCGGCGGCGCCGGGACTCACGAGAAAGGCGATTGTTTCAGCGATATCTTCGGGTTGTCCGCCCCGTGACAAATTGCACAGGCGCCGTGCCCCCACGCGCGTGCCGAATGGCATCGCGGCGGTCATCTTGGTCTCGATAAAACCGGGCGCCACGGCGTTTACGATTATTCCGCGCGCGGCGAGCAGCGGCGCGAGCCCTTGCACATAGCCGATGAGGCCCGCCTTTGTTGTCGTATAGTTGGTCTGGCCGAAGTTCCCCGCAATGCCGCCCACCGAGGAGAGGCACACAATACGGGCATTTTCTGACAGCAGGTCCCGTAAGGCCTCGTTTACCCGGATTAAGGCTCTCAGGTTCACATCCAGTACCTGGTTCCAGCGGGCATCGTCCATGTTTGCGAGCGTTTTGTCACGCGTAATGCCGGCGTTATGTACGAGGATGTCAAGACCGCCGTGGCGGTCCGCGATGTGGGCGTGAATCCTCTCGGCCGCAGCCGCATCGGTGATATCGCAGCCCAGGGTTTCGCCGCCGATGGCATTCGCGACGGTTGCCGCTGCCTCCATTTCCGCCGGGCGGTCCATAAGGATTACCTTCGCGCCTTCCCGGGCAAGCGCGCGGGCCGTGGCTGCGCCGATTCCGCGCGCACTGCCGGTGACAAGCGCCGTCTTGCCCGCGAGAGGCTTCTCAAACGACGCGCCTTGCACGAGCGGCACTTGCGCGGAAATATGAATCGACTGGCCCGAAATGTAAGCGGAGTGGTTTGACAGGAAAAAGTGTAGAACAGGCTCGATACGCTCCTCAGCGCCTGTATCGACGTGGACGGTCAGGGCAGTGCTCCCCTTGCGCCCCAGTTCGCGGCCCAGGCTGCGGATGAAGCCTTCCACGGCCCGGAGCGTGGCGCGTGCAAGGGGATCGCGCGCTTCTTCCGGCGGCCGGAGCAGCACCAGGGTACGCCCGCAGACCCTGAGCCCGCGCACATGTGCATGGAAAAAACGATAAAGTTCGTCAAGGTCGTCGGGTCCTTGAAAACCTGTTGCGTCAAAGACAAGCGCGTTAGAATCGACTTGTCCTGCAGGTAAGGCCGGATCCAGCCGCTTTATCCCGGGAAGTTCCAGGTTTCCTCCCTGCATCAGCAACTCTGCGCCCATCCGCAAAAGGGATCCCGCGACAAGATCGGGCAGCAGTGCCCCGCTGCCGGAACAAAAAAACACGGTTTTTCCCTGCAGCGGCTGCATCGCCCATGGATTGAAAGCCCGATCAAGGGGCT
>JAAYBJ010000200.1 GCA_012730105.1 Candidatus Hydrogenedentota bacterium
CTTCGCAGTCGTCCAAGGCCTGCACACTTAGCGGGGTGAAATTATCGCGGCATTCCACTACCTCCGGCGCGCCGGCGTCGTCGAAGTCTATCGGGAAGATGCGCGGGGCACCCGTGTCCACCACCTCCACGGTGCGCGTCACCGGAACGGCCGGATTGCCCGCACCGTCCGAAACGGTGTAGGTGAGGGTATAGTCGCCCGGCGTAATCACCTCCACTTCGGGAACCTCAATTCCGAATTCATTGTGCACGGTTGCCGTGACGCTGCCCGTCAGGTCGCCGTCGCAATCGTCATCGGCGGTGGCGCCCGCATCGGTGTACGGGTCGCGGCATTCCACCGTAACCACGAGCGCGCCGTTCAGCGTAAGTACCGGCGGGACCGTGTCCGCCACGTTCACGGTGCGCGAGACCTCGACTGCGGTGTTGCCGTTGCCGTCGGACACGTTATAGGTAACGGTATACACGCCCGTGAGCAGCGTGTTCACGGGATTCACGGTCACAATGCCTGCCGTCAGATCGCCGTCGCAGCTGTCTGCGGCGGTCGCGCCGGCGTCCGTGTACGGATCGCCGCATTCCACGTTCACGACGTCCGCGCCCGCCAGGGTGATGACGGGCGGCGTTGAATCCATTACATTCACCGTGCGCGTCCGGGTCGCGGTGTTGGGCGGCGTCGCCGTATCCGACACCGTGTAGGTCAGCGTATAGGTGTCCACCACGGCGGTGTTCACCGTGCCCGCCGTGATGATGGCCGCGGTCAGGTCGCCGTCGCATTCGTCAAAGGCGCTCACAAGGTCGTCAAAATTCGTGTTGCATTCCAGGACAAAGGGGTCTGTGCTGTTCAACTCAATCACCGGCGGCAGGGTGTCCACCACCTCCACCGTACGTGTCATCGGGACGGCCGGGTTGCCGTGGCTGTCGGAAACGGTGTAGGTCAGCGTGTACGTGCCCACCACGGCCGTGTCCACGGCGCCGCTCAGGGTGATGAAGGCTGTCCGGTCGCCGTCGCAAAGATCCTGGGCCGTCGCCCCGGCGTCCACATAGGTCTCGCTGCATTGCACCGTCACCAGGGCGTCGCCTGTCAGGGCGATCGACGGCGGTGTGTTGTCCACCACCTGCACCGCGCGCGTCCGGCTTGTCGTATTTCCGATGGCATCCGTCGCGGTATAGTTCACCGTGTAATTGCCGACGATACGAAGGTTCACGTTGTTCGTGCTGTTCAGCGAGGGCGTGGGGTCGCAGCTGTCCGACACCGTGGCGCCCGGATCAGTAAAGACACCATTAATGTCGCAGTCCAAGATCAGGGGATCGGCGCCGATCAGGGTAATGACCGGCGGCGTTGAATCCACTACATTCACCGTCCGCGTAACCGGCACGGCCGGGTTGCCTGCACCGTCCGTCACGCTATAGACGACACCATAGTCACCTACGACATTGGGATTCACGGTACTATCGACAACGATTGCCAGTGTCAGATCTCCGTCGCAGGCATCCCCGGCGATCGCGCCGGGATCGTTGAATGCCGTGCCGCATTCCACCTGCAGTGGATTGTCGCCCAGCGCGGTGATCACTGGCGGGGTATCGTCCACCACATATACCCAGCGTGTCACAGGAAGGGCCGTCTGGCCGGAGGCGTCTTCATAATCAAGGGTATAGACAACAGCAAAGTGCCCCGTTGCAGACGTGTCCACCGCAGGGACCAGCACGCCGAATTCATCATAGATGTCAATGAGGATTAAAGCGGGGTCAAGATCCCCGTCCGGTATGTCACTGGCGGTGGCGCCCGGATCCGTATAGAGTTCGCCGCAGTCAAGCGTCATCGGGTTGTCGCCAAGAAGTGTGATTACAGGCGGCGGATCAGCGAGCGCGAAGTGGGCGATGCGGCTGCGCGATATCATGCCGCCGGCGCCGTTCCCCGTGCCGCTGAAGGCGCCGCCGGCGAAAAACGTGCCGCCGCCGGCATTCGCAAAGGCGTAGACGGGATTGTTCAGGACTGCGCCCCAGGCCAGGACGTTGCCATCATTACTGGCGCTGATGCCGATGGCGGCCAGACGCTCTCGGGAGTTCGTGCCGATGGAGTCCGATACCTCCCCGAAATTGCCGCCGGCGTACAGGGTCGTTCCGGAGACCATCAGGGCGCTGACGTCGCCGTTGAAGGTCGGCAACCAGGCCATGTCCATCAGGTCGATGGCATTGGCGATGTCGGCGGGGGTGACGCCCAGGTCCAGCGCGGCGATGCGCCCGCAATCCTGGCCGAGAAGCGTAGAGCCGAGCCGGGTAAACTGGCCGCCCGCGTAGAGCATGTTGTTTGCCAGGGCCAGTGACAGCACGGGATAATTCGCCGGCAGGGTCCACAGGGCGGTGTTGTTGCCGTTTTCAAAACCTTGTAGCTGCCCAACCGTAAAAGTGGGAGGCTCTTCTTCTGGGTCGGGAAATTCATTCAGGCTGCCGCCCGCGTAGATGCGGGTGCCGTCATTCGAACAGGCCAGGGCATAGACCACGTCATCACCAGAAGTGGATGTTGTTTCCCACACGGGCGCCCAGCCGAGTTCCACGCTCGGGTCCGCCGCATTCACGGCGGTCAATAGGTTCCTGCCGCCCACATAGAGCGTCTGCGTGGGTTGCGCCAGGGCCAGGGCGTGGACCACACCGCCCATGTTCGCCGTCCAGCCCGTTACGACCTCGCCGTATTCTTCCGGTACGCCGAGGTTCGCGTGTATCGCGGCCAGGTGGTTGCGCGGCACAGTTACATAGGTGTCGGTGTCGAAATCTCTATAGATAATGTTCTTAAACACGCCGCCGGCATACACGATCCTGTCCGTGACCGACACTTCCAAGGCGTATACCGCGTTGTCGGCGCGGGGATTCCAGTCTTCTCTCGCTTTGCCGTATTCGGCTGGGGTGGCGATCATATCCAGGGCGGCGAGGCAATGGCGGACCCGGCCGTTGACAAGGGTCAGCTCGCCGCCCGTCCAGATTCTGTTCCCGTCCGCGTAAAGCACGAAAGGCGCGCCGCCCGCGCCGGGATCCCACCAGTCGAGAAGTTCTTCGTCGGGGGCGGTGTCTTCTTCATAGAGCCGCAACGCCGCGAGCCGGGGACGCGGCTGCGGAACACCATTCTGGTCCGTGAGTCGTGCGAAACGGCCGCCCACGTACAGGCGTTCGGGCGTTTCCACGTCCGGCACGGCCAGTGCGGTCACCCAGTCGTCCATGTCCGCGCCGGGATTCCAGGAATCATGGGCCCAGGCGTCGCCCCGGTCCAGGGCGGCGATGTTGGTACGGTTGCGGTAGCCCATAAACGTAAACGTGCCGCCCGCGTAGACGGTGGCGTCATCCGCGGCCAGGGCAAACACGGGACTGTTGGCGAAGGGGCTCCAGGCCTGCACCGCGCCGCTTGCCGCGTCCAGGGCGCCGATAAAACTGCGGTCGGCGCCGCTGAGGCTGCCGAACCAGCCGCCCAGGTAAAGGGTATAGCGTTCGCCCGGTTCGCCGGGCTCGCCCTCGCCTTCACCCTCGCCTTCGCCCTCCGCATCGCCGATTACCACCTGCCGGTTCCCCGTTGTGGCGCCCACGTTGCTGTCAAAACTGTAATTTCCCCCAAGCGTATAGCTGCCGTCCGGGCCGTCCACCCTGTATTTCAGGGTCACCGGGTCCGCGCCGTTGTCGCCAAAAATGATTTTGTCCTGGCTGGGAATCCAAAGGCCGTTGGGCCCTTCGATACTGCCCGCTACCACCTCCAGCTCCTCCGGCAAATACTCTTCCAAAAACCAAATCTCGTTGTCCGCCGGCGGAAACACTTCGACGGTGACCTCGGTGCCTTCAATGGTGCGTATCACCTGCCCGGCCAGCTCGCTGGCCGAGGTCTTCGTCAGGCACATGGTTTCCACCATCCCGCTCGCCCCGGGATTCCACAGGGCCAGTTTGCCGTAATCGGCCGCATCGGTCGTGTCCACGTTGAACGCGGCGATATGTTCGCGTGCGTAGGAAGTCCGGTCCTCGGGCTCGCCCTCAACGGGCATCCGCTCCGCTTCAATCGAGGTGAACTGGCCGCCCACATACAGCACCGTCCCGTTTTCCGACAAGGCCATGGTCCGCACGAATTCATTCGGATAGGGATTCCAGGCCCGGGCCGTGCCGTATTCCGGCGAGCCGGCGTTCGTGTTCAGCGCGGCCAGGTAGGGACGGTAGGCGCCGCCGATGGTGAGGAAGCGGCCGCCCGCGAACAGGGTGTTGCCGCTGTCGGAAAGGGCAAGCGTGTAGACGGTGTCATTGGCCGTAGGATTAAAGACGGGGTCCACCACCAGTTTGTTCTGGCCGGGATCGAAAATCAGCCGCGCGATGCGGTCGCGCGCCTCGCCGTCCACATACTCGAAGTCGCCGCCGATATACCAGCCGTGGTTGACTCCGTCGCCGTCGGGAATGCAGGCATAGACCGCGCCCAGCACGTTGGGGAAGAAATACGAAGAATTATCGGGCGTTTTCTCCAGAATACCGTCCGCTTTGATGGCCGCCAGGTTGCCCGTTTCCGGCCCGACGTAACTGAAGTTACCGCCGATGTACGTCACGTTGCCGAGCGCTTTCATGGCCCACACCGGGCCGTTCGCCGCCCAGGTGTCCCCGCGCGGCACCGCGTCGGCCTGGGCTGCGGCCGGATCCGCCGCAACCAGCAACACGCCCGCCCATACCGCCGCCCATATCAGGGCCGCCGTCGCATACCCATGGGTCTTTGCCATTTCGCTTGCTCTCCTCGTTATGGGCCGCGCGCGGCCGCCCGGCTCAGCGGCTGTATTCGCGCACCGGCATTTCGTCGCGAACCGCCTCTTCCGTTTCCAGCGGATACACCGAGAAACGGGCGGTCGCGGGGGTCGTGTCTACAAGGCTGCCGTTGATCACGGTCTGGGCCGTGATCAAATAGTGTACTTCCCGGCGCCGCGCGGGGGCGGCGTTGGGATTGTTGGTGAAATCCGGAGGAATGCCTTCGTCGCCCAGGCGCCAGTCAGGAATCCCGAAGTTTACCACACAGTCCGGCATAGGCGTAGTGCAGTAATCCACGTTCGGGTGCCGGTTCAAGAAGGCTTCCGGCGCCAGTGCGGCCTTGCCGAGAATCAGCTCGGGTACGCTGGTTGATGCGTCAAAATCCTGCAACGCGTCCGGGGTGGCTACCGTGGTGCCGATGTCCAAAAGCAGCAAATCCATTAACGGAACGCTGCATTGAAGGTGGGCATTGAATTGTTCATTGGGGTTGTTTCCCGGTATCACGCCCCGGGCGGACAACATGCCGTCCTTGTAGAATTTCCAAAGAATTTCAACGGGGCCTCCCGACTGGGCCGGGACCATGGCGCGGAACCACACGTTGCCGTTGACCCGGGTGTAACAGGCATCACAGAGGGGCGGCAGGGGCACCCGCGTCGCCCCGCCGAAATCATTGACCGGTGTCAGGTTGCTTCGTTCATGGTAGAGCCGCACACCCACGGCCGTGTCCAGCGCCTCGTTCCGGTAATCCCGTACCTCCTCGTCCCACGTGGGGATGGCTTCCTCCGGGATCTGCATAATGCTGCGAATGTCGTCTACCGTGCCCGCCGGTCCGGGATCGAGTTGAACATTGCCCGTTTCGTCGGCGCCGATAATGTCCAGATGGATCCGACTGCCCTTGTTTTTATCTACCCACTGGCGCAGGGGCATACTGACATTGGTCTCCTCGTGCGTAAATACCGTGGTGTCACGCAACGGTCCTTGGAGCCACGGGCTGGTGCCCAGGTACGTCACAGCGCCGGTATTTGCATCGCCCAGGTACAGGCGGAAGCGGGCCAACGGCGCGCAGGCCGGCGGCGCGCCCGGCAATTCAGGCGTAACCAGGCGCCAGGTCAGCTGGGGCGCATGCTCAGCCATGTTCAGGCCGCTTGTTACCTCGGCCTGGGTGGTCCACTGCCAATGGATGTTGACCGCGTTATTCTTCGAAATATCAAGTAGGTTGTTCGCCCGGTCCGACACCTCGAATTTGAAGCGGGCCCACCAGTACTTATCGCCAGGCGGAGGGATAGTAGGAACCTCGACATTCCAGGTCACGTTCATTTCATTGGGGGGATCGAGCGAGGGAACAGCCGCCAAGGTAAGCAGATTTATGCTAGTCTTGGCCGAGCCGTTCCAGCGCACACCGCGATAGCGGTCAAAGGGAGATGGGGGGGCTGGAGGTTCTCCTTCCGTTGAGGGCTCCGGATAGAACGCGGCCTGGAAGCCCGATGTCGTCACCGGGTAGGCCTTGCCTGCGCCGTCCACGGGCGACGGATCCACAAAATAGGCCCAGACGGAAAAATAAAGATCGTCGATGGGAGTCGAACTTGCAGCATAAGGATAACCTACAAGTGAACCCGCGTTCAGGTAGACATGCATGTCCTGGCGGGAGAAGGAGGCCGCGTTCTTGGGAGTAAGCGTCGCACCTGTAGTAAGGATCCAGGAGGACGGGAAAGGGGGACCCGGTGACACGGCCTGCACGCGGTTGGTGCCGTATATGGCGGGCCAGCCCGCGGCCGCATCCACGCCTTCGGGGCTGTTGACGACCAGCACGGGCGGCAGCGTGTCGATGACAGTGGCGCAGGTGCCGGTGTCCTGGGAGGCCTGGTCGAGGCCCGGCGCGGTGTACTCGAAGGTGGCGCGCCCGTCCGTGCAGATCAGGTTGCCGCCCACGCCGACATTGAAGGGGCTGTCAAAGCGGAAGGTATAGACGACCTTTTCCAGATCGCCCTCATACTCAATTTCGGAGGGCCCGGAGAGGCGAATGTAATTCCCGTCGGCGAAGGCATCCGTAGCATGCCATTCCGGGATCAGCAGCACTTCTTCGATGTATTCGAGGTTCAGTCCATAGAGGGCGAGTGTGCCGGTCTGGCCGCGCCCGATCAGCGCGTCCGCCGTGCAATAGGCCACCATGGGCGTCGTGGACACCTGGCCGTCGAACACGGCCGCGGCATCGCCCCGGCAGGCGTCGTCAATGTCCCGGATCACGTCCGTGATGCGCGCGCAGTTCGTCTGCCCCGTGGGGGACTGGATTACAAAGGGGTATTCACCGTTCTCGAAGTTGCCGTTCTCAATCAGGTTGCCCGTGTGAAGCAGGCTGGGTATCGCATCCTCGAGGGCCTGGGACACGTAGGTCAACACAAAATCATCCACAATCAGGCGCGACCCGGTTTCAGAGGAGTCCACCTTGACGCGCAGCGCGGGACGCTGCGCCGAACCGAGCAAATACGGTGGGATGAACATGGACACCCGCGTGCACTCGCCGACATCCCAGTAGCGGTATCCCTCGCAATCCGGCTCACTGCAGGCAAAGTTCATATCCTGAAATTTTATCGGGCAACACAGGCCTTCGTCGCCATAGCGGAACTGGACGTAACCCTGCAGTTCCACTTCCCCTTCGCCTTCGGGGGCCGGTTCCCCTTCGCCTTCCGTTTCCCCCTCGCCCTCTTCCTCAGTCACGATGTCGTGACGAATACTGGCGGCGATGCGGGGCCGGGTCAGACCGCCCAGCCGGGCGAACCGGTTTTGGGTATCCTCCCAAGGCTTGTCATCGAATACGCCCGTGTCTTCGACCGGATAGACGGACTTCAAGATAAAGTCCGGCGAGCTGAAATTGGAGGAATATCCCATAAGCGGCAACCTGTCGGAAAGTTCAGTCGGGGGAGTACCGACCAGTACCGCACCTACCAGCAGTAGTGTCGGTTGATAGTTTGACATGTCGGTGCGCGTGACGGCACGTATCACCAGATCTGTATCCGCTGCAGCTGTTAGGCCGTCTATTCGCAGCTCCTGCCACGTGTTGATAAGGTTCCAGTTGATGGGCGTTGCGGGTGCCAAACCGCCGGCTGTGACGGTTAGACTGTCTCCCGGATGTTCGCTGTACTGCAACACCTTGACCCAGATCCGGATATTCACGGTTTCGCCATCCGTGAAGCCGTCGAAAG
>JAAYBJ010000201.1 GCA_012730105.1 Candidatus Hydrogenedentota bacterium
GGTCCAGCCCTGGTCGGGTTCAAAGGGGAGGGCTTCGGCGGGGAGGGGGCGCCGGACGCCGAAGCGCACGACCAGCAAGCCGGCCGCACCGGCAAAGAACAATAGCGCCGCCAGGTATTGGCCGAAACTGATGGGAATGCGCCGCACGCGCAAGGCCGCAAGCCGCGCCGCTTCCGGGTTGTCCTGATCGTGAACGACCTGCCAGCCTTCGATGCGTTTTTTGCCGCCGGGGTCCAGCGTGAATTCCACGGCGGGTTGTTCCTTCCCGAAGGAGGCGCGCAGGGCGTAGCGCACTTGGGGCGCTTCGCGGCGGCGCCGGTAAATCAGGCGGGTTTCCTTGACCTGGCCGCTCATACCTTCGCGCAGGCGCAGGACGCCGGCGGGCGTGTCCAGTACCAGGGCTTTCGGACCGTCCGGCAACGGCGGCACGGGCACGGCCCGCAGGAGCGCCTGGTCAAGGCGCAGTTCCAGCATTGCATTTCCGGGTCCTTTTACGGAGAGTGTGTTCCCCTCGTTCACTAGCTGCTCGGGTTGGCGTTCGCCCGCGACCCAGGGCGCGGCCAGCGCCGCGCCGTCACGCCAGGCGTGTAGCAGGATGACAATTTCATTGTCATGGCGCTCAAAGGTGATCAGCCCATCTTTGGAGTCTCCGTTCGCCGCGACCGTTTCCACCACCGTGCCGGAGGCATGCTTCCTTTCCACGCGGATACGGTCGCCCTTGGCATCGGCGTCCAGCAGGGTGTATTCCGTGCCGTCCGCCGTGGTCACGCCCGTTCCCGGGGTGAGGCCGTCGAACCAGTGTATGCGCTTGTCTTCGTGCACGCCCCAGCGGAGGGCCCGGGCGGGCGGCGCTTTCTGCGGCAGTGCTTCCCGCGCGGCCGTTTCGTTGGGATAGGCGCGGAACTTTATCAATACGCCCGGCAACGGGCGTGCCGCTCTTTCTGGCGCGATGAATACCGGGGGCTGCCAGTCCTGCCCGTCTTTTCTGACCGCGGCCAGCGCCAAGGGCGTGCCGCGCGGGTCCCGCACCAGCCCGGCCCAGGGTTCCACGGCCAGGACGCGCAATTTGCCCTCGGGGATGTCCGTGGTCATGCCGACAGTGGCGTTAAGCGGAAAGCGTTCCCCGGAATGGAGCGCCTCCAGTTCGTCTAGCATGGGCCCTTCCTGCAGCACTTCGACATTCTTCAAGGCCAGCGTGAAGGGCAGTTCCACGGGCACATAGGAATCCCGCCCGTCGAGGAGGGTCATGACGGCGCGGGGATTGTCAAAGCCGATGACTTCGGCGGGCATGCCGCGGTTGGCGAAGGCGAAGAGGCCGCCTTCTTTCGAGGCCGGCCGGACGGCCCAGTGTTCCGCGCGGCCCCGCTCGATGATGACGGTTCCTTCAAAACGGCGCGCCCGGTATACGAGCGTGCCCGCGATGACGGCCACCGCGACCAGGTAACCCAGGTAGAGGATCAGTTTCAGTGGCAAACGAAACATGCGTCACTTTCGGGGAGGCGGAAGGGCGTTTCAGCCGGTGAGTTCGGCCAGTTGGTCCCGTATCAGTTTTTCGATTTCAGCCATGCGCTTTTTCGTGTCCGCTTCCACACGCATGACCAGTTTGGGGGCGGTGTTGGACGCGCGCAGCAGCCCCCAGCCGTCCGGGAATTCGATGCGCGCCCCGTCGATGGTCACTACGTTCAGTTTGAGGGTGTCCTTAAAATAGGCCGTGGCTTTCTTAATCACGTCGAACTTCTTGCTGTCGGGACAACTGAACTCCAATTCCGGCGTACTGAAGCGTTCCGGGATGTCCGCGAAGTGGGCGCTCAACGGTTTTTTGCCCGCCGCGAGCAGTTCCAGCAGGCGCGCGCCGCCGTAAATGGCGTCGTCAAAGCCGTACCAGCGGTGCTTGAAAAAGATGTGGCCGCTCATTTCGCCGGCGAGTTCGGCGTGGAACTTCTTCATGGCCGCCTTGATGTGGGAATGGCCGGTGCGCCACATGATGGCCTTGCCGCCCTTTTTCTCCACGTCTTCGTAGAAACTCCGGCTGCATTTCACCTCGCCCATGATGGTCGCGCCCGGCTTCTCCTTGAGGATGGCCCGGGCGAAGAGGGTCAGCAGGCGGTCGCCCGCCAGCATGTTGCCCTGCTCGTCGCAACCGCCGAGCCGGTCCACGTCGCCGTCGAATCCAATGCCGATGTCGGCTTTGTGCTTTTTTACGGCCCGGATGAGCAGTTGCAGGTTTTCTTTCTTGGTCGGGTCGGGATGGTGGTTCGGGAAATTGCCGTCCACCTCACAGTACAGGGGGATGACCTCGCAGCCGAGCGCTTCATAGAGGGGCACCGCGATGACACCGCCCACGCCGTTGCCGGCGTCCACCACCACCTTCAACTTGCGTTTCAGGGATATGCCGCGCCGGATGCGGGCCATGTACTTGTCAAAAATATTCATGCGCGTGATGGTCGTCGTCTTGCCGGACAGGGGGAATACGCCTTTCTGCGCGATGGCGCCCAGTTTCTGGATTTCGGCGCCGTAGATGGTGGTGTTGCCTATCGCCACCTTCATCCCGTTGTAGTCCTTGGGATTGTGGCTTGCCGTCAGCATGAGGCCGCCGTCCACTTCCAGCGTGTTCAGCGCGTAATACAGCACCGGCGTCGGCGCCATGCCGAGGTCGATCACATTAATGCCGCAGGCCGTGATGCCGTCGATGACCGCGTTGGCGAGGGTTTTGCCTGACAGACGCCCGTCGCGGGCGATGACCACCCGGTTGTATTTTTTCTTGCCGCGCAGATAGGCGGCGTAGGCCATGCCCAGGCGTTCCATGACGGACTCGTTGATGTCCGCATTTTCACCCACGATGCCCCGGATGTCATATTCACGGAAAATTTCTGGATTGATCGGCTGCATGGTCGCTTGCTCCCAAGTTGATATCAGGCGGTTTCGGTTGACAGACGGGGCATCGCCCGGGGAACCGTCCCGGCGCGATGTGTTTTGGCCCGTTTCCCGCAACGGGGATATGCCCATAGTACCACGAAAACGCGTTTACTTTCTACCCTGTTCCGTGATGCCGCCCGGCCGTCGCAGGGTAATTTTGTCTCTTAAAGCGTGTTCGGAAAGTCGAGATTGCTTCACTTCGTTCGCAATGACGGCTCTAGATAGGCTATGTCATTGCGGGTGAAACGAAGCCACGTGAGGGCCAGGATTCTGCGGGAGTACAAACTTCAGTTTTTAAGATATGCGCATGCCGCCGTAACCTGAA
>JAAYBJ010000202.1 GCA_012730105.1 Candidatus Hydrogenedentota bacterium
AAATACGTTGATACGGGTGTGTTTCACGTGTTTGTTTCTGACTGAGATGCTGCGTTTCGGTTGCGCCAAAGGCGCCACTTCTTCCGGGCGAAGTCCCGGACGAAGCGTAGTACCTTATGGAAAATTTACTGTCAACAAAAACAAGAAGTTCCGTATGTTGTTCACGCTTTAGCGTGCTAAGTTGTTCACGACTTTTGTGTTAACACGCACACTGAAGTGTGAACAACATACTCAGAATGTATTCTTTCTGGGTTGCTGGCAATGCCTGTGTTGGTAGATTATCGAAAATATGCTATCAGAAAAAACAAGAAGTTCTTTACGAAAAGGCTTCAGGGAGAATCGAATAGAAATAAAGGACGCAAAGGACAAAAAAGACACCTTGCTTAATGGCGCCGCAGTTGGCCCTTTTTGTACTTTAATCGCGTCCAGGACAAAAGGCCCGACGGTGCCTGCACCCGGGGCCGGCAACGGACACGATCCCCGCACTTGTCCAAAAATCCCTTTATTTTATATAATGTAGGATTATTTTTCCGGGGTTTCCGTATTCCGGCAGGAGGAAGTATAACCATGCGGCACAGCGCGAGTTTATTGGCATCGCTCGAAGGGATGGGCCGCGCCGCGTTTTTGATCGCGAAGGAACTGGCCCAAAACAGCCGCACGGGACTGACGCCCCGTTTTCTTTCGAAGAAGCTCGATATGCCCGTGGAGGAAATCGAGTACCTGGTGGATGTGAACCACAAGCTGCTCTACACCGACCTGACCCGCATCCGCCTTGTGCCGGAAGGGTTCCAGGCAATGAAGCGCATTCTGGTGGGCCTGGAAAGCCACGGGGATGTCGACGCACTCAAGCAGCACGTGCGGTCCCTGCCGGATCTCGACCTGCAGGCCTTGGAAGAACGACTGGAACTTGACGCCGATCTCTCCAAGAAAGACATGGCGGAGCAGGTGCTGCTGCGCCTGTACAGACAGCCCGATTCGATCC
Organism: Candidatus Hydrogenedentota bacterium; assembly: GCA_012730105.1. Classification (GTDB taxonomy): domain Bacteria; phylum Hydrogenedentota; class Hydrogenedentia; order Hydrogenedentales; family CAITNO01; genus JAAYBJ01. The sequence continues at coordinate 983 of JAAYBJ010000202.1, forward strand.
TGCACCATGTCGCCGGGTGTGATTTTTCACCCCGGGCGCGGGACCTATTTGACGCGCTGTGGCAGTCCCGGGACGGGATCCTGTCCATCTCCCAGATCTACGCGATGCATAAACGCTCCGAGTACGAAGCGGAACAGGCGCTATCGGAACTGCTCGCGGGCTGCGCCTGTTTCGAGCTGTTCCGTTTCGACGGGGAACAGCGGCTGGTACGGGCAGTGGCGCTGCTGAAGGAAGTGCGGGACTACTACCGTGCCAACAAGGAACGTTCGCGGGACGCGTCACCAAAATTGAAGGAGTTCCGCGACGACGTGGAGGCGACCCGTTCGGAGGGGATGATTTTTTCCGAAACTGTCTGCCGCGTGGTCGCGGCGATCGCGGCCCGCCCTGCGCGCCTGCGCAACGACGGGGAACTTTTCCGCGAGGACCGGCGGCGGCTGGAGCAAATCCGCTCCGACGAAGAAGAGCCCTCGTTAAACACGTGCCTGTGGGCCGCGGAAGGACTCGGCTGGATTGCGCGGGTGGACAATGTGCTGCGCGCGGGCGACGTGGAAACGCTTGTGGACCTGGACCGGCTGGACCGGCACCGGCTACTTTATGACTGGCTGACTTCCCAAAGCGATATCGCCCCGGCACGGGGTATCCTGGAAAAGGCGCTCGAGGAATTGCGCCCGGACGCCTGGTATTCCATCATGGATTTCATTGCCTACGCGCGCGGTTATTCTGACCAGTCGGCAGCGCCGGCGCTCAAGTCGACGGGAACGCATTACGAGTATGTCGCGCCGGGCGGCGGCGGCCGCCTGGAAACACGGCTGGCGCGCGCCCTGGAAGAAAGTTTCTACTGGCTGGGTGTGGCGGCCCGGGGATACGCGGGGGACACTCCCTGCTTCCAGATCACCCTGCTGGGACGCGCCCTGCTGTCCGGAGAAATCCCCACCGCCCTGCGCGAGCAGTATCCTTCCTGGTCGGGCGGCATCGTGGTGCAGCCCAATTATGAAGTGGCCGCCGCCCTTCAGGATATCGACCCCCTGCTCACCACCCCCCTGGACACCTTCGCTGTCCGGGTCAGCGAGCAGCCCGTCATTATTTACAAGCTGACGCGCGACGCGTTTTTGCATGCCATGCAGCAGGGGCATCCCGCGGATGGGTTCATCTCCTTTCTGCTGAACCATAACCGGGGCCCGCTCCCGGACAACGTGCTGATCACGCTGCGGGACTGGTGCGGCACGGCGAAACAGGTCCGGCTGCGCACCTATCATGTCGTGGAGTCGGACGACCCGCTGGTAATAGCGGAGATTGAGCATCAGCGGCAATGGCACAAGCATGTGACGCCGGTTGACCCCCACAAGACACTGCGGTACCAGGGACTTTCCCGGTCCGAGATGAAGGCCGCCCTGGAAAAGGAGGGGTATATTGTGGGGGAATGACGCTTTGCCGGCCGCACACCGCGCGCGTATAATACCTTCGTTTCAACGGCAGGACATACAGCGCACGCCAATATGCCCGACGGTAACACGCATACGTATAGGGTATGGAGAGCGTAGGGTCAAGGCGGCACCCGCCGCGACATCGCTCATCAGGGCGCTGGAGAGGCAGTAGAGCCATGCAAAAATTGTTCAAAGAGGCGGTCAACGACCTGCGGCGTCAGCCCGGCGTTGTCGCCCTCTATCTGTTGTCCAGCCTGGCGATCCTGGCCGTTTACAGGATACTGGCGCATCTCCTGGGCGGTGGCGACACCCCCGTCCTGCCGGCGCCCGCGGCATCGCTGTTGCGCCTCGCGCTGACCCTGTACCTGGCGGTAACGGCCAGCGCCGTGCAGGCGGTCTTTTTGGCCGCCCTCGGCGCAGGAATTGCCCGGCCCCTCTGGAAATACAAGGGTTGGCACGACGCCCTTCGCAGATTCTTCATTCCCTGGCTAATTCTAAACCTGCTGCTTGTCACCATCACGGACATTTGCGCACGCCTGATGCAGGCGGAACAGACGGATGTGGCGGCAACGCTTGAATTGCTGCTGCTCGCGGTTCATATGGCAACAATTCCCGTGGGGGGCGCCATTATGTTCTGGGGCGGGCTCGAATGGCGCGAGCTGCCCACCGCGCTGGCCCCGCTGGGACGCTTTTTCCAGTGGACCCTTCTTCCCCTCGCAGTCGCCCTGCTCCAGTATATGCTGATTGAACTGCGCTCGGTCCTCCTGGAAGGAGGAGGCGCCGTCACGCTCGCGGGCTATTCCGCGACAGACCTCCCCCTCGTGTTGATAGACCTGCTTATTTTCGCCCTCGTCTGGCGCATCTGCCTGCACAATCAAATGAACCCCGGGGACAATGATGAAGACCCCCTTGATTTTTAAGAACCCTGCGGGCCAAGCCCGAACAGCCGGATATGGGAGTGTTCTCCCATGCTGAAAGCCCTGGCAGCCTGTTCTGGAGTCCTTCTCCTTGCCCTGGTTGGGGCCCGGGCTGAAACGCCCGCATCACCCCAGCACCCTGCGGGCGTCTTTGCCGGGCGCTTTGACGCCATCGCCCACGTAAAAGTGCAGCAAATCTCGCATACCCTGCGTCCTTCGGATGTTCGACGGATGGAACAGGGCGCGCCGCCGCCCTTGATTCCCTACAAAGTCCTGATGCTTGTAAAGCAAAGCGTCCCGGAAACCGGGCTGCACCGGCTTATTTTTGACGGACTCACCACCGCCACGTGGATGCCGGATCAAGAAAGCACAGGTATCCTGCTGCTCGTTTCGGAAGGCGGGAAATTTTATCCCGCGGACAACTTTCCCACAGGAAATTTCCTGCCGGAACGTGTGGTCGAGGGGCAGCGTCTGGTGAATTTCCCACCGGAAAAGGGCGTGCCGGTTCCCTTCACCCTGGCATGGGACTGCCTGTGCGATTTGCTGAACACGCGCAAGACGCCGGCCAGCCCGGAACGCATCGAAACCTATACCCGGTTCCTCCTGGATGGGGGGCCGGATAAAATGGCCACCGGGCTGTTTTTCCTGGTACACGTTTCCGGAGCCGGCCTTCCCTGGACCGCCCTTGGCCGCCGCCTGTCCCTCACCGGTAAAAGCCGCCTGGAGACGCTGCCATTAGCTTCAGTGGTGGACATGCTCGCCATCTATGCGCAACCGGAACAGGCAAGCCCGGCGCTGGAAATGGTGTTGACTGTCCTGCCCGGACAGGGGGCGCCGGTCGATTTGGAACAGACGGCGCGGGCCTGCCTTGAACTGGCCGCACGGGCAACGGAAGCGGAGCAGGCGGTATTGCTGGAGAACGTCCTAACGCGCGAGTATGACCTGCCGGGCGGCAAACAGGCGCTGGTGCAGAATCTTGCCCCGGCCGAAGCCGTCCTGGCCGGACTTAAAGGGGAAACAAACGCGGCCCTGCTCACACGGATGTTGCGGGAGCCGGCCCGTTTTCCGGCACTGCGCAATGCGGAAACGCTCGGGGCTTTCTGGAAACTGCTTGATGGACGGAAGCACCCCGGTTTGCCGGCCTATCTCCAGGTTTTTTTACAGCAACCGTCCGCCGCCCTCCCCGGCATTCACCTGACCGAGGCGGAAGTTCAGAAACTAGTCCGTATTGCCAGCAAGGTGGGCGCAGGCGCAAAGGCGCCGGAGAAGCCATGAGCACGACACTTCCAATCAACCGGGAAACCCTGCAAGACCTCGCTCCCTGGGCGCGCCTGCTGGACACGCTGGTTCCGAACCCGCTGGAACCCCTCCCGAATCCGGTCGCGGCGCTCCGGGAATCACTGGAACATCCCGTCGGCATGGATGGCCCCGCTATGGGGCGCTTTCGTTCCCACGACCGGGTAGCCATTGCCGTGCCCGACGCGTCGCGGAAGGCGGGCCTGCACCTGCTGTTTCCCGAACTGCTCCGCCTCCTGGAAAAGCAGGGGGTTGCGGAACGGGACATTTGGTTTTTCTTCGCCTTGGGCGTACACCGGCCCGCAACGGCGGAGGAACAATGCCGCATACTGGGTTCGAGCGTTTATGAACGGTTCCGGGAACGATGCCGCAATCACGATGCCCGGAACCCGAAAGACCTGGCATACGCCGGGCGGACAGCACGGGGCACGGAAGTATACCTGAACCGTGAGGCCTGCGAATGTGACCGGCTCATTCTGACCGGGTCCGTGGTGCCCCACTATTTTGCCGGGTTCGGCGGCGGCCGCAAGGCCCTGGTGCCCGGCCTCGCCGGAGCCGAAACCATCGCGCACAACCACGCGTTGAACCTGCACCCGACGGAACCGCGCCTGGACCCCCGGGTGCGCATCGCGGCGCTGGATGGGAACCCCGTGGCGGAAGACCTGCTGGAAGCGGCCCGGCTGCACCCCCCGGATTTCATCGTCAATACCGTGCTTACCGCAACGGGGGATATCGGCGGCTTGTATGTCGGAGAACTGGACGCGGCGCACCGGGCCGCATGCACCCTTGCCGCGCAGGTCTTCTGCGTGCCCATTCGGGAGCGGGCAGACCTCGTGATCGCCTCCATCGATGACGCGCCCAATTTCATTCAAAGCCACAAGGCCCTGGTAAACGCCTGCGCCGCGTTGAAGCCCGACGGACGCGTCATTCTGCGCGCGCCCGCGCCGGAAGGACTCGGCGGGGCGGGTTACCGGCGCTATTTGGAGATGGGGGAGCCGGAAAAAGTCATCGCCGCCTTGCGGGAACAGGCCGATATCAACGGCCAGACCGCCCTGTCCACCCTGGAGAAAGGACCACGGACCCTCCTGATCTCCGAACTTTCCGAAAGCGATACCGGCCTGCTGCGGATGGAAAAGGCCGACACCCTGGAATCCGCCTTGACGCGCGCGCGGGAACATTTCCGGCAGGCCGGCATTGCGCATCCGACGTGCTATTTGATGCCCCAGGCGGGGATCACCGTTCCCCTGCCGGGGGTATAAACGCTAACCCGCCGCACAGGCTCAATTTCCGGAAACAGTCTGGCTATACTGCAGTTGCTGTTCGATATTGTTTATGTAGCGCTGCGCGTTTTCCGCAGCATTCGAGCCGGGCTCAAGGGCGATGATTTCACTGTAGGCGCCCAGGGCGCCCTCATAATCGCCGTTTTGCATGTGCACCGTGGCCAGCCTGCCCAGGGTGTCGATGTCGCTGGGCCTCAGATTCAAAGCGGCTTCATAATTCGACTGTGCCTGCGCGTAGTCCCCCACCCGGCGATAAATGTCGCCCATCTGGCGGTAAAGCATGGGATTATTCGGCATAACGGCCGCCAGGGCTTCGTATTGGGACAAGGCGACATCATAACCGCCTGTCCGGCGATTATAATCCGCCCAGGCCTGTTGCGCATCCACAGATTCCGGCGCCGCCGCCAGCCATTGGGACAATACGCGCCCCTCCTGTTCCCGGTCCTCAATCTGGCGGTACAGGGAGGCCGAAAGGGTATAGTTGGTCACCTCGTTGCCCGAGCGCGCCTCATATTCGCCTATGTAGTATCGCGCGTCATCATCGCGTCCCAGCGCCGCGTAGGTGGACGCAAGTTTATAATAGGGGGCCGCGTCGGCCGGGCTCGCCTCCATCCACTGCAGGTAGGTGTCTATTTCCGCTTCCGTATACCCCATTTTATGCTGAAGACGGGCCATTTGCTGCCAGGCCGACTGGTTTTGGACATCTTCTTCCAGGCTCTGCTGCAACAACGCTTCCGCCTGGTCATACTGTCCGGTCCTCATCAGGTCCTGGGCCTGGACCACCAGGGAATTGGACTTTGCGGTGCGTTGCGCGCGTTCGGCCTCCTGTTTTGCGGACTGTCCCCCTGCCTTGCCCCCGGTGCGGCGGCGTTTGCTGGAATCGGACCCCCCGGAAGCGCCGACGGCTGATTCTTTGCCGTTCCCGGTGCCCACCTGTAAAGCGGAATTCGCGCCCGTGCTTTCCTTTCCCGAAACATCCTTTCCCTGCGATGATTTTGCCATTCCAACCGCACTTTTTTCGCCGTCCGCCGATCCGAATTCCGTGCCCGTCGCTACCGCCGGCGTATCATTGTCTTCTGTGTCGTCTTCGCCGCCGCGCCCTGAACGGTCTAGGCCGAAGGCAAAAAGCCGGCCTTGAGAACTGCCAAGGGCCTTTTGTGAAATTTCAGGCCCGGCAACGACCTGAAGACGTTTCAGGGCAAAGCTCTGGTGCAACCCGAATCCCAGAGACAAAACCAGCAGCACGCCCAGTAAAATATTCACGCGCGTCGGTGTCATGCGTTTTGTCCGTTTTGTCCGTTTTGTGCTTCCGGCCGCATTCATTTTCGGCTTAAGCATAAGGCACGCTCACATACCGGTAACGTACATAAAACCGCCGGGGATAACCCTTTTTAACAAACCTATGAAACCTTTTTCGTTCAAAAAGCGGTTCACCCCGCTCAACGGGCGCCAAACGTCCCCGGCTTTATGAACCTATATTTCAACCGTGCCTGTCTATTATGGCATAAAACGGTCTTCCCGGAAACAAATGTCTTTATACTTCCAACACGGGCATTGCCCAAAACCCAATGTTTTACATCTTTTGGAGTGCGCAAGCATGGCTCGCGCACTCCAAAACAGCATCCATGCAACGATTCAACTTCTTGTTTTTTATCGCGGCTACGAGCTGAGAGACTACTAAAAACAAACGCTTATGTGCTAGTATTTCCCGGACGTACTCAACCCAAAAACAGGTTGTCACCCTGTTCTGAAAGGACAAAACAATGTCGACACCAAACGGCGCTGACCGGTTTTTCTCAAAACGTGCGGTTTACACGCTACTCTTGTTTTTTTGCGGCATGATCCTGATGCCGACAGCGTGGACCGGAGACACAGGAACAGCAACTGGCCAGTGGTCGGGCCGGACCGAACTCAGCCGTGTGCCTTGGGATCAGAAGTCGTTGCCCGGCGGCGGCAAAGTGGTCTACGGTACGGATGACCGCATCGATGTCTACCAGGAAACCGACCCGGACCGGCTCGCCTGGGCTGCGGCCACCTGTGCCCTGACGGATTCCTATGCGCTTACAAACAACGGCGACGGCACCTATACCCTGGCCGCTTATGCCTACGAGATAAGCGGGTATCCCCCCTGCGCGGGAGAACCTTTTGCCGACCAGCCTACCGCGGCCTGGTGCACCGGTTTTAAAGTCGGTGACGATATCATAGCGACAGCCGGCCACTGCATCGGGGAGGGAGATCTGTCTTCCACACGTTTTGTCTTCGGCTTTGACATGCAGGACGCGACAACGCCCGTGCTTACGTTCAACGCCGACCAAATCTACACAGGCACGGAAATCATTGCCCGCGAATATAGCAGCACCCATGATTTCACGATCGTCCGGGTGGACCGCCCCATAACCGTGGCGGCGGCGCTGCCTTTGCGGACGGAAGGATCGGTTGCGGTGGGCACACCCGTGGGCGTTATCGGCCACCCATCCGGCCTCCCCAAGAAGATCGCCTTCGGCGCCAACACCCTGGTGCGGGACAACAGTTCACGGGGCTATTTCACCGCCAACACGGATGACTACGCCGGCAACTCGGGTTCTCCAGTCTTCAACGCCCTGGACGGTGTTGTGGAAGGCATTCTCGTACGCGGCAATCAAGATTATAACATTGAGGGCAGTTGCTTCCTTTCCAACGTGCTGCCGGACAACATGGTCCAAAGCGAGGAGATCAGCAAGAGCGTCACCTTTGCCGCCTATGTCTATGGTGAAGGGGAAATCGAAGATTCTTGCTGCGGCGGCGCCTGTGAATGCAGCCCCGGAATGCCGACGCCGGAAGGATTGAGGCGGTCGCTGGGCGACCTGCTCCTCATCGGCGCGAGCCTGATGGTGCTGGCGGCCTTCGGTAGCCGTTCGCGCCATTAATCCCGTCTTTCCCCGCCATAAATAAAACCGGGCCGGCCCGTGGCAATCGCGGACCGGCCCGGTTGTGTCAGCAAAACGGATTTACAGGCAAAGCATAAAGGCTACCAGGTCTTCCTTCTCCTGGCCGGTAAGTTTCAATCCCTGAATGAGATTGAAGAACTCAACCGTGTCGGCCAAGGTCAGCAACCGGCCGTCATGCATGTACGTGGGCGATTCTTTGATGCCGCGCAGGGGGAAAGTTTTGATGGGACCGTCCGCGCTGGCCTTGCGCCCGTTGACCATCTGCTCATTGAAGAAGCGTTCCGCTTTCAGGTTGTGCATGGTGCCGTCGGTATAATAAGGGGCGGGATGGCACTCGGCGCACTTTGCCTTGCCGATGAAAAGCGCTTCGCCGCGCAATTCCTGCTCCGTCGCCTTCTCCGGATCAAGTTTTCCGTAAAGGTCCAGCTTGGGCGCTGGCGGGAAATCCAGAATGGACTGGAACTCCGCCATGAAATGAGCCTGGCTGCCGCGTTCAATCACATTGACGCCTTTCTTGGTGGCTATGACAGGGTCGCCGTCAAAATAAGCCGCGCGCTGTTCGAATTCGGTAAAGTCTTCGATGCTGCGCAGAGCGCGCTGCGATCCGAACAGGCTCTGTACATTCACACCGCGCAGCGGCGGAATGTCCAGCCGGTGCCGGTGCTCCTGCGGGCGGATATCACCCACCAGGTGGGTCGCGCCATTGGCATGACCGTTGACGTGACAGTCAAAACAGGTCACGCCGCGGCTGGGCAGCGCGGATCGCCGGTCTTCGGTCTGGTTGAACTGCTGCTGCGGGAAGGGCGTAACCAGCAAACGAAGCCCTTCGAGCTGCTTCGGATTCAGAATACCGTTGAACATTTCATAGTAGTTCATCAACGTCACGGTCTGGCCTTGGGACACATCGCCCAAATCAGGCCGGGTTGTCAGGTAGATGGCCGGCGGAAATTCCGGCAGGAAATGCTCGGGCATATCCAGATCCATGTCAAAGCGGGTAAGGTCGCGGCCCTCCTGGCGGTTGATTTCATCAATTTGGAATTGCGGAAACACCATGCCGCCATCCGCATGGTTGGGATGCGGCAAAGGCAAAAAGCCCTTGGGCCACAGGTCTTTGGATTTGACTTCCTCGGGAGTCATATTCGCCAGATCTTCCCAACTGACCCCTTCAGGCAGTTTCACGCGGACACCACCCTGGACCGGCTTGCCACGGCCTGCGGAGGCCACACCGGGTATCGGGCTGTCACTAAGATCATACCGTTCCTCCAGAAGGTCCATCTGCCGCTGCATCACCTCCGGTTTCGCGGCTTCCATGCGTGTTTTAACCGCCTCAAAAGGCTCGGTCAAGGCCACCGGCGAATAACTGGTCGGCTGCTGCGCGATTACAACCATTGGTACAGCCAGTAACAGTATTCCTACTGTCGAGACGAGTCGTCGCATTGTACACATAACATTTTCCCTTTCTAGAAACGCTTCCCTGATAACCCGTTGAACAAACACACCTGTTTTTTCTCAATTGTATGCTCTTGAGACCCATTATCAATTTTAAGTAAGCAACAGTCTATCACAAACCCTGGGAGAATACAACCTCATTTACAAGGTAAAAACGGGTAAGACCGGCGTTCTTCCAACATTTCTATTCCACAAATTCCGGGGATTTGTTTGAATTCAAAGCGGGTTGTAGACAAAGCCCACCTCAGAATATCAGGCGCCAGGCTACTGGTGCGCTTGTCTCACTTTCAATACGGACCCGGGCCACAGCATCCTGTACGGACCGGGTGACAATGATTCCCCCCTCGCATTCGGTATGAGTGATAGCGTTATAGATGGCATCCGGCGGCAGCGCGATACGCAGTTCATAGGGGTCGCCGCCTACGACCCGGCTGACGCCAGATAGCGTCCGGGAGGATTCATCCCATTCTTCTTCCAGTAGATCCACCATGCCCTGCGTAACATGGCGTGACGTGCTGACAACCACGGGATGATCCACCACCTGTCGCAGGGCAAAAATCTTGCAGGACGCGGGCGGCAGCACACATTCTATGGTGTTGCCTCCCGTTGCAACAGGCAGGTTGCTCCAATACTCAAAACAGGAGAGGGATCCCGTACCCAGCCGGGCAAGGGGCACCTTTATCTTCTGTTCCTTTTGCGCGTCCCAATTGAACACGGCCACAATATGCCGTGCCGCGGCGCCTTCCCCTTTTGAAAGCAGCCACGCGCGCGGCGTTCCATTTTCGAAGAGATCCAGGGGACGGGCGTTCAACCCGTGGTTGGGCATGGAACGTTTAACAAGATCGAGGCGCTCGGCAGGCAACCCCGGAAGCCACTCGCTGACCAGGTTCATCTGTCCGCTGACCGCAATCCATGACGCCCAGGCGCGGGCCTGGTCCAGGGTGAGCGGCTCCCGCAGCATAAGGCAATCGGGATCGTTGTACCAGACGCGGTTGTGGAGAAAATACAGGCGCGAACCCATCTCCACGCAGGGCAGGATGTTGCCCCAGTCCGCGCCGATGTCACGGCCGACCCGCATGCCGTCCACCCGTCCCATGCTCGCGCCGAGGGTACGCATGTTCTGGGCGATGTTGCAGCCCAGAATGAACACGTCATCCCCCGCCGCTTCGCGCACCAATGCCAGCCCGTCACGGTAGGCTTCAATGTTGGTTTTGGACGGGTCGGCGAAAACGGCCCCGCCCAGGTCGTCCTCACGGTAATCCGGCTCCGGGTACAGGCAGGTCGTGGCCATGCCGGACCACAGGCCGTCAATCTTGATGTAGTTGAATCCCCATTCCTTCATGATGCGATGCGTCACCTGGCGCACATAGTCCCGCGCGCCGGGATGGGTCATGTCAAGGCTCCATCCTGCCCAATAGACATAATAGGGATCGCCTCCGGCGGTTTTGACAAACCATTCCGGGTGTGCGGCGGCGGGATCATTCGCCGGGTCCCCCGCGAAGGGAATGAACCAGAGGCCCGGCGTCATGCCCAGCGCATGGATGGTATCCGCGGCAGGCTTAATGCCGTCGCGATAAGGCCCCCTGGGGTGATGTTCGAGGAAGCCCAGGCGCGGCCCGCTGGATTCCTTTGGACGCGCCCGTCCCGACTGCCACTGGTCGTCGATCTGGATGACATTGAACCCGAAGGGGGCAAGGTGTTTCGCGCAAAAAGCGGCCAGTTCGGCAAGATTCTTCTGGTCACAGGCCCCGCCGTGGGGTTGCGAGTACCAGGTGCAGTATCCCGAGGGAATAAGCTTGTTCAGGATGATACCGTTTGCTTTGGCAATCGCGTCGCCGTAGGCTTCCAGTCCAGCCAGGGGATCGGCAAAGAGGCCGACCGCAAAGGATTCCAAAGCCTCGCCCGATTTGGGCAAATGTCGGGGCAGCCCATATTCCGCGCGGCCGCGCAAAGCAGGCTTACCGTCCACGTTTTCAGAAAGGGCAATGCCACTCGCCCGGTTCTGGGTCAGCCAACCCGTGATTACAGCGCCCTTTCCGTCCGGTCCCGCCGCCGCCAGGAAGGTGTAACCCGCGCGAGACGCGGTCCCGTCTTTCAGGCCGTCGCAACCCAGTATACGAATTTCTTCCGGCGCCGTGTTGAATGCGGTCACAAAAACAGGCGTTTCAAGAACGCCCGAAGGAGGGGCCGGAGCGTCGGACGCGCGCGATACCGCAACCTCCAGGAACGGGCGGCCGGGTTTGAGTGTGAAGGCAAACAAACAACCGCCCGAGGCGCAGACAAGAGAATTGGCGCCGACCGCCTCACCGGGGGCTACGGTTACCATCTCGCCAAAACTTCCCGTGCATCCCGGCAGCCCGGGTTCTTTGCTCTCCAGAGTGTAAGCGCCGCGATTGCCGTCCAGGACAAAACGGAGCAACTCGTTCTCAAGGATATCCGCTTCCGCAAAGGCGAATCCGTGGACCATCATAATCATCATTAAGAATCCGGTTACGCGGAAATACATAGGTCCTCTCCTTTTTTTGAACGGGCCTCGGCGGGACAACGAAAAAACAGGTAATGGCTTCATTATATACAATGGGCCGGTTATCTGGCGTGTATTTTTTACAGTGGCGGCCGGCCCTGATTCCAGGCAAAAGCCCCGCATATGCCGCAAAAACGGGAAGCGGGAAGGCGCGTTCGCCTTCCCGCTTGTAGATATTCCGTAACCGGACCGTGATTCCACGCGACCGGCCTATGGCGTCAACTGAACGACTCCATGAATTTCACCGCTTTTTGTAAAAGTGAGGGCGTGGCCGCGCCAGGTTCGTATTTGCCCGTAAGGGAATGCAGGAACGACACAAGCGCCTGATTCTCTTCCTGGGTCACCGTTTTGCCCACCTGGTACTTGACCATGACGTCCACGGCCTCTTCCAAGGTTTCGACCGTGCTGTCATGCATGTAGGGGAAGGTGTCGGCAACATTACGCAGGGTCGGCGTTTTCAGACGGAAGCGATCATATTCGTCGCCGGTAACATTAAACCTGCCGTAGTCCCGCTTGATCACGTCACCCCGGTCACCGAAATAATCAGCGCGCAGCCCCATCTTTTCATAGGATTTCCCGCCGAGTATAACGCCCGTGTGGCACGTGTAGCATCCCAGGGTGTTAAACAGTTCATAGCCTTTTTTCTGCTGATCGTCCAGGGCCGACTTGTCGCCCTTCAAAAAGGCGTCGAAGGGCGCCGGGGTAAGCAGGGTGCGCTCGAACTCCGCGATGGCCTCGACAAAATTCTCTTTCTTATAGCCGTCGGGATACACCGCGAGAAATTCCTGCGTGAAGGCAGCATCCTGGTTCAGTTTTGCGGTCACTTCTTCCCAGTTGGACGCCATTTCGATGGGATTGTTCACCGGACCGTCGGCCTGTTCCTCCAGGTCCGCCGCGCGGCCATCCCAGAACAGGGCAAACTGGAAGCCGGAATTGAACACCGTCGGGTCATTGATGTCACCCTCCGCACCACCAACGCCCTTAGAGAAAGGCAGTTGATCCGCGCCACCCTTGTCAACGTCGTGACAAGTCGCGCAGGAAACCGTATTGTCCTTGGAAAGGCGGACATCGTTAAACAACTTCTCACCCAGGGCCACTTTCTTCGCGTCCACTTCCACGGTGTCCGGCAGGGGCTGCAGCGCGGCCTGCATGACTTCCGGCGGATTGCCCGGCGTGGCATGGTGCTTTTCACGTTCCTGGCGTATCCAGGTCAGCAACGCCCGGTCATCCGCTTCCTTCATGAACAGGTCCCAATGCATGAGCAGGAAGGGCGGCGGCGGCATGGTCCGGTTTACCGTCGTGAATTCGATCTTCGACAGCATCACCTCCGAAACGGGGCCGGGCTTGGCCGGGAAGAATTCCCGGATAAAATCACTGTGATCCGTGCCCACCTTTATATCATGTGCGATGATCTGTTTGGCCACGGGCAACTTGGCATACCACGGCAGCTGCACTTCGCTGGTATGGCAATGCACGCACTTCTTTTCCAGCACATGCAGCGCCGAAGCCATGTCGGGGCTTTTCGGTTTCAGGGTGGCCAGTTTGCTGGCCGGCAGCGGCATGGCCAAGTTCAGCAGCGGCAGGGCTACACCCGCGGCCGCACCCAGAATAATCAGCACGATCAGGACACGCAGTTTCTTTTTCATGGGACAGGTTCCTCTGTTGAATATGAACTGAACACTCCTTTGAGCATGTCGCATACTATACAATACTCATTACTATAAAACAACTGTTGATACAGCATAAATGGCCGCGGCTTGCTTGCAATCTAAGGGTTCAACGCACCATAATAACAACTCATGTTTTAACCCGCACAGGAGTCTATAGAATGTCTAATCATAATCCCCTTACCCGCCGTTCATTTCTAAAGAAAACCCTCGGGAGCGGCGCCGCGCTGACCGCGGGTCCCCTGATTCTGCCGTCGGGCATTCTGGCCGCGCAGGGAAACCCAGGTGCGAACGACCGCATCGGCGTAGGCGTGATCGGGCCGGGTCGCCAGGGCAGCAGCCTCATGGGACAGTACCCCCGGGACGGCGCGGAACTGGTCGCTTTTGCGGACTGTTACCAGGCGCGGCTGGACCGGGCGCTCTCCAAATTCCCCAAGGCGAAGGCCTACCGGAATTATCGCGACCTGCTGCAGGATCCCAATGTGGACGCGGTCATGATCGCCACGCCGGATCACTGGCACGCCCTGAACACGATCCACGCCTGCGAGGCGGGCAAGGACGTCTATGTCGAAAAGCCCATGTGCCTGACCGTGCGCGAAGGCCAGTTAATGGTGGCTGCGGCGGAGACGCACGGGCGCATCGTCACCACCGGCAGCATGCAGCGGTCCATGGAAGCCTGCCGCATCGGCTGCGAAATGGTGCGCAACGGCCGGGCCGGCAAGATACACACTGTCCATACCAACAACTATCCCAGCCCCTGGGAATGCACCCTGTCCGAGCAGCCCGTGCCCGAAGGGCTGGACTGGGATTTCTGGTGCGGCCAGACCGACCCGCGCCCCTACCATGAATTGTTGTACGCGCCGCGCGGCAACGGCAAGAAGGACGAGCGCGGCCCGCTGGGCTGGATTTCCTACCGGCCCTATTCCGGCGGCGAAGTGACCGGCTGGGGTCCCCACGGTCTGGACCTCATCCAGTGGGCGCTGGGCATGGACAATGACGGGCCCGTGGAACTCTGGCCCGAAGGCGAGGGCGGTTGGGCGCCCGTGTCTTTCCGCTACGCCAACGGCGTCACGGTGCATCTGGACGACAAGGGGCCTGCGGGCGGCGGCGTCTTCGTGGGCGATGCCGGCGAGATCATGATAGACCGAAATAAGTACGACGCGCGGCCGAAAGAGATTGTTCAGGATCCCATCGGCGCGTCCGAAACGCACCTGGAAGTCAGCAAGGATCATATGCAAAACTGGCTGGACTGCATCCGCTCCCGCCAGAAACCCATCACCGAGGTCCATGTGGGACACAGTACCACCACCCTTTGTCACCTGATCAACATTACCCGCTGGGTCGGCCGCAAACTGCACTGGGATCCAAAGACGGAACGCTTCACGGATGACGAGGCCAACGGCCACCTCAAGCGGCACATGCGCGAGCCCTACAGGCTGGAAGAAGCGTGAGGGTCTGAGACCAAGATATACACGAACCACGCGAAAAAAGAGTAGTAGGACATGTTGGACCAGTAAGACGGGCAGGACAGATATAGGAGGAATATTTCTTCTGTGTCTGTGTTTTCGCCTAGTTTCTCGCGTGGTCGCTCTTTTGGGGCTCATATCGTCCGTGAAAACAGCGCCTTGCCCGTGTTTTTCAGATATGCGTCAAAGACCATGCACAGGTTGCGGATGAACGGCGCGCCCAGGGGGGTGACGCGCCAGCAATCCGGCTGCAGGTCGATCATGCCCTCGTCCCGGTAGGCCTCGAGCAGGGCGCGCTCCTTACTGAAGTACGCTTCTCCGTCAATGTCGAAGAGCCCGTTCAGCTGGGCGAGATCCACTTCGAAGGCGCACATCAGCCGCCGGATCACCCAGCGGCGGATCACGTCCTCCCGGGACAGCGCCATGCCCCGCTCCACGGGGAATTCCCCCTTGGCGAGGCTTTCGTGATACAGGTCCAAATCCTTGGTGTTCTGGGAATAACAGTCGGCGACCTCGCTGATGGCGGAGCCGCCGAAGCCTATCTGATCCGGGGCCTGCCGCACGGTATAGCCCATGAAGTTGCGGTGCAGCGTGCGGTTGTCCAGAGACCGCGCCAGTTCGTCGCCAGGCAGGGCGAAATGATCCATGCCGATGGGGCGGTAGCCCGCTTCGATCAGGCGGTTGCGCGCCGCGGCGAAGAGGGCATACTTCTCCGCCGTGTCCGGCCGGGGCAGCCCGTCCAATGCACGCTGATGCTCGAAACGCGACGGAAGATGGGCGTAGCTATACACGGCAATGCGGTCAGGGCGCATGGCGGCCACCTGCTCGATGGTTCGCATCCAGGGCTCCATCGCCTGCAGGGGCAGCCCGTAGATCAGATCCATGTTGATGCCCCCAAAACCAAGGGCGCGGCATCGGGCCAACATGGCCTCCGTCTGCTCCGGAGTCTGGCAGCGCCCCACCGCGCGCTGCACCTCCGGGTTCAGGTCCTGCACGCCGAAACTGATGCGGTTAAAGCCCAGCCCGCGCAGCGTTTCGAGCTGGCTGTCGGTCACGGCGTTCGGATTGGTTTCCACGGCGATTTCCGCATCGGCGTCGAAAGCAAAACGGTCCGTGAGCGATTGGAACAGACGGCGCATCCGAGCCTCGTCGAGATAGGTCGGGGTGCCGCCGCCCCAGTGGCACTGGGTGACGGTTTTCCGCCCGCCCAATAGCGCCGCCACGCGGTTGATTTCCGCTTCGACATCCTCCAGGTAGCGGGACACCTTGTGCTCAACGGGCGCGGTGACGGTGTTACATCCGCAGTAGGCGCAACGCTGCGCGCAAAAGGGAATATGCACATAAAGAGACAGGGGCGCATCGACCGCTCCGGCGGCTTCCCTGAGCGCGTCCCGATACTGGCTGCCGCCGAAGGCATCAGTCCATTCCGGCACGGTGGGATAACTGGTATAGCGCGGGCCGGGCCGGTCATACTTGGCCAGCAACGCCGGGGTAATTTCTGGTGCAGTCATAAGGGTCTTCCTTTTCGGCATGATATCGCAGGGCCTTGTCCATAAACAATTCGGCCGGGAGAACATTCCTGTTGGTTGGATTCTTTGTTTTCATATCTTCCATCATAACAATACCTAGCCTTCTTGAAAAGTGCTTCCTGCCGCACTTTTTCCGGAATACAACATAGGATTTTCTGGTTATACAGGTTACTGAATCATCGGCCCATAGCCGCTATAAAAAACAGGAAGTTGAATCGGCGTATCCCGCCCGCTGCTACTTTCCATTTTGGAGCGAGCCCTGAACCACCAGGGAAGGTTTCTCTTTTGTGGTGCAGGCATCCTGCCTGCGCAAAGGCCTTGCGCATTGGGCAGGCAGGATGCCTGCACCACAACAAGGCAGACCAGCAAGCAGGACGAGAACCCCGAACTTCAACACGCTAAATCTTAAACAACATACATGAAACAAGGAGCGTAAAGGAGCGCGATCCATGCAACACCTTTTGATTTACTTTTTCCTGGTGTCCATGCTGTATGTCTGCGCGGAAGAGAACACCAGCAACCTCACCCCGGAAGAAGAGCGCGTCATCGTTCACAAGGGCACGGAAATGCCTTTCACCGGCAAGTACTATAACCATTGGGAGACGGGAGACTACCACTGCCGCCGTTGCGACGCGCCCCTGTACAAGTCGGATACCAAATTTGACGCGGGCTGCGGCTGGCCCAGCTTTGACGATGAGATTCCCGGCGCGGTCAAACGCGCGCCTGACGCGGACGGCCGGCGCACCGAAATCCTTTGTGCGAAATGCGGCGCCCACCTCGGCCACGTGTTCCTGGGGGAAGGGTTCACCCCCAGAAACACACGACACTGCGTCAATTCCATTTCCCTGACCTTCAAACCCGAAGTGAACGAAAGAAGCGACATGAAAACGGAAAAAGCCGTGTTTGCGGGGGGCTGTTTCTGGGGCGTGGAGTTCCTCTTTCAGGACCAGCCCGGCGTAATTGCCACGCGGGTCGGCTACACGGGCGGCCGCACGGAACAGCCCACCTACGAACAGGTATGCGGAGGCGATACCGGCCACGTGGAAGCGCTGGAGGTGACTTTCGATCCGTCTGCCACCACCTATGAAGCCCTTGCAAGGCGTTTCTTCGAAATTCACGACCCCACCCAGGTCAACCGGCAGGGTCCGGACCGGGGCGAACAGTACCGCTCGGCGGTGTTTTATCTAGACGACAAGCAACGTGACACCGCCCTGAAGCTGATTGAAGAACTAAAAGCGAAAGGGTATGCCGTCGCCACCACCGTGGAAAAGGCCGCCGCCTTCTGGCCCGCCGAGGACTACCACCAGCGGTACTACACCAAGAAGAACGGGCGCCCCTATTGCCACACCTACCAGAAGCGGTTCTAGTTGTACAGTGGGGGGCCTCGGGTGTATCGTGTTTGGGGAAAGCGTTTGAGTAACAAAAGGACATACGGGACTTTAAGGACTCAAACGACGAAGAAACACGGCAACCCGCGCCGGCTTCGCGGATAGGCCACCTATACGGCGTGTCCACTGGTAAAAGCGAAGGGCCGGGTACGCCATTGCTGTTCCATGCACAACAAGGAGGACCGGTCCATGCTCAGTGTTCTTGTGGTATGTTTGTCCCTGCTTCAAACCCCCGAGGCGCTGGCGCCGCGGGTTGAAACTCTGCGGTTTCACGTGGAACGACTCGGGGCTGTCACGGTTCCCGAGGCCCTGCAACCGGAAAAGGAAGCACGCCTGGCGGAACTGAAACGGATGCTGGACGGCGGCATCGCCGATGAACCGGCCTTCAATGCCTGCTATGACGCCATTGACGCGGTGCGGCAATGGCTGTGGAAAGAAGCGGCGGACCGTCCGCGCATGCCGGAAGGCAGTTTCGAGGAAACACCGGAAGCCTGGCTGCTCCATAGCGAAGGCCTGGCACTCTCTTTGGCGCGCGATACCCTGACCCTGGAAGTGCACACGCCCGGAGCGCCTTGGCAGTTTCTCCCGGCGGACGACAACGACCTGGAGTTTGAAGGCCTGAACGCAAGCCTGGCCTCAGCGTCCTCCATCACAGCGGAAGCCTTCCATACTGGCTGCAGCATCGGCATGCTTGTAACCTTCAAAGACTTCCCCAACCTGCCCGGTTTTGAATTGCGCAGCACCTTCCGTCTGTTCGGGCCGGAGTTGGTGATTGACATTGCCGCCCGGGAAGACGCGCAGACCCTGCTTTATCTGAACTGGCCCAAGGCGGTCCTCCTGGACAGCGCGCCGGACACGCTGTCCGTTATTCCAAAAATGCAGGGCATGCTACTGCCGGGCGACTGGCCCCAGCACATCGAGGCCACGGACCTGTGCAATTCCCGTTCCTTTTACATGGGCTGGTGGGGCCATATCCGGAAAAGCGCGGGCGTGCAGGTCATCCTGGAAACCCCCGATGACGCAGGCGGTTCTTACAAACATTTGAAAGGCGGGCCGACCGTGGCCGCACCGCGCTGGTATGGCAGCCTGGGAAAACTTCAGTACCAGCGCACCATCCGCTATGTGTTCGACGATGCTTTCGATTACGTCAAAATGGCAAAACGCTACCGGCGTTACATGAAGGAAAGCGGCCGATTCGTGTCGCTCCGCGAAAAACTGGCGCGTACGCCCGCCCTCGACCAGGTAATCGGCAAGCCGGTTATTCATCTGGGCGCGTTATACCACTTTGTAAAGGAAGCCTCGCTGTATAACAAGGAGCGCGTCGAGGCCAACCACAGCCTGCAGACCTTCGACCAGTTACGCGAACAACTGGAGGGCCTGAAAGCGAAGGGCGTGAACGCCGCCTATGTCCATCTTGACGGCTGGGGCTTTTACGGCTATGACAACGGCCACCCCGACGTCATGCCGGTCGGCGAAATCCAGGGGGGCTGGGAAGGCCTGCGACAACTGGCCGACGCCTGCGCGAATATGAACTACCTTTTTGCCGTGCATGACCAGTATCGGGATTTCTATTTGAACGCGGTCTCCTATGATGAGCGCCTGACGCTCACGCACCGGGACGGCACCCGCGACCTGCACAGCGTCTGGTGCGGCGGGCCCCAGACTTTTTTGAACGCCCGTTTCGCGCCCGAATATGTGCGGCGCAATCATGACCTCTTCGCCGCCAATGCGATCAACGTGCGCGGCGCCTATCTCGACGTGTTCTCCGTGGTGCCCCTGGAGGAAAGCGCCCAGCCGGCCCATCCCATGACCCGCTCCGAATGCGCCCGATACCGCCGCGAATGTTTCGACTTGCTCCGCGCCCGGGGCTATGTCGTCAGTTCAGAGGAGCCGGTGGACTACCTGGCGCCTTCGCTGGATCTTGTGCACCACGGCCCCTACCCCACCTATCCGAACCTTGGCGGCGGCGACGCCACCGGCATTCCTGTGCCTCTCTTCAGCCTGGTCTACCATGATTCCATTCTGCTGCCCTGGGAAATGGGCGAGGACGGCGGTTGGGGCATTCCCAAAGGCGATTCCGGACGGTTACACTGCCTGTTGAACGCGGGCTTGCCCTATTTGTGGCCCGGCGCCGATGACGCCCAGGTCGCGCGCACCCTTGAAGCGGCCGACTGGGCACGCCACTGCGCCTTTGAAGACATGGTCAGCCACGAATTTCTCGACGAAGGCCGGCGACGCCAGCGCGCTACCTATTCCAACGGCGCCACCGTCACCGTGGATTTTGTCACGGGGGAGAGCCAAATACGAAAGGTGGAAAACTATTAATGTGAACACGGTGTCCGTGTTAACATATATTATTTGTTTGGGGCTATTTTAGTGTTTTATTCTCAATAGTGGACCGCTGTTATGGTGGGAGAGTTCAACTTTGAAATATACCTCCATTGAGTTCAGTGCTCATGCGGTTCAGCGTATGTTTGAACGCGAAATAGGAGCAGACGCGGTAATCTCTGTTGTGCAGAAGGGTGAATTCATTGCCAAGTACGATAACGACACCCCTTTCCCAAGCGTTTTGATGTGTGGCGATTACGAAGACATAACATTGCATGTAGTCGTTGGCTTTGACACAGAATCAGACACGGCCCGTATAATAACCGTATATGTACCATCTTTGGATTTATGGGAAGACGGGTATAAGACAAGGAAGAAAAAATGAAGTGCGTGCTATGTAGAGAGGGCGAAACCAGCCCCGGAAAAGTAACCGTAACACTTGAACGCGGGGGCACGGTAATCGTCATTAAAGAAGTGCCTGCGGAAGTATGCAGCAACTGCGGTGAGTATTATTTAGCGGAAGAAATCACCCGCGAGGTGTTGCGCCTGGCTGAAGCCGGTAAAGAGAAAGGTGTTGAAGTGGAAGTTATTCGCTTTGCCGCGTGATATCTTCCTTGTAAGATTCCATCTTGTTCTTTTAAATGTCCCCACAAGGGCCACAATAAGAAATAAAGGGAATATTCCATGCCTATGACCTCCCGCGAACGTGTGCAAGCCGCGTTAAACCACCAGGAACCGGATCGCGTGCCGCTGGACCTCGGCGCCACGGCGGTCACGGGGATGCATGTGAGTTCGGTATACCTGTTGCGACAAGCGCTGGGTCTGGACGCGCCAGGAACGCCGGTCAAGGTGGTAGAGCCGTACCAGATGCTCGGCGAAATCGCGCCGGATCTTCAGGAGGCCCTTGGCGTGGACGTGGTGGGCATCGGCGGCCCGCGCAACATGTTCGGTTTCCGCAATGAAGGCTGGAAGGAATGGCGCCTCTTCGATGGCACGCCGGTGCTGGTGCCGGGCGCGTTCAACACGGCGCCGGAGGCCAACGGCGACATTCTCATGTATCCCGAGGGGGACACCTCCCTGCAGCCCTGCGGACGCATGCCGAAAGACGGCTTTTATTTCGACACCATCATCCGTCAGGAACCCATTGACGACAGCAAACTCGATGTTGAAGACAATCTGCAGGAATTCACACTTATCAGTGAGGCGGACTTGGACTGGTACCGGGCAGAGACGCAACGCCTGGCCGGCACGGACAAGGCGGTCATCGGCTCCTTTGGCGGCACGGCCTTTGGCGACATCGCGCTGGTACCCGGACAATGGCTGCGCCATCCCCGTGGCATCCGCGACGTGGCGGAATGGTACGCCAGCACCCTCTGCCGCCGGGATTATGTGTATGAGGTCTTCGAGTGCCAATGTGATATCGCGCTGGCTAACCTGGAAAAGATACACGAGATCGTGGGCGGCCTGGTGACCGGTATTTTCGCCACGGGCACCGATTTCGGCACCCAGCACGGATCCTTCATTTCCCGCGAGGCGTACCGCGACCTGTACCTGCCCTTCCACAAACGTGTGAACGACTGGATGCACCAAAATACCCCGTGGAAATCCTTTATTCATTCCTGCGGCAGCGTCCGCGCGCTCATCGATGACTTCATCGAGGCCGGTTTCGATATCCTCAATCCCGTTCAGTGTTCCGCCTGCGCCATGGACCCGCAGGAACTGAAGGACCAGTACGGAGACCGCCTGGGCTTCTGGGGCGGCGGCGTGGACACACAGCAAACGCTGCCTTTCGGCGCGCCGGACGCAGTGGCGGCCCAAGTCCGCGAGCGGGTGCGCATCTTCGGGCGCGGCGGCGGCTTCGTGTTCAACACCATTCACAACGTGCAGGCCCGCGTCCCCCTGGAAAACCTGCTTGCCTTGTACAATACCTTCGCGGAATGCCGTTAGGCGCGTATCATAGACAGGATGTTGTGCGCGGGAAACACCGGAAACGAGATTATTCTGACACTCCCCTTGGAAACAATCTCAGACTTCCTGGCCTCGTCGAAATTGCGTATGGCACCTGTAAACAAATAAAAAGACGGAGCAAAAAGGGACTGATGACGAAATAGCCATTCGTAACGCAAGGATACAGGTACTTTGCTGCCATAGGCTATTTCGTTGTCTGTCCCTTTCTTGCAGCTTATACGAAGAGGTCTGTAAAAAAGTGCCAACACGGATTCCGAAATAGCATCATCAAACCAGGTCGAGATCAGGAAGTCTGAAGCTACGTTGCTCTGCATGTCGGGCATATCCGCAAACTATGTGTCTGGCGGGTAAACACCAGCATGACAAAAGTGAACAACGAACAGCGGAGTATCCTATAGGGAAACCCGTAGAGGTCGGGCAGTGGAATTGTTCCCGGTTTTCCCTCACATGTATTTCAATGAATCAACCGCTGTACACGTCCCGCCGATGACCCACCCGTATGACTTCTATTACCAGTTCATTGGCGAAGACACGATAAACAATCCGGTAATCACCCACTCGCAAGCGAAACGCCCCCTGAACGGTTGCCATTTTACGCGCTCCAGGTGGAATAGGGTCGCTCCCCAGCGCTTCAACGTGTTGAATTATTCGCTTTATGACATCTTTCGGAAGTTTGCGCAATTCCCGTGCGGCGGAAGACTTCCAACGAATTTTATAGGAGGCCATCTCGTTTCAACTCGTCGACTACTTGTTCATGCGGCAAGGTTTCTTCGTCCCTGCGTTCAGCAAGAACAACAAGGTCTTCCAATTCCTCCATCAAGGCATCGAAGGCATCCAGGGACAAAAGCACACCCGACTTATTGCCATGGTCGTCAACGACATATTGTACATGCAGTTCGCGTAAATCCACCATAAGCACGGCTCCCACGCGGATTCTGCCCGCAGACCGCGTCACACTAATTTCATACACTTATTGTCAAAAACAATATGCCAATACATCGGTATTTTCCCTGTGAGTATCGCACAAGGCAATCAACAATCGCAAGATCACGAATTACCGGGTCACGCCTGCAGGCGCCCGCCTTTGCTTTTCATGACGGCATGCAGATGTGATACCATAAGTGGCCTTGTTACTGCCCTTTCCGGGAAAAAATCCAGAGGGCCTTCAGGCGTTTTTTCCCGCCGTGCGGGGTCCATAACCCATACTTTGTTCCTTTTTTTGGCAACCGGCGCCGTATCCCTGGTTCAGGGCAGCCTATAATCGCGCCGGGCAACCCAGAATGGAGTACTATCCCATGTTTTCAGAAACTTCTTTTATCCGCAGGCATAAAATCCTTACCGTACTGCTGATTCTCGTCCTCCTGATTGGCGCGTGGATCTACAAGATGCGCCGGGGCCCCTATCATTCCTACGAGCTGGACTTCATGATTCCGGCCGGTGGCCAGCCGTCACAGGCGCCGGGACAACTGGAAGTGGGCGTTGCAAAACGGGACATTACCATCGATTTCGACGCTCATGACACCTGGGTGGACGGCAACAACAACAGCGAATATGATATCTGGCCGGACACGCTCAAACCCTGGCAAAAAGCGCTGTTCTCCGTGGTTAACAAGAAATTCAAGTTCTACGACCCGGAAAAGGCCGCCCAGTCGGGCGATTCCTACGTGGACAAAAATGGCAACGGCCGATTCGACCCGGTCTGGATCGCGGGCTTCAACGTCAACCGTCCCGCGAAGGGTGTCAACGATCCCCAGTGGACGCGCGCCATCGCCCTGCGCAACAACGGGGTCACCGTGGTCATGGTAACGCTGGACGCCATCGGCATTTACCACAACGACTGTATCGCGATCCGTAAAGCGGTCAATCCCGCGCTCAATATCGACCATATCATCTTTTCGTCCACCCATTCCCACGAGGTGCCGGACACCATGGCCATCTGGAGCGGTCCCGTTCCGGTGTTGAACTATGACAAGTCCTACATGGCCTCCATACAGCAAAAGACCATAGAGGCCATCGAGGAGGCCGTCGCGGCGCTACGGCCCGCTGACATGTACTGCGCCACTGTGCAACTGCCCAGGGAAGGTTTTGTTCACGACTCCCGCAAGCCCGAAGTGCTCGATGACAACCTCAACCTGTGGCGCTTCACCTGGCCGGGATCCCAGACCACCATCGCGACCCTGGTCAACTGGGGCAACCATCCCGAGGCCCTGGGCGGAAGCAACGGCTACCTGACCTCCGACTTCGCCCACTGGCTGCGGCTCGGCCTGGAAGCGGGCGTTCCCGAACCCAATGGTGTGGAGGGCTTCGGCGGCATTTGCCTCTATTTCCAAGGAAAAATCGGCGGCCTGGCCAACCCGCTTCATGCTGATGTTCCCAAGCGGGACGGCTCCGGTATCATTGAAAAAAGTTCTTTTGAAAAAGCGGAGCACCTGGGCTACAACGTGGCCATCGAGGCCGCCAAAGCGTTGCGCGGACCCGATGCCTGGCTGAACGAAACACCAATGCTGGCCGTGGCGGGCAAGACCCTTTACGCGCCCATGGCGGGCAACTTCAAGTACGGCATCATGCTCGGCCTGATCCATGACGGGTATTACTGGGGCGGCTATGCCAAGACGGAAGTAAACGCGCTGCGCGTGGGCAGTGCCCTGGTGGCCACGGTTCCCGGCGAACTGTACCCGGAAATCGTCGTGGGCGGCATCGAGGCGAAACCCGGCCGCGACTTCGAACTGGACCCGGTGGAAATGCCGCCCGTGCGCACGGAAAAATTAAAATTCGCGCGCCAGGCATTCACCCTGGGGCTCGCTAACGACGAAATCGGATACATCATTCCCAAGACCCAGTGGGACACGCAGGAGCCCTTCGTCTATGGCAAGGATCAGTACGGCGAAGAAAATTCCGGTGGACCCGAAGTAGGCCCGGCCATTCACGCAGGTATGATGGAAATGGTTAAACGCGTCAACGCGTCCTATGAAACACAGCCGGCGGCGCCCATCCCCGACCCGGCGCCGGTAGCGGAACAGGTCCCTGCAGCGGAACCGGCATCGGTGACACCGGCAGAACCCACCCCTACAGTGGAATCCACACCGGCCGTCCAGGTAGCGCCGGTCCCCGCTTCTGAGACCGCTCCGGCGCCATAAGGGAAACGGCCCGGACTTGAAAAAATTCGGCCCGCATCTCCCGGCAAGGGTGAATGCGGGCCGAACTGCATTCGAAGGAAATTATTCCCACTCGATCGTTCCCGGCGGTTTGGACGTAATGTCGTAGAGGACACGGTTGATATGGGCGACCTCATTGCAGATGCGGTTTGATATGCGGCGCAGGGTTTCCGCGTCGAAGCGGTACCAGTCCGCCGTCATGGCATCGGTCGAGGTGACCGCGCGCAGACTGCACACCTCCTCATGGGTGCGTTCATCCCCCTGAACGCCCACGCTCTTCACGGGCAGCAGGCACACCAGCGCCTGCCAGATATCATTGTACAGGCCCGCCTTGCGGATTTCCTCGATAAAGATGGCGTCCGCCTCGCGCAGCGTGTCCAGCCGCTCCCGGGTCACCTCGCCCACGCAACGCACGCCCAGGCCGGGTCCGGGGAAGGGGTGGCGCGACACGATTTCTTCGGGAAGCCCCAGCTCGCGCCCGAGAGCGCGCACCTCGTCCTTGAACAGTTCGCGCAGAGGCTCCAGCAGATCCAGGCGCATTTCATCGGGCAGGCCACCGACATTGTGGTGGCTTTTGATGGTGGCGGACGGACCGCCCGTGGCGGACAGGCTCTCGATCACATCGGGGTAAAGCGTGCCCTGCGCCAGGAAATCCATATGACCCAGTTTATGGGCTTCCTCTTCAAAAACATCGATGAATACGGCGCCGATGATCTTGCGCTTCTGTTCTGGATCCGTCACCCCCGCCAGCGCGTTCAGAAACCGGTCCTCCGCGTCCACATAGACAAGGTTGATATGGAAATGATCCCGGAACACGCACTGCACCATCTCGGGCTCGTTCTTGCGCAGCATGCCGTTGTTGACGAACACGCAGGTCAGGTTGTCGCCCACGGCCCGGTGGATCAGGGCTGCCGCCACGCTGGAATCCACGCCGCCACTCAGGGCGCACAACACCTTCTTGTCGCCCACCCGTTCGCGGATTTCCCGGATAGCCGTATCACTGAAGGAACCCATGGTCCAGGAGTCGCCGCACCCGCAGATCTTATGGACAAAATTCATGAAAACATGCATACCCTCGGGGGTGTGCACGACTTCCGGGTGAAATTGTACACCAAAGAAGCGGCGCTCAGGGTCCGCGATGGCGGCATAGGGCGAATTTTCAGTGGCTCCGACGGCGGCGAAACCCGGCGGCAGGACCTCAACCCGGTCGCCGTGGCTCATCCACACCTGCGTGGGCGAGTTCATCCCGTCCAGCAGTTCCGAATCATGCCCATGTTCCAGGTGGGCGATCCCGTATTCACGCCGATCTGCCCTGGCTACGCGTCCACCCAGCAGGTGGGCGAAAAGCTGGGTCCCGTAACAGATACCCAGAATGGGAATGCCGAGTTCAAAAATACCCGGGTCGGGGTGGGGTGCGCCGTCCTGATGGACGCTGGCCGGGCCGCCGCTGAGGATAATGCCCGAGGGCGTCATCTCACGCAGCGCTTCCGCGGTCACATTGTAGGGGACGATAACACTGTATACGTGCGCCTCGCGAACGCGTCGCGCAATCAATTTGCTGTATTGCGCCCCGAAATCCAAGACTACAACCGGTTTGCGAATGCCTTCCATGAATACTTCTCCTGCTCCGGGATTATCGCTCCATTGCTTACAGGATGACCGCTCAGGTGGGAATCTGGTAATTGGGGGCGTCTTCGATGATGGTAACGTCATGGGGATGGCTCTCACGCAGGCCCGCGGCGGTCATGCGGATAAACCGGGTGTCTTTCTTCATGGCCTCCAGATCGCCGCAACCACAATAGCCCATGGCGGCACGCAGACCGCCCATCAACTGGTATACATAACCGGAGAGATTGCCCCGGTAGGGAACACGCGCTTCGATGCCCTCCGGCACCATTTTCGATGCATCGTTTTCGAACTGCATATAGCGGGTTTTACTGCCCTTCTGCATGGCCTTGACGGAACCCATGCCGCGCACCAGTTTATAGGTGCGTCCTTCGTAGAGCACCTTCTCACCGGGGCTTTCCTCGGTTCCGGCGAACAGGCTGCCAATCATGATAGTGTCCGCGCCGGCCGCGATCGCCTTGGCAATGTCACCCGAATATTTGATGCCGCCGTCGGCAATGACCGGAACGCCTTCCTGCCTGCAGGCGGCGGCCACGTTCATAATCGCCGTGACCTGGGGCACGCCCACGCCGGCAATCACGCGGGTCGTACAAATGGCGCCCGGACCGACCCCGACCTTGACCGCGTCGGCGCCGGCCGCAATCAAGTCGCGCGCCGCATCCGCCGTTACCACGTTGCCGGCAATGACCTGTGACTCCGGGAAGGCCCGCTTCAGTTCGCTCAACGCCTTAAGCACCAGATTGGAGTGACCGTGGGCGGAATCCAGCACCAGCACATCGGCCCCGGCCGCAAGCAGCGCTTCCGCCCGCGTCATTTCACCCGGCCCGATGCCCACGGCGGCGCCCACGCGAAGCCGGCCCATGTCGTCCGTGCAGCGGTTGGGGAAATCCCGGGCCTTCATGATGTCCTTGATGGTGAGCAGGCCCACCAGTTTGTCGTTCTCGTCCACCAGGGGCAGTTTTTCGATGCGGTGCTTGTGCAGCAATCGCTTGGCGTCGTCGATATCCGTGCCCGGCGACACGGTAATCAGCCTTTCGCGGGGAGTCATGATATCGGAAACCGGCACATCCAGGTCTTCTTCGAAACGCAGGTCGCGGTTGGTCAGGATACCCAGCAGGTAGCCCCCCTTGTCAGTGATGGGCACGCCTGAAACATGGTAGCGCGACATCAACGCCTCCGCGTCGCGCAGCTTATGATCCGGGGTCAAGGTAAAGGGATGGGTGATGATACCGGCCTGGGACCGCTTCACCCGGTCCACCTCCTCGGCCTGCTCTTCCACCGTAAGGTTTTTATGGATAATACCAATACCGCCCTCCTGGGCGATGGCAATGGCAAGGCGCGCCTCGGTGACGGTGTCCATGGCCGCGCTCAGCAGCGGGATTTTAAGGGAAATGGAGCGGGTCAACCGCGAGGTTAGATCAACATCGCGCGGCACGTATTCAGACCGGGCCGGCACCAGCAGTATATCGTCAAAAGACAATCCTTCTTCTATAAGATGTTCGGGTTCCATGGCTCCTCGAAAATGGTTGTAACCCTGAAGTTTCAGGGAAAGGTGATGTGTGCTGAAAAACAGAGTATACAACACTTTCCGGCCGATCCGCTACTCAGGTTCTTCAAGGGAAACAGAACACGCCTAAATGTACCTGGGTGTGGGAAGGAATCCATCTGATCGGTCCGGTCCGCCTGATCTTTCCGGTCTGCCCGAAAAAGCATTTTCTCCGGGTTTATTTGACGGGGAATCTTGGGGTATGATGCACAAGCAATAAATCGCAGTTCTTTCAGCATCACGCAAGCCCGGGCCGGCAGGACCGGCCATAAGTTCAGGAAGCCATGGCATGAACACAGACACGCCGAAACTGTCCCTTGTGATCCCGGTGTTTAATGAAGCCCCCGGCCTGCAGGAACTGCACCAGCGCACCACGGCCGCGCTTGAGGGACTGGCGCAGCCATGGGAGGTGATCGCGGTGGACGACGGAAGCCAGGACGCATCCCTGGAGATGCTGCGTTCTTTTCGGGAACAGGACAAGCGCTGGCGCGTGGTCCGGCTTTCCCGGAACTTCGGGCAAAGCGCCGCCCTTTATGCAGGATTTTCCTACGCCCGGGGCGAATACGTGCTGATGATGGACGCCGATCTGCAGGTCTTTCCGGAGGACATTCCGCTGCTGTACGCGAAACTGGCCGACGGATGCGACATGGTCAGCGGCTGGCGCGTGAACCGGCGTGACAGCCTGTTCCGCAAGGCCATATCGCTGCTGCTGAACCGTTACACGGAAAAAGTCACCGGTTTCAAAATTCACGACCACGGTTGTTCTCTGAAGGGCTTCAGCCGCCGGCTCGTAGACAACATGCTGCAATTTTCACACCGGTGCCGGTATCTGCCCGTGGACGCCGCCATGCTCGGCGGCAGGGTGGAAGAGGTGGAGGTGCGCCACGCCGAACGGCGGCACGGGGCCAGCAAATACAGCCTGTTCAAGCTCCTCCGGACCGGTTTTGACATGGTCACTTCGATCACCATCATGCCGCTGCAGTTGATCGGCCTTCTGGGCGGCCTCTGTGCCATAACCGGTTTTGCCATGGGACTGCGCGTCCTTTATATACGTCTTCTGTACGGCAATCTGCTGCAACTGGAGTCCGTCATCGCCGCTTTCTTTTTTCTCAGCGGCATGCAGCTCATGGTGACAGGCCTCATGTGCGAATATGTCGGCCGTATCTATATCGAAACCCAGCGAAAACCCCTGTTCGTCATCCAGGAGGAACTGGAATAATCCACGCTCTGCCTGCGAACTCCGGTGGGCCGCAAAGGCGGGTGTCATCAAGGAGAACACGAGTGGACAGACTGATACGCCGCATACGGTCCTGGCGGCACGGGCTGAAGTTCGCCAGGAAAGGCAGGCATTGCCGGTTTCAGGGCAAGGAACTTGTCATTGAGGGTCATGTCGCGGTGGGCGATTACTGCAGATTCCGCGACCACGTCATCCTGCGCGCCCACGGCGAGGGTAAAATCATTTTCGGCAACCATTCCGGCTGCAGCTATTACTGCCTTATCGAAGCGGAGGCGCTGGTCCGAATCGGGGACAATACAGCCATAACGGAATTCTGCGTGATTCGCGACACCAACCATACCGTTTACGGCACGGACCATCATTGGGCGCTCACGCCCCACATAACCAAGCCCGTCCTCATCGGAGACAACGTGCTGGTGGGCAGCCGCAGTTACATCCATCCCGGCGTCATCATCGGCGAGGGTGCGATCATCGGCGCGGGCAGCGTGCTGATCGAAGACACCCAGGTGGGCCCCTATGAAATCTGGGCAGGCGCCCCCGCGAAGAAAATCGCGCACCGTGTCAAGGATGTGCCACCTGAAAAACTGAAGGAAACCCAGGAACGGATCGCCCGGGAGGGGTTACGAAAGTTCCGATACGACGACCTGTAATCCGACCCATTTCGTCATAGCACGGAACAATCATTGACCCGAAGGCTCTACCCGGCAGACGTCAAATTGGGGTGTGGATACCTCCCTGAAATGGTTTGCCTCCGCATCATGGACCAGCAACATCACCGCAAGGTCGTGTTCCCGTGCAAAGGCCGCGGCCTTTTCCGGGCCGAGCGCCATGAGCGCCGTGGCATACCCATCCGCCCACATGCAGGAGGGATGAATCACGGAAACCGAGGCAAGGGCGTGCGGCACGGGATAACCGGTGTGGGGATCGATGGTGTGTGAAACAAGACGGCCTTCCAGTTCATACATGTTGCGGTAATCACCGGAGGTTGCTAGCGCCTCCTGCCCGATACGAACGGCGGTACGCAGATCCCGGACACCCGGTTTGGGTGATTCAATGCCGAGGGTCCAGTCCAGGCCGTGCGCGTTTTTCCCGGATACCCGGATTTCGCCGCCAACCTCAACCATGTAGTTCCTGATGCCGGCCTCCTCAAAGACCTCCGTCACCGCGTCCACCGCATATCCCTTGGCGATGGCGGAAAGATCACAGTACAGGTCGGGCCGCGCCTTGGAAATTTTATTTTCAGGATGCAGCGTCAGTTTTTGATAGCCGACCCGTTCGAGGAGGGCGTTAATCGCGGCGGCATCCGGGGGGTGCTGAAGCGCCTCGGGACCGAAGCCCCAGGCATTGACAAGGGGGCCCACGGTAACATCAAAAGCCCCGCCGCTTTGTTCGGCGATCGTCTGGGCCGCCTCAAAAACCTTGTAGGTTTCCCCGCTCAGTTGAAAAGGCGCCGCCCCCTCATACCGGTTGAAACGGCTTAATTCAGAATCCTCAAGGTAGGTGGACATCAACCGGTTTACCCGGTCCAGCGCGCTGTCAGCCAGACGCTTCGCGTTCGCCTCTGACATGGCCGCGGGCGGTTCCGCGATACTGATGGTATAGAAGGTGCCCAGCGCCTCGCCATGCAGAGTAAACGCTTTGGGGGCGGAACCGCAGCCATTTAACAAAAAAATGCAGCAACATGAGAACGTCGTAGCAAGGAGTGTATAGGTCCTATAGGACGTATAGGACCTATGCTCTTTAAAAGTTGTGCGCGCGGCAGGCATCACCCGAAGTCGTCGTACATGATCATTTCTTCTTCAACGCCAAGGCTCCCCAGCATCTTTGTGCAAGCGGAAAGCATCATGGGCGGACCGCACAAGTAGTATTCCACTTCCTCCGGCTCCGGGTGCTTGCTCAGGTATTCATCGTAGAGCACCTGGTGGATGAAGCCGGTCAGACCGGTCCAGTTGTCCTCGGGTTGCGGCTCGGAAAGGGCGGTATACCATGTGAAGTTTGGATTCTCAGCCGCGATACTATCGAAATCCTCCTGGTAGAACATTTCGCGCAGGCTGCGCGCGCCGTACCAGAAGGTTGCCTTGCGATGGGTCTTGATCCGGCGGAACTGGTCGAAAATATGGGAACGCATGGGCGCCATACCCGCGCCGCCGCCAATGAAGCACATCTCCCGTTCCGTTTCCTTGGCGAAGAACTCCCCGTAAGGACCGGAAATGGTCACCTTATCACCTGGCTTAAGATTGAAAATAAAGGAGGACATGATACCGGGCGGAATGCCGTTGGAGCCCGGGGGCGGCGTGGCAATGCGCACGTTCAACATTATAATGCCGAACTCCTCGGGATAGTTGGCCATGGAGTAGGCGCGCGTTACCGTCTCGTCCACTTTTGACGTATATTGCCAGATATTGAAGCGGTCCCAGGCGTCACGGTATTCCTCTTCGATGGCAAAATCCTTGTAGTTCACCGTGTGCGGCGGACACTCGATTTGTATATACCCGCCGGCGCGGAACGGCACCGACTCGCCCTCGGGCAGTTCCAGCACCAGTTCCTTGATGAAGGTGGCCACGTTGTGGTTGGACCGGACCGTGCATTGCCATTTGCGGACATCGAAGACTTCCGGCGGAATTTCAATCTTCATGTCGTTCTTGACTTTAACCTGACAGGCCAGACGCTGATGTTCGTGGGCCTGGCGCCGGTTGATATGGGCCTCTTCCGTCGGCAACAGCGATCCGCCGCCTTCGTGAACTTTTACCTTGCACACGCCGCAGCTGCCCTTGCCGCCGCAGGCGGAGGGCACAAAGATCTTGTTCGCCGCAAGGGTGTTCAACAGGGTACTGCCAGCGGGCGTGGTAAGCGCCTTGGACTCGTCCTCATTGATGAGTATTTTCACATCGCCCGAGGCCACCAGTTTCCATTTTGCCGCCAGCAGCACGCCCACCAGCGACAAAACGACAAAACAGAACATGACCACGCCCATGACAATGGTAACCAGACCGCCCATGAAGGAAGTCTCCTTTGTTGGTTATAACTGAATGCCCGAGAAGGACATGAATCCCAGGGCCATAAGTCCCGTCAACATGAAGGCGATACCGAGCCCCCGCAGCGCAGGCGGCACCTGGCTGTACTTCATGCGCTCCCGGATGCCGGCCATGCAGGTGATTGCCAGGCCCCAGCCGAAACCCGCGCCGAAACCGTAGACCACGCTTTCCCCGAAATCATAACTGCGTTCCACCATGAACAGCGCCGCGCCGAGGATCGCGCAGTTCACCGCAATAAGGGGCAGAAAAATACCCAGCGCCGCGTAAAGCCAGGGCACATAGCGATCCAGCGTCATCTCAAGAATCTGCACGATGGCGGCAATGACGCCGATGAAACTGAGGAAATACAGAAAGGAAATGTCCACATCACCCAGGGACGGGTGTATCCATGCCATGGCGCCCGGCGCCATCAGGTAGGTATAGACCAGGTTGCAGATGGGCGTGGTGATGGTCATGACCGTAACCACCGCGACGCTGAGCCCGACGGCATTGGTCACTTTCTTGGAACAGGCGAGAAAGGAACACATGCCGATGAAAAAGGCCAGCGCCATGTTTTCGATAAACACGGCCTTGACGAAAAGACTCAAGTAATGTTCCATGTCAGTTTTCCTCCACCTGTTCGGGCTTCCAGATGCGCAGCAGCCAGATAAGCGTGCCTATCAGGAAAAAGGCGCTGGGCGCCAGCAGCATCAGGCCGTTGGGCTCGTACCAGCCGCCGTCGGCAGTGCGCTGCAGTATGGTGAAACCGAAAAGCGAACCGGAACCGAAGAGTTCGCGAACGGTGCCCACCATCACCAGGATGAGGCTGTATCCAAGCGCGTTGCCTACGCCGTCCAGAAAACTGAGCCAGGGGCCGTTCTGCATGGCGTAGGCCTCGGCCCGGCCCATGACGATACAGTTGGTGATGATCAATCCTACGAACACGGACAACTGTTTGCTGATGTCAAAGACATAGGCCTTGAGGATCTGGTCCGTGAGGATCACAAAGGAGGCGATAATGGACAGCTGCACGATGATGCGAATACTCGGCGGGATACTGTTGCGGATGGAGGCGACCGCAGCCGAACTGCCGCCCGTGACGAAAATCACCGCAATGCTCATCACCAACGCCGTGGACAGCTTCGAGGTGACCGCCAAAGCGGAACACACCCCCAGCACCTGGAGGGCGATGGGATTGTTGTTGAAAATGGGGTCCAGTAGCGCCTGCCGTTGTTTTTGATTTAATATCATGTATTATGCCCTCCCGCTTTCCCTGAACGATTTCAGGAACGGCGCGAATCCGTTTTCTCCAAGCCAGAATTGCAGCATATTGGTGACACCGCGGCTGGTCAGCGAAGCGCCGCTGAGCCCGTCCACAGCGTGGGGATTCTCTTCAACACTTCCGGCAGGGCCCTTGATGACGGCAATTTTCACGTTCCAACTATCATCGTAGGCAAGACGGCCCGGCCACAGGGCTTTCCACTTGGGATTGACCACCTCGCCGCCCAGGCCCGGTGTTTCCGCCTGGTCATAGTAGGTCAGGCCGCGGATCGTGCGGGTGTCAGCATCCAGCGCCAGGAAACCGTGCATGGTGGACCAGAGTCCTTTCCCCACGATAGGAAGCACGAACATGGACACCTTGTCCCCGTCCATGATCTCATAGATCTTCACCTGCTCCTTGATCTCGCGAATGCCGGCGTTGTTGACCGGGGCCGGAATTTCCGGCGCCTTTTCCTCATCGAAGGCCTCGGCGTCCACCTCCTCGAGCACCTTGCCCGTGGCCAGATCCACCACCCGCGGACGCACGTTCTTGAAAAGTTCCTCCACCCGGGCGCGGTCGATCTTTTCTCCCGGCTTCACCAGCCACGCCGCCTGAAGCACACTCTTTTGCTTGTCCAGTTTCTTGTTGATTTCCTGGCGTTCACGGAGACCCACGTTCGCGGAGGATATCAAAATCGAGCACACGAAGCAGAGTGCTGCCGCAAAGCCGAATATATATTTCATGCTATACTGCACTGCGCGCGACCCTCCTGTTTATGTTTCTTGCCACCACGACATAATCAATCAAAGGGGCCAGAATGTTCATGAACAATATGGCCAGCATCACGCCTTCGGGGAAGGCGGGGTTAACCACGCGGATAAGGGCGGTCATGACGCCGATACCGAGACCGTACACATACTTTCCGGTAAGCGTATAAGTGCCGGTAACCGGTTCCGTCGCCATGAAGACCATGCCGAACGCGAAGGCGCCGATTACAAAATGCCAATGGAAGGGAAGGTTCATCATCTCGTTCGTTTTCGAGTTTGCGAGGTTCAGCAACAGCGTCATGCCAAAACACCCGGCGGCCATGGACACCATGATGCGCCACGAGGCGACGCCAGTAAGAATAAGCAACGCCGCGCCCAGCAGGCAGGCCAGGGTTGACGTCTCACCCATGGAACCGGGAATCCAGCCCAGGAAGGCGTCCATCCACGTCACCGCCTTGCCGTTGATGACCAGGCCGTTGACGGCGGCCTCATAGGCGCGATCCGCCGTATCCGGCGGAATTTCCGCGATCCGCGCCAACAGCGAGGCACCGCTGAACCCGTCGATAGCCTGTTCCGGACGGACCGCCACCCAGACCTTGTCGCCGGAATTCTGCGCGGGATAGGCAAAGTACAAAAACGCCCGCGTGACCAGGGCGGGATTGAAAATATTCATGCCCGTGCCCCCGAAAATTTCCTTGCCGATCACCACGCCGAAGGCCGTCGCCAACGCCACCTGCCACAGCGGAATCGTGGGTGGCAGAATGCACGGAATCAGGAATCCCGTAACAAAGAAACCCTCATTGACTTCATGTTTTTTCAGCATGGCGACGAACACCTCGATGCCGCCGCCGACAGTAAAGGCGACTATCAGCACCGGGATGAAATACAAGGCGCCGTGCACGAGGCAGGCGAACAGGCTGCCCGGGTCGAAACCGATGCCTAGCGCGGCAATCAGGGCGCCCCGCCACCCTTCCGGCGTCATACCGGATGCCAGCGCGGCATTTGCCTGGAAGCCGACATTCCACATGCCCATGAACATGCAGGGCACCAGGGCGATCACCACGGTAAACATGAGGCGCTTGAGATCAAGCGCGTCCCGGACGTGCGGCGCGCACGCGGTAACCTTGCCGGGCGTAAAATTAAAGGTATCTATCGCCTCGTACAACGGGTAAAAGAATTCCAGTTTGCCGCCTTTCTTGAAAAGCGGCGCCGGTTTGTCCATCAAAGTACGGAGGAATTTCATGGGCCTCTTACCCTTCCTTCTCTATAATTTCCAGGTTCCTGCGCAGTATCGGACCAAAATCCGTCTTGCCCGGATCCACAAAACTGCAGAGGGCAAGATCTTCTTCATCCAGTTCCAGGCAGCCCAGTTTTTCCGCCTGTTCCACGTCGTTCACACACAGTGAGCGCAACAGGTACGTGGGTTGAATGTCCATGGGCATCACCTGTTCATACAGCCCGATGGGCACAATGGCGCGGGGACTGCCGTTGGTGCCGGTATGCATGCCGAACAGTTTTGATGGCGCCAACTTGGACAGGAACAGCCTGCTAATGGAGAACTTGTTCGTACCCGGCGCCAGCCAGCCCATGAACTCCCGCTCACGCCCCTCGCGCAGCACGCACACCTGGTTGGCGAAACGACCGAGATAGCCGAGGGACTCCCCGGACGCGGTGCGTCCGTTGAAGACGGAACCGGACAACACGCGATTGTCACCCGGTTCCACTTCCCCTTCCACCAGCGTGTCCAGCGTGGCGCCCAGCCGGGTCCGGAGCAGACGAGGATTTTTAACCGCGGGGCCGCCGAGGCTGATAATGCGGGTCACGTCAAGTTTCCCGCTTAAAAACAGGTCGCCGACGGAAAGCAGATCCTGCAGGCCGATATGCCAAACCGTTTTGGCCCCGCCCACGGGATCCAGAAGATGAATATGCAATCCCAGGTGATCCCACCGAGGCCGGCGTTCCGTCGTCCGCAAGCCGATGGGGTCAAGCGTGTGAATATGCACGCCCACGGTGCCGCTGGGATGGGGACCAGAAAAGTTCTCCACTTGAAGATTGGGCGCAGAAACGGTGGGGGCAAGCTTGTCGCCGGCGCCTTTGCAGAAATAAATTGTGCCCGGTGTCAGTTTGGTCATGGCCAGGACGCCCGCGTCCAGCGCGGCTTGGCGCCCTTCGGCAATGACATCCATCGAAGGCGCAAGGGGATTACTGTCACAGGCGGTAATGAAAATGGAATTGGGCACACTCTCCGGATGGGGCACATGACTTAAGGGACGGGTGCGCAGGGAAACCCAAAGCCCAGATTCCACGAGAAGGTCGCGCACCGCTTCCCGAGTCAGGGACTCCACAGACGCGCCGCTATACGCGGCAAAAGACTGGTAGTCCGTTTCAGCCGGTGAACCTGCCGCCTCGCCCGGTGTCAGTTCTATGACCACCGAATGCAGAGCGCGTCGTTCACCGCGATGCACATCGGTAACGGTGCCCGCGCCCGGCGCCGTGAACAGCGCACCCACGGCCTTCTTGTCCTCGAAGAGCGCCTGTCCTCGTTTCACCGCATCCCCCGGCTGAACGAGCATGCGGGGTTTCAAGCCCACATAATCCAGTGCCATGACAGCGATGCGGTTTACCTCTTTTGCCGTAACCATTTGCCGGGGTTCGCCCGCAAGCGGAAGATTCAACCCCTTTCGGATTTGGTGATTGCCCATGGCTTTAATCCATATCCTTCCACAACCTATTGAAAAACTATTGGTTATCCTTCAAATTGGTGTCTTCAAGCGTACAGGCTGCCTACACTACGCATAGCCTCGCCTCTTTTTCCGCATCGTATAACTACCGGTAATTATATCACCCGAATACCCATGCTGCAACAAATACACCCCACGACTGCCAACCCCAAAAATCGGCGCCGTCCACCCGTAAAAACCCAGCCTCCGTAACGGGAAACCCGTGGAGTGGGCCAACACCGAATATAATAGCCAAAATACCAGTTGGCTGCAATAAATCCCACCGGCGTCCCGTCAAAGAAAATCCCCCCTGAAGATTCAGGGGGGATGGTTCTTGACGGTATCGTATCCAATGATATCAGGCGCCGGGAACGGGAATCGGGCCGACCGGGTAGGCCTGCGCGAAATCCAGCACGGTGGGCACCAGGCTCAGATCGGAATTCATGGCCTCATCCCAGGTAATCTTTTTACCGGTGTAGGCGGCCATGCGGCCCATGATCGCCGTAAGCGTGCTTTCGGCGGTCTGCACGCCCTGGTTGATGTATTCCCGCTCGCCACGGATACTCTGTAACAGGGCGATATGTTCATTCACATAGGGGTCCGAGCTATCCTTGCCAAGATTGCGGCAATCGCTCTTGCCCTTGGTGCCGGTCACTTCTTCAAACACGTCGTTCTGGCTGTTGTTCCAATGACGGGCCATGCTGAGCATATGCACGCCGCTGGCGTATTCGTAGTCGCAGGAGAAGTTGTCCCAAATGTCGCCGTATTTTTCCTCGGTCGGTTTCCAGGCGCGTCCGCCGGAGGCCACCACGCTGACCGGGTGCTCGCCCAGAACCCAGTTGATGACATCGAGGTTGTGCACGTGCTGTTCGACGATGTTATCCCCGCAGGTCCAGATATAGTTGTACCAGTTGCGGAAACGGTATTCCAGGTCGGAGTACTGGGGCTCGCGCTCATTGCAGAAGGGCAGGCTGCCGTTCCAATAGGCGCGCGCGGCAAGAATCTGGCCGATTTCACCGTCCTGCAGCCTCTTGACCGTTTCCATGTAGGAGGTTTGGTAACGGCGCTGCGGGCCGGTCACAATACGCAGGCCCTTTTCTTCAGCGGCCTTGGCGGCGGCGATGCAGCGGCGGATGCCGACGGGATCGACCGCAAAGGGCTTTTCGACAAACACATGTTTGCCCGCCGCGACAATCGCTTCGAGGTGCTGGGGACGCGCGTAGGGCGGTGTGGCGTGGATAACAATGTCCACATCGGTGGCAAGCAGTTTTTCAAAGGCGTCCAGGCCGACAAAACACAGATCGTCCTGAATATCGATTTTCGGCTGCACCCTCGGGTTTTTATTGTTGCGCAGATCGTTGCGCCGGGCAACCAGCTTGTCTTCGAACACATCCGCCATGGCCACAAACTTGACGTTGTCATTTCCCGTCAGGCAGTTGACCACCGCACCGCCGCCCCGGCCACCGCAGCCGATCAGCCCGATCTTAAGCGTATCCACCGTATCCTGCGCCACCCCGGACTTGCCGGAAAGAATGGCAAATCCCGCGGCAACCGCGGATGCCTTGGCAAAATCACGCCGTGACATGCCACCAGTAGTAGACTGTTTGTTCATAATCCTGAACCTCTCTGTTGGTGCTTAATTTCTTCCAGGAAGATGCCGGGAAAATCTTTCGGACAGACTTTGACACCCGGTCTCCCTTGCATGAGAATAACGATACTCCGGTCTCCGAGGCCGGCGCATTGCTTAGCATAACAGAAATAAATGACAAAATCACACTCCATTGAATACGTTTTAGCCTGATTTTGATCATCATCATATTTGTGATAAGCTAAACATCGCAAGTGAAATTCCGCTATTCCTGGTTGTGCTTGCCATAAGCGCCTACCCATTTTTGCCATTGAGCAGAAGAAAGGATGCTATGCTGTACTTGCTGTTTATTCTCTGTGTGGCTGTGTTTGTTCCTGTTTATGGTGCGGGCGCTTCCTCCTTCCGGGAAGATGTGGAATTCCTTTCAAACTATGTTGAGGTGGTTGTTCTAAAAAGTAAGGATGGTATGGCGCAAGTGGCGGTGGTGCCTGCATATCAGGGCCGCGTTATGACCAGCACCGCCACCGGCCCCGATGGGCAAAGTTTTGGCTGGATCAACCGTGAACTCATTGCTTCCGGTAAAATCGAGCCGCATATTAATGTTTTTGGAGGCGAAGACCGATTCTGGATGGGCCCGGAGGGCGGGCAGTTTTCTATTTTTTTTGCGGAAGACGCCCCCTTTGATCTCGAACATTGGCAAACGCCCGCATGCATAGACACAGAACCTTTTACGCTTGTTTCGCACAGCCAAAATGAAGCGGTCTTTACCCATATGGCCACAGTATCCAACCGATTCGGCACCACATTCAAAGTGAAAATAGACAGGACCATCAGACTAAACGAACCCCCTGATTCCAGTATCGGCGGCGTATCAAAAGCCAGCATTGTAGATTATGTCTCCGAGAACACGATTACCAATGTGGGCGATGCGCCATGGACAAAGGACAGCGGTTTATTATCCATCTGGATACTAGGCATGTTTTGTCCTTCTCCAGAAACCACGGTTGTAATTCCTTTCCGCCCCGGTCCTGAAACTGAATTGGGCCCGAAAGTAAATGACGCCTATTTTGGTAAAGTTCCTGAGGACAAACTGAAAGTCGGTGACAGTGTCCTGTTTTTCAGTGGCGATGGCACGT